>DASXRN010000176.1:0-12990 GCA_036506595.1 Polaromonas sp. | reverse complement strand
TGGCGGATCTCCTGGGGTGGTGGGGTTTAACAAGGGAAGGAATGATTCAGGACGGTTTGCGTAAGCAATCTTCCACTTCTCGCAAGTGCGGCGCAGAGCGTTCTTCAGCACATCGAAAAATGGCTTCCAGGCGCCGAGCTTCTTTGACACGGCCGGCGACGGCCCCGCCGCAACGCTGATGCTTAGGGTGTGAATCCATGACAAGCGATCGATCACGGCTTTCAGCCACAAAATTTGCGCATCGCGCGCAGCCAGTTCCCGCCAACCAGCGCCGTAACGTCGTCGGCCGAATAGCCCCGATCGAACAGTCCTTGCGTGAAGTTCGGCAGCTTGCGCACTGACTCGACGCCGATCGGGTAGGACTGGCGGCCAAACGCCGACAGCGGACCGAAGATGTCCGGGCGGCGCGTGCGCCAGGTCACCACGCTGGGTGGCGCTACCACCGCTGCCTGCTCCTGAAACGCCTCGACATAATCCATGCCGATGCCGACGTGCTCAACGCCTGCCAGCTTGACGAAGTGGTCGACGTGGTCCAGCAGATCGTCCAGGGTCGGCGTCTCGTCGGACAGCGATTGCGGCAGTCCGCACACGCCGATCATCCCGCCCTTGGCGGCCATGGCCTTGACCGTCGCGTCGGTTGTGTTGCGGCCGTTGGCGCGCAGCGCGTCACTGTTTGAATGGGTGCATACCGGGGCGCGTGCCAGCACGGTGGCCTCGGCGCGCGTGCGGTGGCCGCAGTGCGACAGGTCGAGCATCAGCGGCAATGTGTTTGCCAACGCGATCAGTTCCTCTCCGAGGTAGGTGAGGCCTGCGTCGCGTTTCTCGCCGCAGCCGTCGCCCAGCGCGTTGGCCGTGGTGTAAGCCAGGCCGAGGAAGCGCAGGCCCATGCGCACCATGGCCTCCAGGCGCCAGAACTGGTCTGAGTCCTCGATCATGCTGGCACCCTGGGTGCCGATCACGATGCCGAGCTTGCCCTTCTCCTTGGCTACCAGCACGTCGTTGGCGGTCTTGCACAACGTGAGCAGCGGGCTCTTGTTGATCTTGGACAGATGGCGCTCGAAGTTGTGCAGCGTCCTGTCCCAGTTCTCCTCCAGCGCGAAGGTCACATTGGCGGCGTTGACGCCGCCTTCGAGAGCGCGCTGGGCATATTTCTCGTCGAGCACATAGGCGATCGCCAGGCCGTCGAACACGAGGCTGGTTTCGTGGAAGCGGCGCGTCTCGTCGTCAGCGATCAGGGTTTCGGTGGGATGGGCGGTAACGGACATGGGGAACTCCAGAAGAAAATGGTTTGAAATCAGGCAGCGGCCTTCGCCGGTGCCGAAGAGTTGTCGACCGCGCTCGGTGGCGAGGCGGTAAAACGCTGGATGTGAAAGGGTTCAATTGGCGTGCTGGTGGCACCGGTATCTATCAGCTCGGCCATGACGTCGCCGACGCCGGGGCCGAGCTGGAAGCCATGCCCGCAGAAACCGAAGGCGTAGTACAGGCCACTGACACGGGCGCTAGGGCCCATCACCGGCAGCTCGTCGCGCAGGTAGCCTTCAATGCCGCTCCACGTGCGCAGCACCTGCAGCTTGCCCAGGGCCGGCGCCAGCCGACGCAGTTCACGCAACTGGCGCAGCGTGTTCTCGGGCAGCACATAGGCGCGCTTCAGGTCCGGGTAGGCCGGGCCGCGCAGACCGCCGCCGAACACGATGTTGCCGCGCTTGACCTGACGAAAGTACACCACCTCGTGCGGCACCTTGGTCGACACACCCACCACCGGAATGATTCCATAGGGCAAGGGCTCGGTGACGCCCATCGTGGGCCCGTGCGGCGTCATCGGCACCGGCTCGCCAAAGGCGGCAGAGAGCTTGTCGCCCCAAGCGCCGGCGCAGATCAGCGCCGCCGGGGCGCGCACCGTGCGGCCGTCAGCTGTCTGAACGCGGAAGTCCTCTCCTTCCTTCTCGACCGACAGCACCTCGCAGTTCTCTATCACCTGCGCGCCTTCGCGGCGGGCTGCGCGACCGAATGCCGGCGCAGCCAAACGGGGGTTGGCATGTCCATCGTTGGGTGAATAGGAGCCGCAGACAACCTCCGGGCCGAAAAACGGGAAGCGGCGGCGGAACTCGCTGCCGCCGATGATCTCAAGATCGAGCCCCCAGCCGCGCGCGTCGGTGGCGTACTTCTCGACCACCTCGGCCTGCGTCTCGTCGTAGACACCGCGCACATGGCCGGTAGCCAGGAATTCGGCGTTGTCACCGATCAGTGCTTTCATCTGGCCCCAGATGGCGCGCGAGCGATGTGCCAATGGCAGCTGCGGCAGGAAGCGCCCCTGCCTGCGCACGTTGCCGAAGTTCACGCCGCTGGCCTGCTGGCCGACCAGGCCGCGTTCGAGCAGAATCACCGAGCGGCCGCGCTTGCGCAGAAAGAAGGCGCTGGACACGCCCATCAGGCCGGCGCCTATGATGACCACGTCGGCTCTCAAGTCTTGACCCATCATGCGTCTCCCGTTGTCGCTTCGAGGGCCGCCATCAGCAGCGGCTTGACAGGCGCCTGGCCGCGTAGCCGACCTACTACCTCGATCGGCACGCCAGCCGCATGCGCTACGACCTCGGCCGCGGCATGACCGCAGTACCGCCCCTGGCAGCGGCCCATGCCGACCCGGCTGAAGGCCTTGGTGCGGTTCAGCTCGCAGCCACCCATCTCGGTGACGACGCGGCGCAGTTCGCCGGCGGTGATGGTTTCGCAGCGGCAGACCACCGCAGCGTCGGGCAGCGTGGCCGCCTGCTCGTGCGGCCAGGGGAAAGCCTGAACCAGCCCCAGGCGGAAACGGTCCATCTTCTCGAGCGTGCGGCGCAGCGCCGTGATCTTGTCCTGCGGCACCTGGTGGCCGAGGTCGGACAGCACCGCTAGCGCAGCCAGGCGGCCTGCGGCCTCGGCGCCGTCAGCGCCAAGGAGGCGCGCACCGTCGCCGGCCAGGTAGACGCCGGCCATGCTGCTGCGGCCGTCGACATCGATCTTGGGCAGCCACTGTCTCGACTCGGCGTCAAAGCGGAATTCGCACTGCGCCAGATCGGCGAGCTGGGTTTCGGCACGCAGGTGATAACCAAGGCTTACGGCATCGCAGTCAAAGCTTAGCTCGCGTCCCTTGCCGTCGCGCACCACTACGCCCTGTACGCCTGCCTCCGGCGTGCCCTTGATGCGCAACGGCGTCACGCCGGTGTGCACCGCGACGCCGGCCTGGCGCAGCGCGGCGGTCAACGCCATGCCCTTGATCAGCACGTCGGGCCGAGCTGCCAGCGCGGGCAGGGCACGCAGGCGCCGGCTGAAGGCCGCGGTGTCGAGCACGGCCAGCACCCTGGCGCCGGCCTTCACGTATTGCGAGGCCACCAGGTAGAGCAGCGGCCCAGTGCCCATGAAAACCACACGCCGACCGATCGCGCAGGCCTGGGACTTTAGCGCGATCTGCGCCGCACCGAGGCTGTAGCAGCCGGCCAAATTCCAGCCTTCGACCGGCATCAGGCGGTCAGTGGCCCCGCTGCACGCGACCAGCGCGTCATAGCGCAGGGTCTCCGTGTGTGTGTGGCCATGCACCACGTGCAGGGTGCCAGCCGTCACGTTCCAGGCCAGCGTCTCGGGCCGGTAGTCAAGCTTCGGACGCAGCGTTTCAAAGCTGCGGTGCAAGTCCTCAGCCTTGGCCGCTTCGGTGCCGTACAGCGCGGCATAGGCGCGCTTGAAGCCTTCAGGCTGACGACGGTAGATCTGCCCGCCGTCGCGTCGGCCTTCCTCAATCAGGATGGGCTTGAGGCCCGCCTCGACCAGCGTCTGTGCGCATCGCACGCCCGCCGGCCCGGCGCCGACGATGATCACGCGTGGTTGGGCCATGACACCTCCGGTGATTTGGTGACAATGCGCAAGCCTTCGCGTACGGCGGTGGTGCAGGCACGCAGCCGCTCACCGTCTTCGGTCCAGACCCAGCAGTCCTGGCAGGCGCCCATCAGGCAGAAGCCCGATCGCACGCCGTCGCCGAATTCAGAGTGGCGCAAATGACCGAGGTTGCCAAGCAGCGCGACCATCAAAGTGTCGCCTTCGAGCGCGCTGATCGTGCGGCCGTTGGCCTGCAACTGGACCGACGCGCGAGCCGTCTCGGCGAGGCGGATGAAACGCCCCGTGTTCATGCGGCACTGCCGCCGTAGCGGTGAGGTAAGAAGTTCATGGAAGCAATTCTGGACCGCGCCGGCGCCGCGGGCCAATATCAATTGTTGTGTAATACCAAACCCCTGGTTATAGTGGCCGGTCATGAATGCCCGCCAGCTTGAGGTCTTCCGCGCCATCATGCGCAACCGCTCATTAACCGCCGCCGCCGAGTCGCTGCACGTCTCGCAGCCGGCAGTGAGCAAGGTGCTGCGCCATTTTGAGACTCAGATCGGCTACAAGCTGTTCGAACGCCTCGGTGGGCGATTGGTGCCGACAGCCGAGGCGCAACTGCTGTACCGCGACGCCGACCGCATATTTCGCGAGATCGTGGTGCTCCAGGGACTGTCGGACCGCATCCGCGACAAACAACTCGGCCTGCTGCGCGTAGGGGCCAGCGCGCCGCCGACCTTTGCCTTGCTGCCGCATGCGATTGAGCGCTTCCGCCAGCGCAACCCCGAGCTGCGCGTTGTGTTGCAAACCCTGTCGGCAGAGGCCATTGACGAACACATCCTGGTCGGTGACATCGACCTCGGCGTGACGATGCAGCAATCGGGCGAACCCCAAATCCGTTCCGAGTCGCTGGGCAAGGCCGCCATCGTCGTGGTCATGCGCGACGACTCGCCGCTGGCCAAGCTCAAGGTCGTAACGCCGGCCGATCTGGCCGAGCAGGTGCTGATCAGCTACGGCGTCAATACGCGGGTAGGCGCCTTGCTCGAAGTGGCATTTGCCGAAGCCGGCGTCGCACGCCAGGTGCAGATTGAAATCTCGCTGTCGATCGGCGCTCTGCCCATGGTGCAGCGCGGGCTCGGCGTGGCGCTCGTCGATGGACTGGTGCCGTGGACAAGCTACGGCGCACTCGAAGTGCGGCCGTTCCGCCCGGAAGTGTCGCTGGAGATTGTGCTGTCGACCAGCGCTCTGCGACCGCAGACGCGCTATGGCCGCGAATTCGCGCGCGATCTGCGCGCTGCCGTGACCGAGCTGTCGCGACGCGGCTGACGCCCTTTCACAAGAACGTGCAAGCCGCCCGACGCGAGGTCCGGTACCGAAGTGAATACGCCGCGAGCGGTGGCATCACGTTTGGTCTTGGCGAACCACAGCGCCACCTGGCTGCGCTAGCGTTGGCTGCTCAGGCCTGAGCAAATCGCCCGATGGAAAACGCCTCGATCGGCGTCACCGTCTTGCCGGTGGCCAGCAGTTCTGCCATGGTCTCGCCGACGCCCAGGCTGATCGCAAAACCTTCGCCATTAAAACCAAACGCATAGTGCAGGCCGGGCACGCGCGCGCTCGGGCCCATCACCGGGCGCGAGTCGCCGACATAACCCTCTATGCCGCTCCAGACGCGCAGCAATTGCAGCTTGGCCATGGCTGGCACAAAACGCCGCAGCTCGCGGAACTGGCGCAAGGTGTTGTCCGGCCTGACGCCGGCGCGGATTGTTTCGGTTGATGCCGGGCCTTTCAGCCCGCCGCCAAACACGATGTTGCCGCGTGTGATTTGACGGAAGTACAAACCCTCCTCTTCGACAGGCGATGACACGCCTATCGACGGGCCAATCGCATACGGCACCGGCTCGGTCACGCCCATCTGCGGGCCGCGTGCCTCCATGGGCACGGGCTCATCAAAGGCCGCTGCCAGTTTGTCCGACCAGGCGCCGCTGGCGACCAGCATTTGCGCCGCTCTAAAGGTTTTGCCGGCTGCGGTGTGGGCGACAAAGTCATCGCCGTCCTTTTCAATATGCACGACTTCCTGGTGCTCCAGGATGTCGGCGCCGGCGCGCCGCGCCGCGCGGCCAAAGGCCGGACCGGCCAGGCGCGGATTGGCATGGCCGTCCAGCGGCGAGAGGGAGCCCGCCACCACTTCCTTGCTGAAAAAACCATAACGCTGGCGCAGCATGTCGGCGCTGAGCAGCTCCAGGTCCAGGCCCATGGGGCGCGCCAGCCTGGCATGCTCTTCAAGTTTGGCGGCTTGTTCGTGGGTGTAGCAGACACGCAGGTGGCCCAGCGGCAAAAACTCTATGTCTTCGCCCAGCAGGCTTTTGACGCGGCCCCACACCGCATGCGCGCGGTTGGCCAGCGGCATTTGTTCCAGCGCGCGGCCCTGGCGCCGCACATTGCCGAAGTTGGTGCCGCTGGCTTGCCGGCCTATGAGCTCGCGTTCAAGCAAGGTCACGCCAAGGCCGTAGTCATGGCGCAAAAAGAAGGCCGTGGTCACACCCATCAGGCCGCCGCCAATAATCAATACATCGCTGCGTTTGTCCTGGTTCATGGCTGCACATCCATCAACAGCGGTTTAACGGGCGCTTGTGAGCGTAGCCGCCCCACATCTTCAATCGGAATATGCGCCGCGTGGGCCACCACTTCTGCCGCCGCATGGCCGCAATAACGGCCCTGGCAACGCCCCATGCCGACGCGGCTAAAGGCTTTGGCGCGGTTGATTTCCTGGCTCTCCATCTCGTGCACCGAGCGACGCAATTCGCCGGCGGTCACGGCTTCGCAGCGGCACACCACGGCCGCATCGGGCAGCGTGGCGGCCTGTTGGTGCGGCCACGGAAAAGCGCGCGCCAGGCCTTCACGGAAATTGTTCATGGTGTTCAAGGTGCTGCGCAGTCCCGGCGCCTGCTCCTTGAACAGCGTGCGGCCCTTGTCATCGCCCAGGTCGTGCAGGGCTGCCAGTGCGGCCAGCCGGCCTGCAGCCTCGGCGCCGTCCGCGCCCAGTATGCGTGCGCCGTCGCCGGCCAGATAGATGCCGGCCACGCTGCTGCGGCCATCGCCGTCCATGCGCGGCAGCCATTGGCGGCTCAAGGCATCAAACACAAAGTCGCAGCCCGCCAGATCGGCGAGCTGTGTTTCCGCGCGCAAGTGGTAACCGAGCGCCACCGCATCGCATGGGATGGTTTGTTTTCTGCCATGGGCATCGCGCAGCGTGATGCCGCTGACGCCGCTGTCGGGCGAGCCTTCAACACGCAAGGGCGTGATGCCTTGCCAGACCTTGACGCCCGAGCGTCGCAGCGAGGCGATCAGCCCCAGGCCGCGCAGCAGCAGGCGCGGGCGCGCCAGCAAGCCGCGCAGTGCGGCCAGCGGCGGCAGAGCCGGCGAGGTGTCGAGCACGGCTTCGACTTTGGCGCCGGCCTTCACATATTGCGCGGCCACCAGGTACAGCAGCGGCCCGGTGCCGGCAAACACCACGCTGGCGCCGATCGAGCAGGCTTGCGACTTGAGCGCAATCTGCGATGCGCCCAGGCTGTAGCAACCGGCCAGATTCCAGCCTTCGACCGGCATCAGCCTGTCGGTCGCGCCGCTGCAGATGATCAGCGCGTCATAGGCCAGGCTTTGCGCCAGGCCCTGGCTCACGGTGTGCAGCATGCCGGGGGTGAGGTTCCAGCTCAGGGTGTCGCTGCGGTAATCGATTTTTTGGCGCAGCGCATCAAAGTCCTGGTGCAGGGACTGGGCCTTGCCGGCTTCGCTGCCGTACAACGTGGCGTAAGAGCGCTTAAAACCTTCGGGCTGGCGGCGGTAGATCTGCCCGCCGTCGCGCCTGCCCTCGTCAATCACAATGGGCCGCAGGCCGGCTTCCGCCAGTGCCTGGGCCGCGCGTATGCCGGCGGGACCTGCGCCCACGACGATGACTCGCGGGTTCACGGGTGTTGCGGCCATGTCGCCTCCGGGGTGCGGGTGCTGATGACCATGCCGGCTTGCGCGGGTGTGGTGCAGGCGCGCAGGCGTTGCCCGGTCTGGTCCCAGACCCAGCAGTCCTGGCAGGCGCCCATGAGGCAAAAACCGGCGCGTGTGCCGTCGCCGAATTCTGAATCACGCACGCGTTTGCCATGGCTTAACAAGGCCACCAGCAGCGTGTCGCCTTCCAGCGCGCTGGCGCTGGCGCCGTCAATTTGCAGGGTGATGGCGGGGCGGCCGGTTTCGGCCAGACGGACAAAGCGCGCTTTGGAGCTGGTGGGAGAAGGCATACAAAAAAAGGAGTGATGAAAGCCTTGAGGCGGGCCTCAGGCTGAAGGGTCTATCAGCCGCTCTATCGGATAGTGCGGCTTGATGAAAGGGGACTTGATGACAATAAAGCTGAAGTACTTCTCAATGCCTATATTGCGTTCGAGCAGGCCTTCAATAATGCTTTGGTAGTGGTTGACGCCGCGCGTCGTGAACTTGAGTAGGTAGTCGTAACCGCCGCTGACCAGATGGCATTCCAGGATCTCGTCGATCTCGCGGATCGCCAGCTCAAAACGCACAAAGTCCTCGCGCCTGTGGTCGGCCAGCGTGACCTCGGTGAACACTGTCAGCATGTCGGCCAGTTTGTCGAGTTTGAGCTGCGCGCCGTAACTCGCGATGTACCCGGCTTTCTCCAGCCGTTTGACACGTATCAGGCAGGGGCTGGGCGACAAACCGACCGCGTCGGCCAGATCCACATTGGTGATGCGGCCGTTTTTTTGCAGCTGGCAAAGGATGCGGATGTCGAGGCGGTCGAGTTTGAGATCGGTATTCATAGGCCTGATTTTGCGCTACCACCACCGTTCTTGTTAGCCCAGCGCGCGCCGCACTCCGGGCACGGCCAGAACCTCGTCGAGGGTCTTTTCAAGGCGCCGGAAGAGCTGCGCAAATTCGTCTTCGGTGTAGCACAGCGCCGGCGCAAAACCCAGGATGTTGTCGCCAAACGAACGGAACACCAGGCCGTTGCGGTAGCCGGTTTCAAACAGCAGGTCGGACAGGCCCAGCGCGGGGTCAAAGCCGGCTTTGGTGGTTTTGTTGCTGACCAGTTCCAGCGCGCCGAGCAAGCCGCGGTGACGCGCTTCGCCGACCAGCGGGTGGGCTGTCAGCGCATCAAGGCCCTGCGCAAAATGTGGCGCCACTTTTTGCGCGTGGGCCAGCATGCCGCCTTCCTGGTAGATGCGTATGACTTCAAGCGCAATCGCGGCGCTCACGGGATGGGCCGAATAGGTCGCGCCGTGGCCGATAGGCACTCCTGGCGCCGCACCGTCGGCAATGCCGGCATACACCGCGTCGGACATCATCAGCGCGCCCATGGGCGCATAACCCGAGGTCAGGCCCTTGGCCATGGTCATCAGGTCGGGTTCCACGCCTTCGGCCTGGCACGCAAACATCGGGCCGGTGCGGCCAAAACCCGTGATGACCTCATCGACCACAAACAGTATGCCGAGTTCGGTGCAAGCCTGGCGCATGGCCTTGAGCCAGCCCGTGGGCGGCACGATCACGCCGCCCGAGCCTTGTATCGGCTCGCAGAAAAATGCCGCAACATTGTCTGCGCCCAGGCTGGCGACTTTGGCGCGCAGCGACTGCACCGAGGCGTCTATGACGGACTGCGCGGTGCTGCCTTCAGGGCTGCGGTACAGATAAGGCGAGGCAATGTAATGCTGCTCCGGGCGCGGCAGGTCAAAACCGCGGTGAAAGACCGGCAGTGCGGTCAGGCCTGCGCCGGTGGACGACGAGCCGTGGTAACCGCGCTCCAGCGAGATGAACTGCTTTTTGCCGGGGCGGCCGGTGGCGTTGTAGTAATGCACGATCAGGCGCACGGCGGCATCGATGGCTTCGGAGCCGCCCAGCGTCAGGTAAACGTGCTTGAGCGACGGCGGCGCAATCTCGACCAGTTTGGCGGCCAGCTGAATAGCCGGTTCGCTGCCGAAGTGGAAATAGCCCGTGGCATAGGGCAGCTTGCGCATTTGCTCTGTGGCGGCTTGCACCACGCTCTCCTGGCCGTAGCCGACGTTGACGCACCACAGGCCTGCAAAGGCGTCCAGCAGTTCATTGCCGGCGGCATCTTTGAGCCAGGCGCCGTGGCCGGACTCCAGCACGGTGACGCCGCGCTGTTCGTGTTTGCGCCAGGGCGCAACAGGGTGGATCAGATGGGCGCGGTCTAGGTCTATGAGGGAGGAGGTGTTGGACGGCATGGTGCGGCAGCAGTGGTTCGATGGAATGCTGTCATCGTAAGCCGCTATCGCTGGTGACTGCTGCTGCTTTGGGTGCTTGCGGTGCAGCAGCCTGCTGTTGTGAAAGCACTGGCAGCAGATCGTGCGGCGCGCGTTTTTATTTTTAGTAACCGCGCGTGCGGTCTACCAGCCCTGTCATAGGCACGCCGGCTTCATAACGGCGCAGGTTGTCCAGCATCACATCGACCGCGCTTTTAGGCTGGGTCATGCTGCCGATATGCGGCGTGAGCCAGATGTTGGGGTGTTGCCAGAACGGATGGTCGGCTGGCGGCGGTTCGGGATCGCAGACATCGATCACCGCCTCGCTGAGCTGGCCGCTGGCCAGCGCGCCCAGCAGATCTTCGGTGACCAGGTGCTGGCCACGGCCCACATGCACCAGCGCGGCGCCCTGCGGCAGGCCGGCAAAAAACCGGTGATTGAGCATGCCGCGCGTCTCGGGCGTCAAAGGCAGCAGGCATATCAGTATGTCGGTGCGCGCCAGAAAATCGGGCAGCGAGTCCTGGCCGGCAAAACACTGCATGCCTTCGACATGGTGCTGCGACCGGCTCCAGCCCGCGCAGTCAAAACCAAAGGTGCGCAACTGCGCCAGCACGGCCTGGCCCAGGCTGCCCAGGCCCAGCACGCCGACGCGCCGTTTGGCAGCCGGCATGACCGGCAGCGCCTGCCAGCGGGCCGCGCGCTGCTGGCGCTGGTAAAGCGGCATGTTGCGGTGCAGCCCCAACACCGCGAAGCAGGCGTATTCGACCATGCCATTGACCAGGCCCGGTTCAACCATGCGCACCACCGGCAATTCCGGCGGCAGCAAGGACAGGTCGAACTGGTCCACGCCGGCGGCTATCGAAAACAGCACCTCGAGATTCGGGAAGGTTTTTTTAATGTCTTGGGGCGGTTCCCAGGCCGCCAGGAAGCGGACTTTTTCGGGGTCGCCGATATCGGGCCAGATACGGAACTCGCGCTGCGGCGCTTTTTGGGTAAACAACTGGCGCCATACAGCGCCACGCGCTGGATCGGCTTTGTATAAAAATGTCATCTCAGTCTTCCAACCCCATGCCTTCAAATTAACCCAGAGCCTGGCTGGCCAGCGCGAATAGACGCACATCGGCATCGCGCTGCAAGGCCGGCCCGCGCACCATGGCCAGCGGCCCGCCGGCGCGCTGCAGCCCCAGGCTTTCGAGCCAGGTTGTCATGCCGCTGGCAAAGTCCACATCAACGCGCACAAATTTGCCGACGCACTGGTTGACCCAGTAGGCGATCAGGGCTTTGGCGCCTTCTGCATCGGGTGCGACAACCGGGCCAATCGCCCGGCCGCGGCCAAAACGCCGCATCATCGCAAACCCCCGGGCTTCGCCGTCGCGGTCCAGCACCACGGTGTCGGCCTTGCTGATCAGATGCCGTATCAGCGCATCGCGCGGCATGCCGCAGGCTGCCGTGTCCAGTTCTATCAGGCGCTCGGTGTCGTTGCGGCTTAGCGGGCGCAGGCGCAGGCCGGGCTCCAGCGCGATCAGCGGCGCTTGCACCGCCTTGCCCTGGTGCTGGCGCACTTCGCCGGTGGCGACAAAACCCAGGCGCTCATAAAGGCCACGGCCCTCTGCCGTCGCATGCAGCAGCACCGAGCGGCCTTCGAGGCGGTCCAGCAGGCCTAGCATGAGGCGCTGGCCTATACGCCGGCCCTGGCAGTGCGGCGCGACTATCACCATGCCCACGGTGGCGGTGTGGTCGCCCCAGGGCCAGCAGATCGCGGTGCCGACGATTTCGCCGTCGTTCCTGGCCACCAGGCCTTCGCCAAAACTCAGTAGAAACTCCCAGTCGGCAAGCCGGTGCGGCCAGCGCACTTCTTGCGACAGCCCATGGGCGGCCGGCAAGTCGTCGGCCGTCATGGCTTGCAGCACGATACCGTCGTCAGAGGTATTCAGGGTTTGAGGAAAAGAGGGCACGACATTCTCCGATACGTCAAAAAGCAGGCTCACTATTGCCTAATTTTCGGCGCACCGCCAGTCAAATTTGCATGCCTGGGGCGGGTTTCACAATTTCGCCATGATCGTTTATGAAAGCCGTCGTAATCGCAACTTGCTGCGCTGGCGCGGGCTGCTACAGCAGCAAATGCCGCGGCAGCGTGGCTAGCATGCAAGTTACTTTTATTGTTGGTAACGAGGCCCCAGTTTGCAAGCATTCGATCCGAATCACATCAGCGTCCCCACAGGGCATTTTATTAACGGCGCTTTGGTCGGCGATGCCAGAGCAGAAACGATGGCGGTGCGCCGCCCGTCCGACGGCCAGGTCTATGCGCAGCTGCCGCTGGCCGATGAGGCGCTGGTGGACCGCGCTGTCGAGGCCTCATGGAAAGCCTGGCGCAGCAGCGACTGGGCGCGCCGCGCGCCGCGCGAGCGTGCGCGCGTGCTTAGGCGCTGGGCTGACCTGGTCGAAGCCGATGCGCCCACCCTGGGCCTGATAGAAGCTGTGGGTTCAACCCGCCCGGTGCGCGATGTGATGGCCTGGGACATTCCCTTCACCGCCGAAGGCCTGCGCTTTTTTGCCGAGTATGCCGACAAGATAGGCGGCGAGGTTGCGGCCACGCAGCATAGCCAGCTCGGCATGACGATTGCCGAACCCTATGGTGTGGTGGGTGCAATTACACCCTGGAATTTTCCGCTGGTGATGGTGTCATGGAAGGTCGGCGCTGCGCTCGCCGCAGGCAATGCGGTGGTGCTGAAACCTTCTGAACTCACGCCCTTCAGTTCGCTGCGGCTGGCCGAGTTGGCCGTGCAGGCCGGTGTGCCGGCGGATATCTTTAATGTGGTCCAGGGTTATGGCCATGTGGCCGGCGACGCGCTGAGCCGGCATCAGCGCATTGCCAAGATGACGTTTA
>DASXRN010000175.1:0-6212 GCA_036506595.1 Polaromonas sp. | reverse complement strand
ATCAGGCCGGTGGCCGGATCGACCCGGTCCAGGCCATGAATGCGCCGTATGTTTTCGCGCCGGTGCTGGCTGCGCAGCATCAACACCACCATCACGATGGGCAGGTGCAGGGCCACGGCCAGCTGCATGCCGTGCCGCGTGAAAAAGCTGATGGGCACCAGGTGGGCATTGCTCGCCATGGCCCAGCCGGCGGCGGCGATCACCGGCAGGTAGGCCAGCATCAGCCAGGGTGCAAAGCGGTCGCCGCGCCGCCAGGCCCAGGCCAGCACCAGCATGCCGCTGGCCAACAGCAACAAAAGAATCGGAACGAACAAGTCCATGCGCGCTGCGGCAGGCAGCAGCGCCAGCAGCGCGGCCACCCCAGCGCCCAGCACCGCCTGGCCGACCATGAGCCAGTGCAGCCGCAGCAAGCGCTCGGGCAGCGCCACGGCCGCCGAGATGAACAGAAGCGTGGCAGACACCGCCAGCATGGGCAGCACGGTCGTGGAAACATCGTTCCACCAGGGCCAATTGGGCCACAGGTGCAAGCCGGCGATGCCGGTGACGGTGGCTTGGGTCAAGCCCAACAGTGCCACGCAAAGGCTGTAAAAGCCGTAGGCCGTGTCGCGCAGCGAGAGGGCACTGAGGGCGGAAACCAGGGCTGCCAGGCCTGTCAGGCCAAAAAAGATGCCCAGAATCAGCGACACGCGCTGCTCCGAGTAGCTCAGGCGTCCTTCGCTGATGAACTGCAGGGGCGCGCCGAACGCGTGCCCGTTTTCCAGGCGCAGCAGGTATTTGGTCGGCACCTCGGCCGAGAGGGCAATGGGCAGCAGGGGGTGGCGGTGCGGCACTGGCCATTTGCTCACGGCCAGCAGGTCGCCGGCCCGCTGTTCGTTCCACTGGCCTGCGCTGTCGAGTGTGTAGAGCGAAGCGCGGTCGATGGACGGATAGGGCACCTCAAGGTACCAGCGTTCAGCGTCGGGGGCGGGGGGCACGTTGATGCGCACCCATATCGCATCGCCACTCGTGACCGGGTAAATCGTATCGGCGCGCGTGGGCTTCCAGGGGATTGCTGCGGTATTCGCGACTTGCAGGGCGGTGAACTTGCCGGTCGTGTCTATCCAGTAGTCGCCCCAGTCGTTCAGGGCCACAGGCTGGGTATGGGTGTCCAGGTCCAGCACCGAACGCGCGCGCGCATCCAGGCTGGTCAGCGCCAGCAGCGAGCCGACCAGCAGGCTCAGCGCCACACCCAGCAGCAGGGTGCGAACAGCCGAGGTGAAAGTGCGGTCTGCCAAGCCCGCCATGTCGGCAAAAGGCTTGCAATGTCTCAACTGTTCTGAAAAGTACTTAAAAATCATTAACTGGCTATTGTCGCAAACTTTCCCGGAAGCGACACCTCTCTTGGTCTTGAGGGTCCCGGCTGCTTGTGGCGAGATCGTGGCCGGAGCTTGCCGGGCCACGCCGGGCTATGCCGCTACTGAGGCATGACAATAGCGGCCATGAAAACAATTCGACTGAAAGAGGGCAAGGAACGTTCTTTGCTGCGCCGCCACCCCTGGATTTTTGACGGAGCCATCGCCAAAGGCGGCGGCGATGCCGGTGAAACGGTGCGGGTTGAGGGGCACAGCGGCCAATTTCTGGGCTGGGCGGCCTTCAGTCCCAGCTCCAAAATCCGGGCCCGGGTCTGGAGTTTTGACGAAAACGAACGCATAGACAGCGCTTTTTTTACAAGGCGTATCGCCCAGGCCATCAAAGCCCGCGACCTGTTCGATATAAAAAGTGACGGCTGGCGGCTGGTTCACGGCGAGTCCGACGGCCTCCCCGGCCTGGTGGTAGACCGTTATGCCGACACGCTGGTGGCGCAGTTTTCCAGCTGTGGCACGGAGCGCTGGAAAAGCGTGATCGTGGAGGCGCTGCTGGCGCAAACCGGCCTGACGCGGCTTTATGAGCGCTCCGATGCCAGTGTGCGTTCGCTCGAAGGCTTGCCGGAAGCGACAGGCTGGCTGGCCGGGTCGGGGGACACCGCCATCACCATCAGCGAGCACGACTGGAAGCTGAGCCTGGATGTCGCGCAAGGCCACAAGACCGGCTTTTACCTGGACCAGCGTGACAGCCGCCAGAAGTTTGCCGCGTACACGCGCCGCCTGCAGTTTCAGCGCGTGCTCAATTGTTATTGCTACACCGGCGGCTTCACCGTGGCCGCGCTGGCCGGTGGCGCGAAGCATGTCACTTCGATTGATTCGTCGGGTCCGGCCATTGAGCGCGCCCAGGCCAATGTGGCGCTGAACGGCTTTGACGCCAGCCGTACCACCATGCTGGATGCCGATGTCAACGCCATGCTGCGCCAGTACCAGAAGGACGGCACAAGCTTTGACGCCATCGTGCTCGATCCGCCCAAGTTTGCGCCCACTGTCGCGCACGCCGAGCGTGCAGCCCGTGCCTACAAGGACATCAACCGGCTGGCGCTGTCCATCCTGGCGCCGGGCGGCGTGCTGTTCACTTACTCCTGCTCGGGCGGTATCAGCGCGGATTTGTTTCACAAGATCGTGGCCTCGGCCGGTAGCGATGCAGGCGTGGATGCCTTTATTTCCGAACGCATGGGCGGCGCACCCGACCACCCGATGACGGTGGCATTTCCGGAAGGCGAATACCTCAAGGGGCTGGTACTGGTCAAAAAACCGGAGGCCTAGTCTTTTGTCGGTTAAATCGATCTTTTGTCCCTATGTGGCGGGTGCAGGATGCTATAAAAATAATAGCTGTATTGCTGTGGCCTGCCAGCCTTCCGGACAGGTTTCGGGCTGATATCGGGGTGCAGGGGCTTGACACGAGCGGTAAAGTAACTGCTGGTCAAAGTGGTATTGGCCAAGCTTGTTCAGGGGCTTGAACAGGCCGCTAAACTCCCCGCTTGGCGGGGGGCTTTGCGCAATCCCCGTATTTCTTTCGTTTTTTAGGTAGACACCATGAGCTTGATCCCCGTCACCATCCTCACCGGCTTTCTCGGCTCGGGCAAAACCACGCTGCTCAAGCGTGTGCTGACCGAGGCCCACGGCCAGAAGATTGCCGTTATTGAAAACGAGTTTGGCGAAGAGAACATCGACAACGAAATCCTGGTCAACGACACCCGGGAAAACATCATTCAGATGAACAATGGCTGCATTTGCTGCTCGATCCGCGAAGATCTGCGCGAAACCCTGCAATTGCTGGCCGCCAAGAAGCGCAAGGGCATGCTCGATTTTGAGCGCGTGGTGATTGAAACCACCGGCCTGGCCGACCCCGGCCCGGTGGCGCAAACCTTTTTCATGGACGAGGAAATTGCCGAGCAGTACCTGCTGGACTCCATCCTGACCCTGGTCGATGCCAAGCATGCTGGCACCCAGCTCGATGACCGCCAGGAGGCGCGTCGTCAGGTCGGTTTTGCCGACCAGATATTCATCAGCAAGTCCGACCTTGTGGCCGAAGACGAAGTGAAGGCGCTGATGCACCGCCTGACGCACATGAACCCGCGCGCACCCCAAAAAACCGTGCATTTCGGCGAAGTGGCCATTGCGGAGGTGTTTGACCTGCGCGGTTTCAACCTCAATGCCAAGCTGGACATCGACCCGGATTTCCTCAAGGAGGATGAGCATGACCACGCTGACCATGACCATGTGCACGGCGAGCATTGCGACCATCCCTCGCATGTCCAGGATCAGGGTCAGCACCATCACCATGACGATGATGTCAAGAGCTTTGTGTTTCGTTCCGACCAGGCGTTCAGCCCGGCCAAACTCGAAGACTTCCTCGGTGCGGTGGTGAATATTTACGGCCCGCGCATGTTGCGCTACAAAGGCGTGTTGAATATGGAGGGCACCGATCGCAAAGTGATTTTCCAGGGCGTGCACCAGTTGATGGGCAGCGACCTCGGTCCCGTTTGGGCCGAGGGCGAGAAGAAAACCAGCAAGATGGTGTTCATCGGCATTGATTTGCCCAAAGATATTTTTATGCAGGGCCTGGAGCAGTGTCTGGTTTGAGTTAGGCTGTCCCCTTACAGCCTATTAAAGGCGGGAGGGCTTCAATGTTTGTCTCGATTCTCCAACGATTTGGTTTCAGGGCATCACAGCGTGCCGGCGAGCCGCTACAATCGCGCGCCGACCAAAATACCCGGAAAGCTGAATCGGGAGGCGCGCCAGGCAAAAAGCAGGGGGAGCGTCGTGTAAAAATGGCTCCTCTTGAAGCTGGCAGGGCGGCAGACAAACCAGGAAGTCTGGCAACAGGAGATCTGGCAACAGCTAGGGGCGGACTGTCCGATGGCGGTCCGGCCAGGAAACGGTCCGGGAGCCATCCCGAGGCTGCTTCCCAGAGGAGAGACATTGTGAAAGCAGCGAAGAAGACCAAGACGAGCGTCAAGGCAGTTGCCAAAACAGCCGTGAAAGCCAAACCAGCGCCCAAGGTCGCAGCCAAGCCAGCGGTGAAGGCAGGGGTTAAGGCCGTGAAAAAAGCCGTCAAGCCCGCGAAACCAGTTGCCAAGGCCAAACCGGCCCCGGCGGCCAGCAAAAAAACAGTCTCCAAACCGGTAGCGGCCAAGACCAAAGTCGTCGCCAAAACCGTCAAACCCAAGGCTGAACCTGTGACAAAACCCGCCGTGAAAGCGTCCGCCAAGCCTGTTGCCAAAGACAGCAAAGCTGTCAAGGCGGCCGGTAGTCCGAAAGCGGCGCCGCCCGCCGCAGCGCCCATGCCGACCCCGAGGCCCACTGTGGCACCGGTGCGCATGGCTTCTGCACCCCTGAAACCCGGTCGAAGAAGTTCCGCCCGGATCGCTACCCAATCACCCCCGCCCGCACCGATGGTGCCAACCCATGCGCCCGACGCAGCCAAAGCCAGTTACTCCACCATGACCGAACGTGTGATTGCGCCGCCCATTCAGGCGGCCGCCAAAAAAGACCCCAAGCTTGCCAACAACTGGAAGACCACGCCAGCCGAGCAATTGACTGACGATGAAGTCAAGGCCATGCCTGATTCCGAGTACATGAACGAAAAGCAGATGGCGTTCTTTCGCCACAAGCTGTCGCTACTCAAGCAGGACATCCACAACAGTGCCGGGGAAACCACCGAACATCTGCGCGAAGACACCGCCGTGGTGCCCGACCCGGCAGACCGCGCCACGATTGAGGAAGAGCACGCACTGGAGTTGCGCACGCGTGACCGCGAACGCAAGCTGCTCAAGAAGATAGAGCAGTCGATTGCCCGCATTGATTCCGGTGACTACGGCTACTGTGATGAAACCGGCGAACCCATCGGTGTGGGTCGCCTGATCGCTCGTCCTACGGCGAATTTGTCGCTCGAAGCGCAGCAGCGCCGCGAACTCAAACAGAAAATGTTTGGCGACTGACAGCGTGTTTGCCGGCTGAGAGTCCATTTAATCGCTCCGTTATGCCCAAAGAAGACACCGCACAAGGCTTGCTGTCCAAGATGGTGAAGTTCGTCCGGAACCCCGCCACGAGCTGGGCGGATCTGGACACTGCGCAAACAGACCGGGACGAGGCCTTGAGCAAGCAACTGCTCAAGGAAATGATTGAGCGCAAGCGCAGCAACGACTTCGTACGCAAGCGCGAATTTGACATGCTGCGCAAAATGCGCAAGCGCGAGGCCATGGTGGGGGTGGGCCAGGACCCGGGCGGCAGGCCGTCCTTTTTTCAGAGCAGCCTGCCCTCCAGGCCCGATGACCGGGCGACGACGCTTAAAAAGATCGACGAGATCGAAGCCCAGATGTCCATGCAATGGTGGAAAACCAAGAGCGGCAGTACATCGGGCAACACGGTTCAAGCGACGCTGGTGCCCAATGGCAAGGCTCCTGTGACACAGTCTCCCTTGCTGGATAACGCGCTGCCCTTCGCTTACCGGGCCACGGCACCGGCAGGGCTGCAATCAGTGGACCAAAAATCCGGGCCAAGCATGTCCGTGCAAGCGCCGTTGCTGGCCGAGCCTGGCGCTTTGCCCGTGCCGCCCGCTGCCACTGGCTCAGCCAGCCCCACGGCCAAAGCGCCCGCGATTGGCGGCTTGTCGGGCATTGGGGGAGGGGGCGATAGTCGCGGCTCGGAGTTTTCGCCGTCCAAGCTCAATGCGGTGGAGGTCGAGGAAGTCGTGGCGCACGATGCCGAGCTGGAGGAGGCCGCCATCCGCTTTGCCAATGGCGATGATGCGGGTGCTGAGGCCGGCTTGCTCGAAATTCTGGCACCGGGTGGCTCCCGCGCCGG
>DASXRN010000174.1:0-9856 GCA_036506595.1 Polaromonas sp. | reverse complement strand
CAGGAGTGACGATCTCCGGTCGGGCTATTGCCAGCGATTGGTAAGCGGGATGCGGGACTCGGCTGCGGTGCGTGTGTGCCGTACCGCCCGCTGGTCTGGCCGTTCCTACAACTACAAAATGGCGCGCGCCAGCTGTTTCGGGGACCGTCTTAACATGCGCAAGTTTTGTAACTGCTCAGGTCACCCAGCGAATTGAGGCTGAACAGGCCGGTCTTTGAAAGCGCTGACAAGGCAGGCAAATAGACAAACCCTTGCTTGTGCAGGGTAACCAGGTAAGCGCGAATAGTGAATGTAGATGGCGCTGACTAGTTACAAAAAAAGTTGCTTAAAAGAGCCATTAGCCCAATAAGGACGGGCGTATTAAGCTATGGAAATAGTAGCAATTGAAGGTGGCTTCGTGGGGCGCCTTTTCATTGTAAATATTCACTTGAATTGTTAAAATTGGCGACATCCAAAAGCCGGTCCCACCGCGTGGTGGGGCTGGCTTTTATTTTTTTGTTTGTGCGCTTACGCACGTCAATGGTGCAACGCACAGGATTCCGGAATGTTGTTGAAAGGCACGAGACTGCACGCCCAGATCGTCCATATTGCCCAGATCGCGCTGTTTGCCGCTATGGGCCTGGCCCCTTTGCTGCTGCACGCCGCACCGGCAATGGCGGCAGACGCCGTCGTCAACCCCAGCGCCCCTATTGACCCGGTGCTGGAGTCCGCGTCGGCCGATGCGCGGTATGCGGTGCGCTGGGTCATGGCGCAGGGTGATAACCAGGGCCTGCCCTTTGTCATCGTCGACAAAAAAAGCGCCCGCATGTTTGTCTTTGAAGCCAATGGCCGCCTGCGGGGCGCTTCGCCGGCCCTGCTGGGCCTCACGCCGGGTGACCACTCCATCCCGGGCATTGAGCAGCGTGAGGTGGCCAGCCTGCGCGCGGATGAGCGAACCACGCCCGCGGGCCGCTTTGTGTCCGAGCCCGGCCGCAACCTTCAGGGCGAAGCGATTGTGTGGTTTGACTACGCCGCCAGTCTGGCCATCCACCGCCTGCGCCCGTCGCCTGGCCGTGAGCGGCGCGCAGAGCGTCTCGCCTCCGCCACGCCGGACGACAACCGGATATCCCTGGGCTGCGTGGTGGTGCCCGTGCGCTTTTACGAAACCGTGGTGGCCCCCGTGCTGGGAAAAAGTTACGGCGTCGTTTATGTCTTGCCCGAGACGCGGCCTGTGCAGCACATGCTGGGCGCGCTGCAGCTGAGCCAGCAGTGACGCGCTTGCTATATTTTTAATAGCTGCTAGCGCCCGTTGTGTTTGGGCCGGAGGCTAAATTGTTCTGACCGTATTGCCCGTTGTTGCCTTGCGTCTCACGCGCAGGTGCTTGACCTTCCACCAGCCGGGCAGCAGGTCTTTCACCTCGGGCCGGGTAAACCGGTCATCAATCAGGTAGACCACGCCGCAATCTGACGTGGTGCGAATCACCCGCCCGGCGGCCTGCACCACTTTCTGCAGGCCGGGGTAAAGATAGGTGTAGTCATAACTTTGGCCCGCGCCAAAGTTGCTGCCCATGCGTTCCCTGATCTGCTCATTCACCGGGTTGACCTGCGGCAGGCCCAAGGTGGCGATAAAGGCGCCAATCAGCCGCGCACCCGGCAAGTCGATGCCCTCGGCAAACGGGCCGCCCAGCACGGCAAAGCCTATGCCCTGCGACTCGGGTGTAAAGCGCGCCAGAAACGCGTCGCGCGCGGTTTCGTCCATGCGGCGCGTCTGCTCCCACATCGGAATGTGCGGATAACGCTCGCTGAACAGCGCAGCCAGTTTTTGCAGGTAGTCGTAGCTGCTGAGAAACGCCAGGTAATTGCCGGGCCTGCTGGCGTATTGCCTTGCCATCAGGTCCACGATGGGTGAAAGCGAATCGCCCCTGTGCTGGTAGCGGGTAGAGACATCACTCACCACCGCGACCTGCAACTGCTCGGCCAGAAAGGGCGACTGCACGTCCGTCCAGGCGGTGTTGCCGGGCAGGCCCAGCGTGTCGGTGTAGTAGTTCTGCGGACTCAGGGTGGCAGAAAACAAGGCCACTGACTGCGCTGCCGCAAAGCGGGGTGCCAAAAAAGGCGCGGGCACCACGTTGCGAATGTTGAGCAGGGCAGCGCCCTGGCCGACCTGCAAAGCACTTTGTTCGCCGGGCTGTTCACTGCGCTGGCCATGCTGCAGCGTGACGTCAAACAGCGAGTGCCCGCCAAACGCATCGGCCATGCGTGAAAAGTGCAGCGCCTCGAAATAAAAATCCTGCAAGGCGCTGTCGACGCGGGTCGGGTTGGCCAGCAAAAAGTCCGTGATGGTGGTGATGGCCTGCTGCAGGGCCTTGAGGAAGTTGACGGGCAGGTCTGCGTAGACCTTGTACGGCTCCGGTTGCAGCTGATGCAGTTCGCTGAAGCTTCTGTTCAGCCGCTCCAGCGCGCCCTTGACGGCCTTGGGCGCAGACGCATACAGCTGTTGCAGCTGCGCCTGGTCCAGCAGGGCCGAATACATCTTGCGCGCCCGATCAATCATGTTGTGCGCTTCATCCACCAGCACGCTCACGCGCCACTGGGCGCTGGCAGTCAGGTTGTAGAGCAGGGCGCTGGTGTCAAAGTAATAGTTGTAGTCGCCCACCACCACATCGGACCAGGTGGCCAGCTCCTGGCTCAGGTAGTAGGGGCACACCTGATGCGCCAGCGCGACCTTGCGCAGGGCGGCTTTGTCCAGCATGCCCTGCGCCGCCGCGTACCCCACCGCCGCGCTGCGCGCTTGCGGCAAGCGGTCATAAAAACCCTTGGCCAGCGGGCACGCATCGCCATGGCAGGCCTTGTCGGGGTGTTCGCAGGCCTTGTCGCGCGCCACCAGTTCCAGCACCCGCAGCGGCAGAGCAGTTGTAGCAGGGGCTGCGGCGGCGCTGTTTTTAATGAGTGCCAGCGCATCGAGCGCGAGCTTGCGGCCAGGGGTTTTGGCCGCCAGAAAAAACAGCTTGTCGAGTTGCTGCCCGGGCACTGCCTTGAGCAGCGGGAACACCGTGCCTATGGTCTTGCCTATGCCCGTGGGGGCCTGCGCCATCAGGCATTGGCCCGCCTGCGTCGTCTTGTACACCGCCTCGGCCAGCGCGCGTTGGCCGGGGCGAAAGCTGGCATGCGGAAAATCAAGGACCTTCAGGGCCGCATCACGCGCCGTACGGTGCGCCAGTTCCTGGCTTGCCCAGGCCAGAAAGCGTTCGCATTGCGCCTCAAAATATGCTTTGAGCGACGCGGCCGAAAAGCGCTCGGTCAGCGGTGTTTCCTGCAGGTTGGCAATATCAAAATACACCAGCGTCAGGTTGATCTCTTCCAGGCCTTTTTCGGCACACAGCAGCCAGCCGTAAATCTTGAGTTGCGCCCAGTGCAGTTGCCTGCGGTTCTCGGGCATCGCGTGCAGGTCGCCGCGAAAAGTCTTGACCTCTTCCAGTTGGTTGAGCACCGGGTCATAGCCATCGGCCCGGCCGCGTACCCTCAGAGTTTTGTAGTCACCTTCCAGGCTGACTTCGGCCTGGTAGTCACCGCCCCGGCGCGACGCCACCAGCGCATGGCCTGCCATGCCTTCCTGGGCAGAAGGTGAGGGCGTGAAGCGCAGGTCGAGGTCGCCATGTTTGGCCGTGAACGCGCACAGGGCCCTGACGGCGACGACGTATTTCAATCGGGACTCGCTCATCCGGCCTGCTTCAGCATCTCCGTATAGCGGCGCTGCATTTCTTCGGGCATGACGTCTTCAATACTGTGGCCCACATTCCAGCGGTGGCCAAACGGGTCGCGAAAGCTGCCCGAGCGCTCGCCATAAAACTGGTCCTGTGCGGCCATTTCCAGCGTGGCGCCCGCCTTGAGCGCGCGTGCAATCACCTCATCGCAATTGTCCACATGCAGGTGCAGCGTGACGGCGGCTGGTGCGGCGCGCTCGGGTGCCTGGATGCCGTATTCCGGGAACTCATCCGAAATCATCAGTGTGGCACCGCCAAAGTCCAGCTCGGCATGGCCAATGCGGCCATTGGGCTCCGTCAGCCTGAACTTTTCTGTGGCCCCAAAAACCGAGCTGTAAAACGCGATGGCTGCGTCTGCATTTTTGACATGGATGTAAGCAAACAGCTCGTGAATGGCCATGGGGCCTCCTGGCGTGAAGGATGGGAAAAACACCAAGTCTATCGGCTCGTCCGTAAGCGATCCATGGACGACAGCAACATCGAACCGGCGGCCCCCGGTCGTTTTATGATTGTCTGGCGGCAGCGCCTTCTGAACGAGCGGCGCTGCGACGGTGAAGCGCGGGCACAGGTAGGTCCTGCAGAGCCCATAAGCACCGCCCGCGGAATGCGCTGTGTCACTGCCGCCACTACCGCCACTGGCGGGATTGAAGGAGAGGATGAATGACACGCAAGGCAAAGACCCAGGTAAGGACCAAGGCAAGCACTCCGCACAAGAAAGAAGCGCCTGAGGTGGTGACTGAACCCGCCGTTGTCGATAACGGGCAGGGGCGGATCGTGGCGCGCCCGGATGGCTACCACTGGCTGGCGCCCGACGGCAAGCAGGAGTTCGGCCCGTTCGAGACGGTGGAACTGGCGCAGGCGGACATGGATGCCGCCGACGAGCGCGCACTGGATCCGGCCATCACCTTGCCGGAGGCCGAGCGCGAGATCGGCATTGCCGAATGGCTCGATCCCGAGACCGGTGAGCCGGCCGAAGGCCCGTGTCCGCCTTACCCGGAAGAGGAATGACTGCGCTACCGGGTGGCAGGTCGCTCCGCTGGGATGAACCCGGCTGGGCGGCGCGCCGCTGGCTGCCGCTAGCTGCCGCTGGCATGGGGCAGCCAACGCGGGCAGCAATCAATTTATCGGCGGCTCTTCTGGTAGGTGCCCACCAGTTCCGCCCGGGCCAGCACATGGCCCTGCATGGCTTGCTCGACGGCCGCCTTGGTCGGTTGATGGAGCGCAGGCAGCGTCGTATCGAGGGCGTACAGCTTGAAGAAATAGCGATGCCGCCCGATCGGCGGGCAAGGCCCGCCGTAGCCCGGGCGGTGCCAGTCGTTGAGACCTGCGCGAGCGCCGGCAGGCAGTGGATGGCCGCCCTCGGGCAGGCCGGCCGCGCCCGGCGGAATGTCGACAAGCACCCAGTGCACCCAGGTTCGCTGCGGTGCGGCCGGGTCGGGTGCATCGGGGTCGTCCACGATCAGCAGAAGACTGCGAGTGGCGTCCGGAACGCCGCTCCAGCGCAGCGGCGGAGCGATGTCTTCTCCCTCGCAGGTATGGCGCCGCGGGATATCACCTTGCGGCGCAAAAGCGGTTGAGGTCAGTTCCATGAGCGATCTCCTGAAAAGGTGGGGTCAGCGCAGAGAGAGGTTCTTATGCCGCAGCCGGATAGTCGATCGTTGTGCCGCTTGCCGGCGTGCCAGTGCTGAATGACCGCCGCTGGACGGTGCTATTGCGGCTTGCTGCCGTTCAATGCGTTTTCAAATTCCTCGCGCGACAGCATGCCGTCCTTGTTGATGTCGGCCTCGTCAAAGTGCTTGGCCACGCCGCGAAAGCCGGCCGCTTCTTCGCGGCTGATCTGGTTGTCTTTGTTGGCGTCGATGTAGCCGAACGCGCGATCTATGTCCTTGGCGGCAAATTTGGGCGCATTGGTGGGCTGCGCAGCTTGGGTCTGGGGCGCGGCTGCAGCCGGTGCGGCGGCGGGCTCGGCAGTTTGAGCATGTGCGTTCAAGGCCAGCAAAGCTGCTGCTGCGGTCAACGTGAGCAGGGTGCCCGTATACCAATAGGACGCACGGAGCCTGGAAGCGATAGCAGTGGCTGAGGTAGCTTGGGTAGATGGGGTAAAGGGCATCTGCTTTTTGAGGGGATGGTGAGACATGACACCATTGGATGCCAATAGCGGCATGGGCGCCAGTGTTCTTGCAGGGTGTTGCGCCGGTTTACATCCACGGAAGCGCCGGACACATTTCTTTGCGCGGGGCAGGGCATCCACAAAGACACGAACACACAAAGAAACAGATTTCGCCGACTTGACGGCTTGACACGCTGAAAAATTTCTTAAATACTAAACCAAATGGTTAAGCATAATGATGATGCGCTAAATGCCGTGTTTGCCGCGCTGGCAGATCCGACCCGCCGCAAGGTGCTGCAAACGCTGGAGCAGGGCAGCCTCTCGGTGGGGGAGCTGGCCCAGCCGCATGGCATGTCCTTGCCCGGCTTTATGAAGCATTTGCGTGTGCTTGAAAGCGCGGGCCTGGTGACGCGGGCCAAAGACGGGCGGGTGGTCAACCTGGCCATTTCGCCCGAGCCCATGCAGGAGGCCGCCATGTGGCTATCCCGTTACGAGAAATTCTGGTCAGAGCGCCTGGATGCGCTGGGGCGCTACCTTTACAGCCAAGAGGAGTTAAACCCGCCATGGAAAGCAGCACCACTCAAGACCGTCCCTCCGTCAACATCACCCGGCACTACCAGGCCACGCCCGAAAAAGTCTGGCGCGCCTGGACCGATCCGCAAGCGCTAGCCCGGTGGTTCGGGCCCGACCCCGAGGGCGTGGTCTCGGTGGCCGATCTCGACGTGCGCGTCGGCGGCCGTTACCACATCCGGTTTGGCGTGCCCGGCGCAGAAGTGCATGACGTGAGCGGCGTGTACCAGGAGGTGGTGCCCAACCAGAAGCTGGTTTTTAGTTGGGCCTGGAAGAGCACACCCGAGCGCGTGTCGCAGGTCACCGTGACGCTGCGGCCTGCCGGTTCGGGCACGGAGCTCATCTTTGTGCATGAGAAGTTCTATGACCAGGCTGCGCGCGACGGCCACAACCAGGGTTGGGCCGGCGCCTTCGCCAAGCTCGACCTTCTTTTCAACTGATTCATTGACGGACAGGAGATCAACATGCTCGCAAACAGAAACGTCATGGCCACCATCGCCGTCAGGGATATTGATGTGGCCAAAAAATTCTACGGAGACAAGCTGGGCCTTCAAGCCCTGGAGAGTTCAGAAGAAGGCGTGCTCAGCTACCAGAGCGGCAACGCCACAGTGGTGGTGTATGTCTCGCAATATGCCGGCACCAACCAGGCAACGTCCGCCACCTGGGGCGTGGGCGATGAGTTTGACAGCATCATGCAAACGCTCAAGGCCAAAGGCGTGATCTTTGAACATTACGACCTGCCCGGCCTGACGCTGGAGGGCGATGCGCATGTGGCTGGCGGCTTCAAGGGCGCATGGTTCAAGGACCCGGACGGCAACATCCTGCACATCCTCAACCGGTAACGCAAGCCCAGCCTTTTCACAATAGTCAATTCGGCCTCTAGCCGATATGAAACGTGCGCAGATAGCTATCAATTCAATAGCGGATGCCTTTGTTCCCGCACAACAGCCGCCGGCGCAGCCAGACTGACGGATTGCCGTTTTTCAGAAAACTCAGCTGATTCAAAACAGAAGGAGAAATAAGAATGCTGTTCAAAAACAAGGTTGCGGTGGTCTACGGGGCCGGAGGGGCCATCGGCGGAGCAACCGCCCGCGCCTTCGCCAAAGAGGGGGCGCGGGTCTTTCTGGCCGGCCGCACTCTCGCCAAACTCGACGCGGTGGCGCGCGACATCGCCGCCGCCGGTGGTGTGGCCGAAGTCGCACAGGTTGATGCACTGGATGAGCAGGCCGTCGAACAGCACGCCGACGCCGTGGCAGCAAAAGCCGGCCGCATCGACATTGCGCTCAACGCCGTCGGCATCTTTCATGTCCAGGGCACGCCGTTTGCAGAGTTGTCGCTGGAGGACTTTGCCTTTCCCATCAACGCCTACACGCGCAGCCACTTCATCACCGCCAAAGCGGTGGCCCGGCATATGACCAAAAAGAAGTCAGGCGTGATCCTCACGCTGTCCACCCCCGGCTCACGCATGACGGGCACGGGCTACCTGGGCTACGGCGTGGCCTGCGCGGCCAAGGAATGGTTCTCGCGCCTGCTGGCCGCCGAGTTGGCGCCGAATGGCATTCGCGTCATCTGCCTCAGGCCGCACGCCATTCCCGAAGCCTCAGCCCAGGGCTCGCATGCGCGCGACGTGTTTGCGCCCAACGCCAAAAACCTGGGCTTGACGGTGGATGAATGGCTGGCCGCCGGCGCCGCCGCCACATTGACGCAGCGCCTGCCCACGCTGGCGCAGGTGGCCGACACGGCGGTCTTCATAGCCTCGGACCGCGCCGGCGCCATGACGGGTACCGTGGTCAACCTGAGCTGTGGCGCCGTTTTGGACTGACGATTTACCCATGACTCGTTTCTTTGCAGTTTTCATGCATTGAACCGGCTGCCAGCCCAATGGCTACGGGCGCGAGTAGCTACTGAATATGCAGCGTTCGACTTGCCGTCGATGCAAGATGGGAGACCTGACCCTCATGCCCGGCCCTTACCCGTGCTCGCTCTGTGGGTCAACGGCGTAGAGGCCATGGGTCATCTGCCGACCTGAATTCCTCTCATACGCCGTTCACAGTTTTGCCCAGTCAGAATAAGTGACCAAGGCTGGGTGCGGCGCATGGCCAAGCAGCTCGCGCAGCGCGACACACAGCCCACTGAGGTCGTTCGCTTTGCTCATGACCAGCGCCGCCCCCTCCTGCTGTGCCGTGGCTCTCAGCGCTTCGTCCACGTAGCCCGAAATAATGATCACCCGCAGGTCTGTCCGCAACAGCTTGATTTGCTTGAGCAATTCAATACCGGAATAGCCTGGCAACCGGTGGTCGCTGATGACCGCATCACATCCAGACGGGTTCGCCTGAAGGGCCGCCAGGGCCTCCCGTCC
The DNA here is from genome assembly GCA_036506595.1 of Polaromonas sp. Classification (GTDB taxonomy): domain Bacteria; phylum Pseudomonadota; class Gammaproteobacteria; order Burkholderiales; family Burkholderiaceae_C; genus Polaromonas. Next base: position 1,074 of record DASXRN010000174.1, on the reverse strand, counting down.
GCCCTCATAGCAGGTGACCCGAAAGCCGGCATCGGGCAAGGTGTCATTGACCAGACACCGCATGGCTTCATAGTCGTCCACATAGACGATGTGCTTGATGTGTGTGCCCGACCCGCTGATTGCCGGGGTTTCCAGTGGCAGCACGGTCGGAAGGTACATATCAAAAGCGGTTCCCCGGCCCGGCTCCGGGGACGCGGTCATCATGCCCTGGAGCTGGGCAATGATGTCGCGTATCTCCACCAGCTGGAGCCGTCGCGCACTGGAAGGCCTGTCGTCAATCAACGTGGGTGCAGGCATCAGCGTATGGAAAGGGCCGGTTGCCACCCGGCTGCTGTTGCTGACGACCAGCCGTGCGTAGCGCCTGGGCGGCAGCCCGCCCCGCAATTTGTCCGCATTGGGGTCCAGCACGACGTCGTCCAGCAGGATATCGCTCATCTCCACAACGATCTGTGTTGACAAACCCACCATCGAGTGCCATGCCACGATACAAACACTCAGCAGCGCTTGCTCCAGCCGATCGGCCTGCGCGCGCACCCGGGGGTGTTCATGCGGCCACTCAACAGCAAGTTCAACCTCGCTCGGGAGCAGGGCACGAAACCGCTGCAAGGCGCGCATCACAATGGGTTCAAGCTCTTGATTGACCAGCTCTTCGGTTTGCGGAAGGTCAGGATGCATAGAAGCCTCCGATGAGCGTGCGAATGGTATTTTTCTGCGGCGTCCGCAAGTGCAAGAAACTTATGCCGCCCCCGCGTCACGGGGACAGCGTAGGTCTTTTGGCTGATGGCGTCAATGGTTGCCGGCACTTCGGGCGAGCCCGGCCAAGCCGGGGCCATATCGGTTTCCAGCAGCTCAGTGAGCACAAGGATGGCCGGAATGGGCGTCGGCATCGAGCCCCCGCTGTCACGGGCTGTAACGGCCATTTTTTGATACATTGAATCGACCGCCAGCCCAATAGCTACGGACGCGACCAGCTACTGAATCTGTAGCGCTAGATCGGCCATCGGTGCAGCATGGGATACCTGAGCTTCGTGGCCCAGTCCATGACTCCACTCGAACCAGCCGCCGTCGTACACG
>DASXRN010000173.1:0-4047 GCA_036506595.1 Polaromonas sp. | reverse complement strand
GCCCCAGTAACCCAGGGTCTGGCCGAAGTCCTCGCTGTGTTTGGGAATCTTCATTTCGCTGGCCACATCAAAAATGCCGCCAATCCCCCACAGAGTATTGACCGTGACGCGAAAGAAGCTGTCAGCCGCCTCTTCAGGCTTGGCCTGGAACGCATTGTTCACAGTAGCCCAAACGTCCGAAATATTGCCGAAAAAATTGGTAACGCCCGTGCGGACGGTTACGGGTGTGACATTGCGATAAGCAGTCGCCACAGGTTTGAGGACCGCGCGGTCCACGCCCTCGTTAAAGCCGAAGATGGTGCGGTTGAGCGGCTCCAGCGGGTCGGCCGGGTTGGCGCCAGGGCCGGTTGCACAGCCCGGCAAAAGCAGCAGCGCCAGCGCTGCTGAAGCCCACCATGCGGGCTGTTTCATCGTGATTCGAGTTGTCATTTTTTTTCTGCGGTTCCTGATGACGGCGCAGCCCCTGATCCAGAACTGCTGTCCGCCGCTTTGCTGTACAAAAACTGGCTGATCAGATTTTCAAGCACCACGGCGGACTGTGTCTGCTTGATCACGTCCCCCGCGGCGAGGTTTTTCTCATCCCCACCGGCCTGCACGCCAATGTATTGCTCACCCAGCAAGCCGCTGGTCAGTATTTTCAGCGAACTGTCCTTGGGAAAGGCGTAACGGCTTTCCATGGCCAGATGCACGCTGGCCTGGTACAACTTATCGTCAAAAGTAATATTTTCAACCCTCCCCACAACGACGCCCGCGCTTTTCACGGCGGCACGTGGCTTGAGGCCACCGATATTGTCAAATTTGGCCGTCACCTTGTAAGTGGTGTCAAAGCTCAAGGTGAGCAAGTTGGCGGATTTAAGCGCAAGAAACAGGATGGCCGCGCCGCCAATCAGCACAAACAAACCCACCCACAGATCATTTTTTGAACGTTGCATCGTTTTTCTTTCAATGTCCCAAGCCAGCGCTTGCACGACCAGACACAAGGGGGCCTGATTTTGGCATGAGTGATTCAACAGGCACAGGCACAGGCACAGGGAAGCAAGCCATCAAAGGCTGAACATCCAGGCGGTCAACAAAAAGTCGAGGCCCAGCACCGCCAGCGAGGCCACCACCACGGTGCGGGTGGTGGCGCGCGACACGCCTTCCGGCGTGGGCTGCGCTTCGAAGCCCTGGTGCAAGGCCACAAAGGTCACCGTGACTCCAAAGACAAAGCTTTTGACAATGCCATTGCCGACATCGCGCCAGACATCCACACCCGTTTGCATCTGGCTCCAAAAAGAGCCCGCATCGACACCAATCATCACCACGCCGACCACCCAGCCGCCAATGATGCCGACGGCGCTGAACACCGCCGCCAGCAACGGCATGGCGATCACGCCCCCCCAAAACCGCGGCGCCAGAATCCGCTTGACCGGGTCCACCGCCATCATTTCCATGGCCGACAGCTGCTCCCCGGCTTTCATCAGGCCGATTTCAGCGGTCAGGGCCGTGCCGGCGCGGCCCGCGAACAGCAAGGCCGTGACCACCGGCCCGAGCTCACGCACCAGGCTCAGGGCGACCAACAGGCCCAAGGCCTCGGAAGAACCATAACGCTGCAAGGTGTAGTAACCCTGCAGGCCCAGCACAAAACCGACAAACAGGCCGGACACCGTGATGATGGCCAGCGAGTAATTGCCCAGAAAGAAAATCTGGTCGCGCACCAGGCCAAAGCGAGCCAGGGCCGGCCCGGTGAGCGCCAGCAGGCGTGCCATCAGCCGAGTGGCGTGGCCCAGCTCGGCCAGCTGGCTGCGCACGGAAAAGCCCAGATGGGAGATCTGGCGCACAGGGCTCAAATTGCTAAAACGGCTCATGAACGTTCTCCGCGTCCACTTACCGGCGTTGAGGCCGTTACTGCCCCATTGCCAAAATCGGTGGCAACGCTGGGTCCGGGGTAGTGGAATTTCACGGGGCCTTCAGCTAGCGCATTGACAAACTGGTGCACCAGCGGGTCGGTCGAATGCCGGACTTCGTCGGGCGTGCCCTGCGCCGCAATGCCGCCATTGGCCAGAATGATGACCTTGTCGGCGATGCGAAAGGTTTCTTCCAGGTCATGCGAGACGACGATGCTGGTGATGCCCAGGGTGTCGTTGAGCTGGCGAATCAGTTGCGCCGCGGTGCCCAGCGAAATCGGGTCCAGGCCGGCAAAGGGTTCGTCATACATGATGAGCTCGGGGTCCAGCACGATGGCGCGGGCCAGCGCCACGCGCCTGGCCATGCCGCCTGACACTTCGCCGGGCATCAGCTCACGCGCGCCGCGCAAGCCCACGGCATTGAGTTTCATCAGCACGATGTCGCGGATCAGCTTGTCACTGAGCGTGGTGTGCTCACGCAGCGGGAAGGCCACGTTGTCAAACACGCTCAAATCCGTGAACAGCGCACCAAACTGGAACAACATGCCCATGCGGCGCCGCGCCGCGCAAAGCTCGGACGGCACCAGCTTGCCGACGTTTTTGCCGTCAAACAGCACTTCACCGCTGCCGGCTTTTTGTTGCCCGCCGATCAGACGCAGCACCGTGGTCTTGCCGCCACCCGAAGCGCCCATCAGCGCCGTGACCTTGCCCCTGGGCACCGACAGCGTGACCCGGTTGAGAATGACGCGGTCCCCCGCAGAATTCGGGTAGGAAAAGGTCACATCCTTGAATTCAACCAGCGATGAAGCAGAAATGTTGGCCATTGAAGAATAAAGGGCCAACGAACGCGTCGGCAGGGCTAGGGGAATGCCCTAATGATACGGGGTTTGGGCTGATTTAGCCCGGGCACTAATGCCGGAGGCCATGCGTCATAGATGGACCGATGACCTTCATGGGCAGGCCAACAGCCCAAGAACTCAAATCGAAAGCCCCTGCAGCTCAATAACTATGGTCGCTATTAGCTATTATTTTAATAGCAACATCCACTTATCAAGCCACCCGGCGCACGACCAGTGTGCCCGGGTGAGCTGCGATTTCAGCATGGCAAGTTGCTATAGCCCATCAGGAATTCGTCCACCGCGCGCGGCTTGTCGGCCTTCGCGCTACGCAAGCATTAGCTTGCGTTTCCTCAATACGCCCCTCTGGACGATTTGTGAAGGCCGGGCGCGATCTCAGCGTGGCAAGTCGCTATAGCCCATCAAAAACTCGTCAACGGCGCGGGCGGCTTGGCGGCCTTCACGAATCGCCCAGACCACCAGGGATTGGCCGCGCCGGATATCACCGGCCGCAAAGACCTTGGGCACGTTGGTGGCGTAGCCGCCGGTGAAGTCGGTGCTGGCTTTGGCGTTGCCGCGGCTGTCTTTTTCCACGCCAAAGCCTTCCAGAATGGAGGCGACGGGCGAGACAAAGCCCATGGCCAAGAGCACCAGGTCGGCCTTGAGCAGCTGCTCCGAGCCCGGCACTTCCACCATCTTGCCGTCTTTCCATTCAACGCGAACGGTTTTCAGGCCGGTGACCTTGCCTTTTTCACCGATCAGTTCCTTGGTCGAGATGGCGAACTCGCGCTCGCAACCTTCTTCATGGCTGGAACTGGTGCGCAGCTTGATCGGCCAGTAAGGCCAGGTCAGGGGGCGGTTTTCTTCTTCCGGAGGCTGCGGCATCAACTCAAACTGGGTCACGCTGGCCGCGCCGTGGCGGTTGCTGGTGCCCACGCAGTCCGAGCCGGTGTCGCCGCCGCCAATCACGATGACATGTTTGCCATCGGCGCGCAACTGGCCCTTGACCTTGTCGCCGGCATTGACCTTGTTCTGCTGGGGCAAAAACTCCATCGCAAAATGCACGCCGTCCAGCTCCCGGCCGGGCACCGGCAGGTCGCGCGACTGCTCGGCACCGCCGGTCAGGATGACGGCATCAAAATCTTTTTGCAGCTGCTCGGCTGAAATCGTCTCCTTGGCCCAGTTGGTGACCTTGGAGTCCTTGGGCAGCTTGCCAATCATCACGCCGGTGCGGAAGATCACGCCCTCGGCCTGCATCTGCAGGGCGCGGCGGTCGATATGGGTTTTCTCCATCTTGAAGTCGGGAATGCCGTAGCGCAGCAGGC
>DASXRN010000172.1:0-6518 GCA_036506595.1 Polaromonas sp. | reverse complement strand
GGACACCGTGGCCGATGCCGAAGCCTCGGCCGTGCTGTTGCAGGCCAAGCTGCGCGAGCTGAACGTAACGGGCACGCCCGCCGAAGTGGCCGGCGAATTTGACAGCCGCAACGACAAACCGATTCTGCGCATCAGCCGCCGCCACCACGGCAACGTCAAAAGCAGCGTGCTGACGCAAGACTTTGTGCACGGCGCCGACTATGCGGCGCTGGCTGAAGCGGCCGCCACCTTCAGGGGCTTGATCGGCGAAGGCGCCAAGGTCATGCGCGGCGAAGGTGAGCGCCGGAAAGAGGAAAAGGTCAGCGACTTTCGCCAGGCCATGGCCTGGCTGATCGGCCAGGCCGAAAATTCAACGTCACGTCAGCGCTATAAAGGCCTGGGCGAGATGAACCCGTCCCAGCTCTGGGAAACCACCCTGGACCCGCAAGTGCGCCGCCTGCTCAAGGTGCAGATCGACGACGCCATCGAAGCCGACCGCGTGTTCACCATGCTGATGGGCGATGAGGTGGAGCCGCGCCGCGAGTTTATTGAGCAGAATGCGCTAAGGGCTGCGAATATTGATGTTTGACTATTTCCATGAAATTCGAACATGGGATGTTCGAATTTCCTGGTAGTTTATGCTAGCATCCTGGCATGTTAGCCCGCACCCAGCTTGAAGTCTCCATTCGAAAAGCGCTTGGCCGTGCGCGTGGCGTGGTGCTTAGCGGGCCCCGGCAATCGGGTAAAAGCACGCTGGCCCAGAAGTTTCTGAGCCGCCAGTCGCCAAACTACTTCGATCTCGAATATCCGCCGCATGCCCAGCGGCTGGAGCAACCCGTGCAGGCGCTCGAACAATTGAAGGGCCTGGTTGTCATCGACGAAGTTCAGCTTAAGCCTGGCTTGTTCCCGCTCTTGCGAGTGCTCATGGACCGTTCCGATACGCCTGGCCAGTATTTGCTGCTGGGCAGCGCTTCACCCGCCTTGTTGCGGCAAGCTGGCGAGTCATTGCTGGGGCGCGTGGAAACCGTGGATGTTGGCGGTTTTGACCTTGGTGAGATCAGTGCCCATGAAGGCAGCTACAGCGACAATGCCGCAACGCGTCTGTGGTTGCGTGGTGGCTTTCCTCGTGCGTATCTTGCGGCGACTGACGAAGACAGCATGGTTTGGCGCGCCCACGCGGTGGCGGATCATGTGCGGGTAGACATGCCCCAGTTCGGTATCAACATCGCGGCACCCGCCATGTTGCGCTTCTGGACGATGCTGGCGCACTATCACGGGCAGGTCTGGTCTGCCGCGCCGTCGGCACAGTCCATGGGCGTTTCTGAACCCACCATTCGCCGCTACCTTGATACCCTGACGCAGACGCTGATGATCCGCCAGCTACAACCATGGTATGAAAATTTGGGCAAGCGGCAGGTCAAGGCGCCCAAAATTTATTTTCGCGATACCGGACTGCTGCATGCGTTGATGGGCGTCAAGACCGTCGCCGAACTGGTGACCCATCCGCAAAGCGGCGCTAGCTGGGAAGGCTTTGCCCTGGAGCAGATTTTGCGCATTGCACAGCCCGATCAGGCGTACTTTTGGGCCACCCATCAGGGGGCCGAGCTCGACTTGCTGATGTTCAAGGGCAGCCAGCGGATAGGCGTCGAATTCAAGCGCGCCGACGCGCCACGGGTCACCACCAGCATGCGTATCGCCATGAGCGACCTCAAGCTGGACGCACTCTACGTGGTCTATCCCGGCCTGCATCGCTTCAGGCTTGCTGACGGAATTGAAGCCGTTCCGCTTTGGGCCATGTTGCCTGGCAATGGGGCAGCGCATTGAAAAAACTCCTTATTGCCCTCCCTGGCTTCATCCGCCTTGTGCTACCGGCCTGAGCGTCCCGCATGAGCCGCATCGCCGTCATCGACTTTGAAACCACCGGCCTGTCGCCCGTCATGGGCGACCGTGCGACCGAGGTGGCCATCGTGCTGGTCGAGGGCGGCTGGGTGGTGGACCGTTTTCAGAGCCTGATGAATGCGGGTGTGCGCATTCCGGCCTTCATCACCGGCCTGACGGGCATCACCAACGCCATGGTGGCTGCCGCGCCCGATGCCGCCACGGTCATGGCCGACGCCAGCCGCTTTGTCGGCAGCGCGCCGCTGGTGGCGCACAACGCATCGTTTGACCGCAAGTTCTGGGAGGCCGAGCTGGCGCGCGCAGGAGTCATGACGGCAAAGGCGGCGGCACAGCCGTTTGCCTGCACCATGTTGGTGTCCAGAAGGCTTTATCCCCAGGCCCCCAGCCACAAGCTGGCCGTGCCCACCGGGCACTGGCCGATGCCGAAATGGCGGCATCGCTGCTGGGCCAGATTCAGCACGACCTGCGCACCCGCCACGGGGTAACCCGACCCGACCATGCCCTGCTACTGGACCAATTGGTAGCACACGGCGTCACAACCGGCGCAGCGGCAGCCGAGGGCTTGAGGGGCATGCTGCTCCGTGGTGCCCGCCTGCCCCACGCAGAATGCCAAACCCGCCTGCGCACTTGGCAAGGCTGACGTTAGTTAGCTGCTATGGGTGTCTGCCCAACCACCCTTGCGCCCCTCGCCAAACCGCTTGACGCCATGGCGTATCTTTGCCCGGCAAGGGCGACACCAGGTCTTCCGGGTGCCAGCCGCCACGGGTATGCGCAGCCACTTCGGGCAACAGCATCTTGCCCGCCTCCAGCCGCAAAAGCTTGTCCAGCGGCACATCGCGGCCAGTAACCAAAATACCCACGGACTTCGCCACCGCAATCGCGGCAACCATGTTCTCTACACACGGCGCGTGATTGAGAGGCCACTCGTTCGACAAGAGCCAATAGCGCGAGAACTCCATGCCATCCAGGCCGTCGGATGTCTCCTCGTACACCAAGCACAACGGTCCCACACCGCACCCATCCGCACCCAGCGGCTGCCCTTGCCCCTTCCACACACAAACCATGCGGTGGGCATTGGGCACTTGTACCTGCCGCTCTTGCAGCCAGTCGCGGTATGCAGCGGGGAATTTGTAGCGGTCCACCACCATGTGCGGGCGCGTATCCACTCCGTCGAACCAGGCGCGCTGCACGTTCAGATATTCCGCCGCCCAGTCCAGCAACTGCGTGGTCAGCTTGGGTTTGAGCTTCTTGGGCAAAGAAAAGTCCGCCATGGTGAGTTCGGGCTTGGCCTGCAACACCTGCGGAGGCAGCACCCGGATGATTTGCTGGCGCGACACGCCATGCGCCTCAAACGCGCGAATCAAACGCTTGGCAGAGAGGTACGCCGGATCACGCCGTTCTTGATACCAATCCCACACTTTGCCCAATAAACCGGCAACCCCGGTGGCTTCGCCTACGAGTGACATGGTCAGGCCACCTCCTGCACCAGCGCCTCGGCCAGATGGACTTGGGTGGATTGGCTGGCGGTCAGGCGCTGGCGCAGGTCGACGCACAGGCGGCGCAGGGAGGCGACGCGGGTGACGATGCGGGATTGTTCGGCGAGGGGTGCTAGCCCGAATGCCAGAGACCCGATATGCCCTTGATTAACGGTCTTCTGTCCAGCCGTTGTGATAAACAAATTCTTGATGCTCGCTCGAATGAGATCACTCTCTCCAAGTAGCCCACAAAAGTTGGGCGTAATCCAGCGTTTATCAATGCGCATTCGAATGAAGTGGTCACAATAGATCGCATCAACAGTTCGATCACATAGATTGAACTGCCCAACAATATCAGCGCTTCCATTGACGCGAGTAATGAGTATGTCGCCCTCGACGAGTTGATATTTTTTAATGTCCGCTGCCGCGATCGGAATTTGACGAGTATCGGCAAGGGAGATGCGACGGCTTTTTATGTCAGCAAGCCGGAGAACTGTTATTGGTTGGCCTCCAGCGTCACCTCGACTAGATGCTCCGTTTTGAAATTCAGGCATCAAATCGATCAACCGCACGAATTCCCAACCCACTGGCAACGCAAACGGCTGGTCCTCGTCCGCAATCGGCGGCAGGGGTTTGTCGCGTTTGATTTCGCCCTCGGCGATGAGGCGGTCTTTTTCGGTGCGGATTTTCTTGAGCAGCTCGCTGGCCGGTTCGTCTTGCGGGTCTTGGGGGACGAGCAGGCCGCGCACTGCCAGTTGGAGAATGGTTTGCTCCAGGGCGTCCACGGCTTCGGGGCGGTCGAGCAGGAGGTCGAAGTGGGTGGCGATGCGGTGCCAGTTCTCGGCCAGTTGCTCGGGCGTTTCGCTTTGGGTGAGCGTGCCCAGCAGGGTGCTGACGAGCTGGGCGTGTTGCGCGGCTTCGAGCTGGCCTTTGGCTTCGAGGGCTTCGCACAGGCGCATGAGTTCTTCGACGCGGGTGACGATGCGGGGTTGCTCGGCCACAGGAGGTACAGGAACCAGGTGGTTGATCACGGTTGACGTGTTCAACTCGATTTGATTGGTTGTCCCAGATGCGGAGCCTTCGATTTCGCTTTGAACGTAAGGGCTTTGAATCCAGCGCCACAAAAACCAACCGTTCAGTTGCACCGGGCGCACAACTGTCACATGCGAATCTGCGACCAAGCCGGCTTTATCCTGCGCAGGAGGTACAAGACAAGCACGACCAATTGTGCCGGTGCCTGTGGAATTCCAGAGCAAATCGCCCGCTTGAAGAAAACGGATTGCCTCGTACTTGGTCAATGACTCTGCTGTGACAAATTTCGCTGGTTCCAAGTTCAGACCGTACCAACGAACGCACTTCTGCGAAATTACCCGATGCTCCGAATGATCGGCATAGACGGGTCCTTTGCCTCGCTGTATGTACGAACACAAATCTCCGAGTCGCACCCACTCCCACCCCTTCGGCAACCCAAACGGCTTTTCCTCCTCCTCAATCTCTGCCAGCGGCTTGTCGCGCTTGATCTTGCCCTTGGCAATCAGCCGGTCTTTCTCCGCCCGAATCTTCTTCAGCAGCTCACTCGCCGGTTCATCGCTCGGGTCTTGGGGCACCAGTTTGCCTTGCACCGCCAGTGTCAAAATCAGCTCGCGCAGGCGGGCCACGCCGCCGGGGGCGGTGGCCAATAAATTTAAATTTGATAGCAGCATGCGCACATTCAACGGTGGCTGGCGAGCGATTTGGCCAAAATTTCCTTCAGCTCATCGCGCAGGGCCTGCGCTTTGCCTTGCAGGCGCGCATAGTCAGCCAGCAGTTGCTCGGGGTCGTGGCTGGCCACATCTGCGGCGTGGGGGTTCTTCTGGTCCAGGTTGTAGCCCGCCGCCCTGATCTGGTCGATGCTGACTTTCCAGGTGCGTTCGTTCTCAATGCGTGACGCAAAGCCATCGGCCTCGCTGCCCCACCAGGCTTTTTCAGCGTCGAATTCTTCGATGCGGATGGGTTTGGTTTTGTTGTAGTTCTTGACGCCCGGTGGGTAGGGGTGTTCGTAGTACCACACGTGCTGTGTGGGCGTGCCCTTGGTGAAGAACAGCAGGTTGGTCTTGATGCCGGTGTAGGGCGCAAACACGCCGTTGGGCAGGCGCACGATGGTGTGGAGGTTGCACTCGGCCAGCAACTGCTCTTTGATGCGCGTTTTGACACCTTCGCCAAACAGCGTGCCGTCGGGCAACACCAGGGCGGCGCGGCCATGGGCTTTGAGGATGTGTTTGATGAGCACCAGAAACAGGTCCGCCGTTTCCTTGGTGCGCACGTCGCTTGGGTAGCCTTGCTCAATGCCTGGTTCTTCCACGCCGCCAAAGGGCGGGTTGGTGAGCACCACGTCCACCCGCTCGGCAGGTGTGTAGTCGCGCAGCGGGCGGGCCAGCGTGTTGCCATGCACTACCTGGCTGGGCACCTCGATGCCGTGGAGCATGAGGTTGGTGACGCACAGCATGTGAGGCAACTGCTTCTTTTCCACGCCGCCCACGCAGGTTTGCAGCACGGCCTCTTGCTCGGTATTTTTGACCTGCTTGCGCATGTGCTCGATGGTGCAGACCAGAAAACCGCCGGTGCCGGTGGCAGGGTCCAGCACCTTTTCGCCCAACTGGGGGTTGACCATGTCCACCATGAACTGAGTGACCGCGCGGGGGGTGTAGAACTCGCCCGCGTTGCCGGCGCTTTGCAGGTCTTTGAGGATTTTTTCGTACAGGTCGTTGAACTGGTGGCGCTCGCTCTGGCGGTTGAAGTCGATGGCGTTGAGCTTGTTGATGACCTGGCGGAGCAGGTGGCCGCTTTTCATGTAGTTGTAGGCGTCTTCAAACACGCCGCGCACCACATAGCCGCGCGGGTTGCGCTGGGCATCGCCGCGCAGGCTTTTCAGCGCGGGGAACAGTTCGTTGTTCACAAAGTTCAGCAGCGTGTCGCCGGTGATGCCTTCCGCGTCTGCGGCCCAGTTGCGCCAGCGCAGGGGCTCGGGGACGGGGCTGGTGTAGCTGTCGCGGGTGAGCTCCAGTTCTTCTTCCAGCGCGTCAAACACTTTGAGGAACAAAAGCCAGGTGAGCTGGGAGATGCGTTGGGCGTCGCCATCGACGCCGCTGTCTTGGCGCATCACGTCCTGTATGGATTTGATGATGC
>DASXRN010000171.1:0-10854 GCA_036506595.1 Polaromonas sp. | reverse complement strand
GGCCGATTGCGACTGGGCCTGAACCAGCTGAGACTGTGCGGCCTTGAACGTGGCCTCGCGGCGCTCCAGCTCGGCGCCGCTGATGAAGTTCTGGTCCTTGAGTTCTTTGTAGCGCTTGAAGTCAGCCGCCGCCAGATCGCGGTTGGTCTGGGCCGCAGTGACCTGGGCACGGGCGGCATCGGCGGCCAGCTTGTAGTCTTGCGGATCGAGCTGCGCCAGCACCTGGCCGGCCTTCACACGCTGGCCCAGCTCGGCCTGGCGCTTGATGATCTTGCCGCCGACCCGAAAGCCCAGCCGGGACTCGACCTGCGCCCTGACCTCACCGGCATACTCGTGGGCCGAAGAAAACGCGGCGGTGCCCACCGTGATCACCTTGACCGCGCGAACCGGCTCCTCAGGCGGAGCGGATTGGGAGCAGGCGGCCAGCAAAACAGCGGCGCTGGCCAGGGTAAAGAGGGATTTTTTCATGGTTTGACTCGGATGAGAAATCGGGATGACGCTCAGTTGGCGCATAGCAGAAAGCTGAACAGGACCGTCACTAATGACTGACTGGTTAGTAATCTATGGCAAATGCGAATACTTGTCAAGCGCCCTCACGACATGAACCGGCGCAGGCCGCAAAAAGGGGGTGAGAGGTGTTGGCCCTGCAGATAGACCACCATGGGCAGCAAAATCGTGCAGCATGACGGGCAGACGGCCCTGTGCGTTGAGGGGATTGAGACACGGTGGGTCTTGCCCACGTTGCGAATAGCAACACGAGAACGGGTCGCACCACCCGTATGGTTTCAGTTTTTACGAAGGTTGGCAGCGTCAGAGACGTCATGGTGCTCGACCAAAGAGCACCAAGCCCCGCGCACCCCCGACGCGTTAGGGCTCAGCTGTGATGCAAGCGAGAGGTCAGCGGAGGTCCGGCAGGTTTAAGCCTGGGCCGCAATGACACCAATCTCGACACGGTACTCCGGTGCGGCCAGGCGGGCGCTGTGCACCGTGGCGCGTGCCGGGGTGGTGCCAGGCACGACCCAGGCCTCCCAGGCGCGGTTCATGTCGGCAAAGGTGTCCATGTCGGTCAGCCAGATGGTGGCACTCAAGATCCGGGTTTTGTCGCTGCCGGCAGCAGCCAGCAGGCGGTCGATGCTGGCGAGGACCTGCTGGGTCTGGGTGTAGACGCTGGGCCCGGCGTCATGGTTGGCGACCTGACCGGCCAGGTAAATGGTTTTCTGGTGCACCACGGCTTGCGACATGCGGGGACCGGTTTCAATGCGTTGGATGGACATGATGTTCCTGAAGGGTAAAAAAATAGTAAGGAGGTGAAGCGTAGCCGGTTATCGGTTCGCCATGGCCGGTGACAGCGCGACCAGGCACAGGATTTCGAACAGCATCTGCGCGCCGACCTGGGCCGTGTTGCTGGTGGGGTCATGCTGCGGAGCCACCTCCATCACGTCGCCGCCCACGATGTTGAGGCCCGCCAGGCCGCGCAGCAAGGTGAGTACCTCGCGCGGGCTCAGGCCACCGACCTCGGGCGTCCCGGTACCCGGTGCGTAGGCCGGATCCAGGCTGTCCACGTCAAACGTGACATAGGTCGGGCCATCCCCCACCACTTCCCTGGCGCGCCGGATCACGGCTTCCACGCCCATTTTGGAAAACTCCTCGGCGTGGATCACGGTCATGCCGGAATCAAACGAAAACTCCCACAGATACTCGGCGCCCCCCCGAATGCCAATCTGTATGCTGCGGCGCGGGTCCAGCACGCCCGCCAATACCGCTTCGCGGAAGGGCCCGCCGTGATGAAATTTGGAACCCTCGTAGGTGCCGGCGGTGTCGCAATGCGCATCAATGTGCACCATGCCCACCGGCCGGTCGCGTCCCACGGCTTTCAAAATGGAGCCCGTGATCGAATGGTCGCCGCCCACGGCCAGGGGAATCACACCGGCGTTCACAACCTGGGTAAAACACGCCTCGATGTCGGCATGGCATTCGTCCAGGCTGAAACGGCTGCGCATGGGCACGTCGCCCACATCGGCCATCTTCAGCCGCGTGATCGGCGCCAGACCCAGAGCATGTTCGTAGGGTCCGATGCGCTCCACATTGCGCACGGCCCGTGGCCCCAGACGCGCTCCGGCGCGGTTGGTCACGCCCAGGTCCATCGGCACGCCGATCAGTGCCACATCCAGACCCGCCAGATTCGGCGCGGGTTGAGCCAGGCCGTCCGGCCGGTAAGGGGCATCCAGAAAAGTGCAGACATCGGAAAACGGCCACTTGCGGCGGTCCGAGCTGCTGAAGATCTGCTCGGCCACGGCCTTGAAGGCGGGGTGAAACATGTCGGCGCCCGAAGCGCCGGCATAACGGGCCCGCAATCGGGCCAGGTGTTCTGCATTAGTAGTCATGGTACTTTTCATATGGGTTCATATGGGAGGAAAAATGGGTTCGCGGCCAGGCGCTTAGCGCGCCTGCGGGGCTGTAGTGGCGCTCTTCAATCTCTCAAGGCACAGCCGTGCGGCGGCGAGGTCTTCGAGCGCCGCCCCCACCGATTTGAAAACGGTGATGTCTGCGTCATGGCGCGAAACGGGCTGGCCCGCCTGGCACAAGCTCAGCAGATCGCCCTTGATGCGCTCTTTGTCAAGCGCACCAGACGCCAGCGCCTGAATCAGGTCACCGGCTTCCGCCAGCGCGCCGGCGGTGGTGTCGCACCAGACCGAGGCCGCGCGTTTGAACACCTGGTCATCGGCCTCACGCATTTGCGGCGTGAAAGCGCCCACCAGGTCCACATGCGTGCCAGGCCGCAGCCAGTCACCGCAAAGCAGCGAAGTTTTGGACAGCGTGGCGCAGCTGATGATGTCGGCCTGGGCGCAAGCATCTTCCAGCGCGCTGACGGCAACGGCATTCACGCCCTGCGCCTGCAGGGCCTCGGCACTCTCCTGCCCTTTGGCCGGCGACCTGCCCCACACCAGCACACGTTTGATCGGGCGCACCTGCGCGTGGGCTAGTGGCAGGTACTGCGACAGGCGCCCAGTGCCCACCATCAGCAAGGTGGCGCTGTCGGGCCGTGAAAGAAACCGGCTGGCCAGGGCCGAGGCCGCCGCCGTGCGGCGCGCCGTCAGTTCGCCGGCGTCCAGCACCGCCTGCGGACGGCCGCTGGCGCCATCCATCAACACATACAGGCCATGGATGGACGGCAGCTTGAGGCTGGCGTTATCGGGATAAACCGTCACCAGCTTGACCCCCACGCCCAGGCTGGGACTCCAGGCCGGCATGGAGAGCAAGACCGGCGTGCTGGTGCTGCCCATGCCTTCCATGTGGTGGTGAGCGCGCGTCGGCGTGATCAGGTCGGTGGCGGCAAAGGCCTGTTGCAAGGCCTGCAGCAGCTCCGGCCAGGGCAAATGGCGGGCCACGCTTGCGGCATCGACAAAAATCGGGGAGATCGTGGGCACAGAAGTTTCCATCAGACTTTCCTTCGCTCAGCCGGCAAATACCGAACAGCGTTCGGCATCAATCAGCACATTCACACGCTGCCCGCAGCGCGCGCTTTGGAACTGGGCATCGCTGCCATGGCAACGCAGGCGCTCATCGCCACAGCGCAGGATCAGTTCGGACTTGGCCCCCAGGTCACGCAGAAAATCAATCTCACCCGAAATGCCGTTGGGCCGCGCCGGTGCATCCGGGTGGGCCGGCTCGAACCTGAGATCTTCGGAGCGCACCGCCAGCGTCACGCGACTGCCGGTTGGCAAGTTGGTGGGCAGTGCAAGAGAGCCGCCCAGCACCTCGATCACGCCCGGGCCGCGCACCACGCCGGGCAGCAGGTTGGCGGCCCCCAGGAACTCGGCCACAAACGCATTGGCCGGTTTGCGATACACCTGTGAAGGCGTGTCGCATTGCTGCACGCGCCCGCCCTTGAGGACAACCAGGCGATCGGACAACATCATGGCTTCGTGCTGGTCGTGCGTGACCACGATGGTGGTCACACCGAATTGCTGCTGCAGCTGCCTTAGCTCGATCTGCATGCTGTCGCGCAGTTGGGCGTCCAGGGCCGACAGCGGTTCGTCCAGCAAAAACAGCTTGGGCGGCACAGCCAGTGCGCGCGCAATGGCCACGCGCTGGCGCTGACCACCCGAGAGCGCCGACACCGGACGGTCTGCAATTGCCGGGAGTTGCACCATATGCAGCAATTCCTCGACGCGGCTGGCGCGCTGCGCCGGCGCCACGCCTTTGAGCTTCAGGCCGTAGGCGATGTTTTCGGCCACCGTCATGTGGGGGAACAGCGCCAGCGACTGGAACACCATGCCAAAGCCGCGCAGATGCGGCGCCACATGGTTGATCTCCTGGCCGTCCAGCAGCAGTTGGCCGCTGCTGGCGCTCTCGAAGCCGGAAATGATGCGCAGCAGTGTGGTCTTGCCGCAGCCCGAGGGCCCGAGCAAACACACAAATTCGCCGCGGGCGATGCTCAGGTCGACCCCGCCAAGCACCTCCGCCGTGCCGAAGCGTTTGCCTATACCGCGGAGTTCCAGATGTTTGTCCATGTGCAACAGTCTTTCGTTAATCAGGTTCTTGGGGGCAGCGCTCAAAACAGGCTGCCTTTGCCGGCCACAAGCTTGTCGACCCAGGCGATCAGCGCCACGTCCAGCGCGATGATCAGGGTCGAAATGGCCAAGGTGGTGGGGTCCAGCGATGAGACGGTGCGGCTGTACATCCAGATCGGCAGCGTGCGCACGTCGATCGTGTACATGAAGAAGGTCACCGTGAATTCGTTGAAGGAGATGATGAAGGCGAAAATCAGCCCGGCCATGATCCCCGGCTTCATCAGCGGCACGACCACGTGCAGGATGGCGCGCAAAGGCGAGGCGCCCAGCGACATGGCGGCTTCTTCCAGGTCCACCCCGACGCCGTTCATGGCACTCAGGCAATTGCGCAACACAAAAGGCAGCGCCAGCGTGATGTGCGGAATGGCCAGGCGAAACAGGCCCAGGTCCACACCCGTTTCGCGGCTGAGCGCTTCGGTCATGAGCAGGTAGGCCACACCCAGCACCACCAGCGGAAACACGATGGGCAAGGTGAACAGCAGCTCGGCCAGATGGCGCCAGCGCCCGTGGCTGCGCACCACGGCATAGGACAGCGGCACACAGACACTGACGCTGGCCAGCATGGTGAGGAGGCCCACGATCAGGCTGCTGGTCATGGCGCTGAAGGCCGACATGCTGCCCTCGCTTTTGTCGCCAAACAGCACATCGAAGGCAGCGCCGTACCAGCGCAGCGACAGGGACTGGGGTGGAAAGTCCAGGTTGGTGCCGCCCGAGAACGACATGATCAGGATGATCACCACGGGCAGCGCGGCAATGAGCAGGCCCAGCCCGGCCAGCGTGCCCATGACCCAGCGAAACGATCCGCGGCCGGCACGGGAAGTGGCTGAAGGCATGGCCGAAGACGCGGCCGAAGACGTGGTTGAAGAGGTGATTGAAGTTGTCGTTGCCATCAACGTGCTCCTTGCCATTGGGTGGTGCGTGTGGACAGCCAGGTCGCGGCCATCAGGGTCGCCAGGGTGATGGCAATCAGGGCAACGCCGGCGGCCGCTGCGCCGGCCCAATCAAACATCGGTGAAATCATGTCGCGAATCGCCACGCCCATGGTCTGGACGCGGCGTCCGCCCAGCAGCAGGGGCACGGCGAAAGCGCTGGCGTTGAAGGCGAACACGATGGAGGCCGCGCCTATCAGCCCGGGCTTGAGCAGCGGCAGTGTGATGTCGCGAAACGAGCGCCATGGCGGCGCCCCCAGGCTGGCACTGGCCTCCAGGTACTGCCCCGAAATGGCGCGCATCGAGCCCAGGATGGGAAACACGGCCAGCGGCAAAGCGGTTTGCACCAGGCCCACCAGCACGCCGATTTCATTGAACAGCAGCTGCACCGGGCGATCCAGCAGGCCCAGCTTGAGCAGCACCCCGTTGATGATGCCGTTGGGCCCCAGCACCATGATCCAGCCGTAGGACTGGATCAGCAGGTTCAGGATCATGGGCAGCAAAATCAGGCTGGTCACCACACGCCGCCAGACAGGCTGGGTAATGGCCGCCATCAGCATGGCCACCGGCACCGCCAGCACCAGGCAGATCACCGTACTCAGCGCCGCGAGCTTGAGGGTGAGCACCACCGAGCGCAGAAAAAACGGGTCGAACAGGCCCAGATAACGCTCAAGACTGAAGCCCTCAATGGCCTGCGTTTCCGCTGAGAAGGAAAAGCGCAGCACAAAGACAACGGCCAGCAAAAAGGGCAGCAACAGCACGACGGCCGGCAAGGCCAGCAGGGCCAGCCGAAGGCGACCCGAATCGAAATAAGACATGGTCAGACTCTCCTGACGGCCGGTACGCAACGCGCGGACCGGCCGTGGTGAACATCAAGGGTGATCAGGAAAAGGTCTGCGTGTAACGCTTGATCCAGCTCTCGCGCACCGACGCAATCACCGCCTTGTCATGAATCACCGCCGTGGAGCCGAGCTGCTCGGGCTTGATGATGAAGGGGCTCTTTTGCGCTTCGGGCGACAGCACGGCTTTGAGGTTGACCGGGCCGTTGAGCACGTCTTCAGCCATTTTTCCCTGCACCACCGGGTCGAGCGTGTGGTTGAGGAAGGCGTGGATCACCGAGGACTCGCCGGGATGGGCCTTGGGCACGATGGTGTACATCAGGTCGGCGAAAAAGCCTTCCTTCAGGTTGTACGTGGCGCCCAGGCCGGAATTGGGGTCTTTGAGCTCCTTGGCGAAAAACGCCGGGGCATACACCGCGCCAATGTCCAGCGAGTTGGAGCGGAACAGCTCGGCAATCTGCGTCGGGTTCTCGCCAAAGGTCAGCACGCGGTCCTTGAGTTCAGCCAGCTTTTTGAAGCCCCCTTCCACATTGGTCGCGCTGCCCCCGGTCAGCATGGCCGCCGCCACGATGGTGTCCAGGGAGTCGGTCCAGGTCGCCGGCGGCAAAAACACCCGCTTGGCATATTTGGAATTCCACATTTCCTCGTAGCTGGTCGGGGCCACCTTGAAGGTACGGGTGTTGTAGAGCATGCCACCGGTCCACAGCAGATAGCCAATGCCATGGCCATCGGCACCGGTACGAAAACGCTGGTCCACGTTTTGGAGGTTGGGCAGCTGATTCAGGTCGGGCTTTTCCAGCAGGCCGGCATTGGCCAGGGCCACGGCGCCGACACCCGCCAGCGTGATCACGTCGTATTGCGGGCGGTTACCACCGGCCTTGAGCTTGGCGACCATCTCGGACGTGCTGCCGGTGCGGTCGGCAATGACCTTGGCACCGGTTTGGGCCTCAAAGGTTTGTGCAATATTGCGTAGCACCGCCAGGCCGGTATCGTCCGACCAGGTCAGGATGCGCAGGGTTTTCCCTGCAAATCTGCGGTTTTGGGCCAGCGCGTTGAGTGCCGGAAATGCCAGAGCCGTCGAAGCCAGCGCGGCGCCGGCCTTGATCAAAGTACGCCGTTGAATATCGTGTTTCATATCAGTTGTCTCCTGTTGGGGTACATATAAGAATAATTTGCTGGACTGTGGAATTCCCCTTCTGCAGCCCCTCAAAAAATCTCAAAGCCATGGTAATAGCTCTGCTAAAGTGGCGATAGTCACAAAATTGTCGTGCCCCTATCAATAAAACTGAATGCAAGACCTGGACCCGCACCTGTTGCGTGCATTCCTGTCGGTCATCGACGTAGGCACCGTGAATGGCGCGGCTGCGGCACTGCATCGCACCCAGGCAGCCGTCAGCATGCAGATTCGGCGCCTCGAGGACATTGCGGGCGCGCCACTGTTTGAGCGTTCGCCCAAGGGCTTGATGGCCAACGCCGAGGGGCGGATTCTGGAGCCTTACGCGCGCGAAATCCTGACACTCAACGAAGAAGCCAGGCAACGAATCAGTGGCCAGCGCATGGAGGGACGGGTCAAGCTGGGGGTGGTGGAAGACTTTGCCGCCACACGCCTGATTGGCATCTTGAAGTTTTTCCGCGACCAGAACCCCAACGTACATCTGGATCTCATCATTGCGGGCAACCGGCAGCTGGCCGCACTGTTTGAGCAGGACAAACTGGACCTGCTGATCTGCGACACCCAGGAAGTCACACACAAGCCCCTGGTCGAATGGCCCGAGCAATTGCTGTGGGTGATGCGTTCCGACATGACGCTGACACCCGATGATGCGCTGCCGGTGGTCCTGTTCACCGACGCCTGCCCCTGGCGCAAGCTGGTGATGGATTCGCTAGCAGACAGCCAGCGGAGCTGGAGCATGGTGTGTGAAGCTTCCACGCTGGTGGCGATGGCCACCGCGGTGCAAGTGGGCATCGGCATCGGGCCCATGATTTCAGCCACCATTCCATCCGGCTGCCGGGTGCTGGCACATAACGGTGACTTCCCAAGCCCGATTCAAATTGGTATTGGCCTCTACGCACGCGCCGGTGCGTCCAAAGAGGCCAATTACCTGGCTGATTTCATCACCCGGATGCCAGGCAGGATCTCGGTCTGACCGACAATGGCAGCTTGCGACTCGATCCGAGTCAGGTTTTCGGTGGCACGCCCTCTCGATATACCGCTAGCTCACCCGCAACCCTGACCATGTTGCGGCCACGCCTGCGAAACACCCACCCTCACGCCTCTCCCCCGAAACTCATCGGGACTGATTGCCACCATGCCGCCGATTAAATCCAGCCCTGCGCCAAAAGATATCAACGCTGCAGAGGCAGCATCCTTCAGCCAGCTTAAAACAGGCATTGACCATTACGAGAACTTTCCGGTCGCATCAGTGTTGTGCCCGCCGCACCTGCGTCCGGCCATCGCGGCGATTTACTGGTTTGCCCGTACCGCTGACGACATCGCCGACGAGGGTAATGCCCCGCCCGAGGAGCGCCTGAAAGACTTGGCGGCCTATCGCGCCGATTTGATGGCAAGCGCCGCCGGCTTGCCCACTTCCCCGCAGTGGGCGGCCGTGTTTGAGCGTCTGCGCCCGGTCATCACGCAATTTGCCTTGCCGGTGAATTTGCTGGCCGACCTGCTGAGTGCGTTTGAACAAGACGTGGTGAAACAGCGCTACGCCAGCCAGGCCGAACTGCTGGACTACTGCGCGCGCTCGGCCAACCCGGTGGGGCGGCTGCTGCTGCACCTCTATGGCGTGCACGATGGCAGTGCACTGCAAGAAAGCGACTGCATCTGCACCGCCCTTCAACTCATCAACTTCTGGCAAGACCTGAGCGTGGACATTCCGCGCGGGCGCATTTACCTGCCGGCAGAAGCCTGGGGCCGCCACGGCGTCACCGAGACCCAACTGCTGGCACTGGACAGCCAGCCAAACGCTATTAACTTGATAGCTGAGTGCGCCCGTTCTGCAAGGGCCACCATGCTAAAAGGCTCAAAATTGGTGAAAAAAGTGCCCGGACGCGGCGGCTGGGAGCTGCGGCTGGTGGTGCAAGGCGGCCTGCGCATTCTCGACAAGATCGAGGCGCTGGGCTTCAACACGCTGCAGCAACGCCCCAAGCTAGGCCCCTGGGATGTGGTGGTGATGTGCTGGCGTGCTTTATGGATGTGAAGGATGCGAGGGATCGGCGTGATGTGAGAAATATGCACATGTCCGCAGGCCTGATTACGCCATTTTCACGTGCAACAATCGCCGCATGACTCCCGAGCAGTACGTCCAACAAAAAGCCGCCGCATCCGGCAGCAGTTTTTATTACGCCTTTCTTTTTTTGCCCAAGGAGCGGCGCGCCGCAATCACCGCTTTTTACGCGTTTTGCCGCGAGATCGACGATGTTGTCGATGAGGTAACCGACCCCGGCGTGGCGCACAGCAAGCTGGCCTGGTGGCGAGCCGAAGTCGACAAATCCTTCGCCGGCACGCCCACTCACCCGGTGATGAAAGCCCTGATGCCGATGGCTGCTACCTACCGCATCGAAGCGCGCCATTTGCAGGCGGTCATTGAAGGCTGCCAGATGGACCTGGCGCAAAATCGTTACCTCGACTTTCCCGGCCTGCAGCGCTACTGCCATCTGGTCGCCGGCATTGTGGGCGAAGTCGCGGCGCAGATTTTTGGCCAGACCGACGAAGCCACCACCGCTTACGCGCACAAGCTGGGCCTGGCCTTTCAGCTCACCAACATCATCCGCGACGTGGGTGAAGACGCCATGCGCGGCCGCATTTACCTGCCCGTCAATGAACTGCAGCAGTTTGATGTGAAGGCGCACGAGATTTTGAAGCGCCAGTATTCCGAGCGCTTCACCGCGCTGATGCAGTTCCAGACCCAGCGTGCGCTGGCGCTCTATGACGAAGCGCTGGCCATGCTGCCCGAAGCCGACCGCCGCGCGCAAAAACCCGGCCTCATGATGGCCAGCATTTACCGCACACTGCTGCGCGAAATTGCCGCCGACAACTACCAGGTGCTGCACCAGCGCGTGAGCCTCACGCCGCTGCGCAAATTCTGGCTGGCGTGGAAGACGCAGGCCTTCGGTCGAGTGGTCTAGGCTGTGTGGTGCAGGGCTTGAGAAAAGCATGAAAGTCGCCGTGATTGGCGCTGGATGGGCAGGCTGCGCCGCGGCTGTCGAGGCCACGCGCCTGGGCTGCCAGGTCAGCCTGTTTGAAGCCTCCCGCACCGCCGGTGGGCGCGCCCGGCGTGTCGATAGCGCGCTGGAGGGCCAGTCCCTGGCGCTCGACAACGGCCAGCACATCCTGATTGGTGCCTATGCGCAAACCCTGGGCCTGATGAAAGACCTGGGCATTGATGTGGAAACGGCCCTGCTGCGCCTGCCGCTGACGATGCAGTTCCCCGATGGCAGCGGCCTCAAGCTTCCCCGCTGGCCTGCGCCGCTGGACGCGTTCACAGGCATCCTCAGCGCACGCGGCTG
>DASXRN010000170.1:0-8783 GCA_036506595.1 Polaromonas sp. | reverse complement strand
ATTGGCCATGCTGCAGGTTTTACTTCAAAACGACGGCCCGATCCGGCTCAATGCCGAGTTCAACTGCGTCCGTGGCGAGCTGCTGGCGCTGGTCGGCCCTTCGGGCAGCGGCAAGACCAGCATACTGCGCGCGGTGGCCGGTTTGCTGAAAAGCCCTGGCCTGCAGGGCCGCGTCAGTGTGGGCAACCGGGCAGAAGATCTCTGGTTTGACAGCGTCCGTGGCATCCGGCGGGCACCGCAGCAGCGCCGCGTCGGCCTGGTGTTTCAGCACTACGCCCTGTTTCCGCATTTGACTGCTATTGAAAACGTAGCACTTTCCGCCCATCCACCCAAGGATGCAGCCTATTTTGATACCCTGTTTGAGCGCATGGGCCTGGCCGGCCTGCAACACCGGCGCCCGTCGCAGCTCTCGGGCGGCCAGCAGCAGCGCGTGGCCTTGGCGCGGGCGCTGGCGCGCGAGCCGCAGGTGTTGCTGCTCGACGAGCCTTTTTCGGCCGTTGATGCGCCCACGCGCCAGACGCTGTACCACGAGCTGGCGGCCTTGCGCCAGAGCGTGGCGATTCCCATGGTGCTGGTGACGCACGATTTGAACGAAGCGCGCCGGCTGGCCGATCGGGTGGTGATTCTCGATGCCGGCGAGTCGCTGCAGGTGGGGCCGCCCGCCAGGGTCTTTGCCAGCCCGCGCAATGCCCGCGTGGCCGAGCTGGTGGGCATACAAAACCATTTCCAGGGGCGGTTTTTCTCGAATGGGCCGGGCGATGCGCCCGGTTGTGGCAGCCTGGTGTGGCACGGGGACCAGGCCGGCACAGGGCACATCAGCTTGAGCGTGGTGGACAAAAAACGGCTGGACCAGGGGGCCGAGGTGTCCTGGGTGGTGGCCGGTGAGCTGCTCGATATTTCGGTACAAGCCGACGCGCAGGCGGTGAACACCCTGGCCTGTCGCTTGCGCGAGGTGTTGCCGCTGGGTGAGATCAGCCTGTGCACGCTGGTGCCGGCGCAGCTGCCTTCGCAGTGCATCACCCTGAACCTGTCGAGTGCCGCATTGCGCCAGCTGGGCGCGGTGCCTGGGGGTGTGCTGTACCTGCATATACCGCCCGAAGCCGTTCACATCATGCCGGTGCGGCAGGGTTGAGGCTTGCGGCCAGGCTGCCTACACAGGGTTAAGCATCAAGTGAGGGCTGGAGTCCAATTTTGCTATGAATTAAATAGCTGTTTGCGCCCGTCCCATCAGCGCGACAGGCCAATTTGTCAGTGAATATCGGCCTCAAACCCCCAGCTCAATCACTTTTGCCAGCGGCACGGTCTCGGGGACCACATAGTCGGCCACTACCCAGGCCCGGCTCGGGTGACCTGCTGCTTCAGTCAACAGGCCCAACAGGTAGTCGATGGAGGGACGGTCCAGCGCCATAAAGGGCTGGTCGAGCAGGGTCACCGTCGCCTGGGCGGCCAGCACGGCGGCCAGAAAGACCTTGCGGCGGGAGCCGGTGGACAGCATGTACAGCGACTTGTCCAGATGGGGTGTCAGCGACAGGCCGGCTATATGCGCCTGCAGCGCGCCAAGGTCGCAGTCGGGGTGGTTTTGGGGCAGGGCGGCGAAGATTTGCCGGGCCGTTTGCTGGTCCAGCGCTGTGTCGCGCGGGTCAACCCAGGCGACCTGCCGCCGGTAGGCCTCCCCGTTGTTCGTCAGACTCACACCCTTGATATGCAGTTGCCCGCGCGCGGGCAGGGTGCCCGCCAGCAACTGGAGCAAGGTGGTTTTGCCGACGCCCTCATCGCCGCACACCAGGCTCACGCCGGGGGGCAGAAGGATAGACAGATGCTCAAACAGCGTGCTGTGGCCATGGCCAAAAGAAAGCCCATCAGCCTGCAGAACGGGGGTGGTGTGGGGCATGGTGAACGGAAGGAAAGTGGGGGCAGCCGGGCGGCACGGCCTGATTCAGCGCCAGCCCCAAACAAAAAAAGTCCGCAGGTTGCGGACTTGGGTGTTTTAGCGCGAGGCGTTTCAGGCCATGAACACGGCAATAAAGGCCAGCAGGAACATCAGCACGCCGCCCACGACGGGCAGCACGAGGGGGATCAGCGGCACGATGGCTTCAACCGGATCATGTTCCTGGGCATGCGCAGGGCTGCTGTGAGCGGCGTGGGGGGAGTGGTCGGCTGAACTGGACATGGTGGTTCCTGAAAATGCAGATAAGTCTGGCGCAATTTTACCTTTTTGAAACACACGGCGACAATTACCGGCCTGCGCTACGCTTTAAGGTCGGTGTGTGATGCCCGTTTGTGAAAGAAGACCATGAAAAATCGAGTCAAGCTCCTGGCGCTGTGTGCCAGTTCGGCGGCGCTGGCCCTGCTGTCGGCCTGCGCGGCCAGCGGGCCCAACAGCCCTTCGGCCCGGCCGGTGCTGTACCCCAACGCCGCGCTCAACCGCGTAGGGGATGCGCAGGGCCAGGCTGAGGCCAATGCCTGCATGGCACGCGCCGAGTCGGCCGGCCTCAGCGCCACGCAGCAAAGTAATGAAGTGGGCCGCCGCGCCGGAGAGGGCGCCGCCACGGTCGGCGTGGCCTCGGTGGTCGGCGCGCTGATCAGCGGCCGGGGCAGCGAGGGCGTGCTGCGGGCCGGTGCCGCGGGCGCTGCCGTGGGCGGCTCGGCCGGTGCGGTGTCGGGCGCCTTCCACAACGACAGGCCCAACGGCACCTACCGCAGCTTTGTCCAGCGCTGCCTCAGCGAAAAGGGCTTTGACGTGATTGGCTGGAACTGAGGCATCACGGCACTAGCTTCGGCTTGCCGCCATTTCGCGCCTGAGCCGCCTGGCCGCCTCGACCATATTGACCAGGGCGGCCTCGGTCTCGGGCCAGCCGCGCGTTTTGAGGCCGCAGTCCGGGTTGATCCACAGGTTGCGGGCCGGAATCACGCGGGCGGCCTTTTGCAGCAAGGCCACCATGTCGTTGACGGCGGGCACGCGCGGCGAGTGAATGTCGTAGACGCCGGGGCCAATTTCATTCGGGTAGCTGAAGCTGCCAACACCTCCCCCGAAGCCGCGCAGCAACTCCATGCCCGAGCGGCTGGTTTCCAGGGTGATCACGTCGGCGTCCATGGCGGCGATCTCGGGCAGGATGTCGTTGAATTCGGCGTAGCACATGTGGGTGTGAATCTGCGTTGCATCGGCCACGCCGCTGGCGCTGATGCGAAAGGCGCGGGTCGCCCAGGCCAGGTAGGCCTTCCAGCCGGCGCGGCGCAGCGGCAGGCCTTCGCGTAGGGCGGGCTCGTCGATCTGGATGATGCCTATGCCGGCCCGCTCCAGATCGACCACTTCGTCGCGTATGGCCCAGGCAACCTGCTGGGTCGTGCTGCTGCGCGGCTGGTCGTCGCGCACGAAGGACCATTGCAGGATGGTGATGGGGCCGGTCAACATGCCCTTCATGGGCAGCGGGGTCAGGCTCTGGGCATAGGCCGTCCAGCCCACCGTCATGGGCTGCGGCCGCGCCACATCACCGTAAATCACCGGCGGCTTGACGCAGCGCGAGCCATAGGACTGCACCCAGCCATGGGCCGTGAAGGCAAAGCCGTCGAGCCGCTCGCCGAAATACTCCACCATGTCGTTGCGCTCGGCCTCGCCATGCACCAGCACGTCCAGACCGATGGCCTCCTGCTTGCGCACCGCCAGCGTGATCTCGGCCTGCATCTTCTGGCGGTAGCTGGCTTCATCGAGCTGGCCGCGCTTGAAGGCGGCACGTGCGGCGCGGATGTCGGCGGTCTGGGGGAAGGAGCCTATGGTGGTGGTGGGCAGCAGCGGCAGCGCAAAACGTGCTGCCTGCACGGCCTGGCGCTGCGGGAAGGCTGAGGCGCGCCTGTCGTCATCGGCCGTAGCCCGGGCCAGGCGCAGCGCGACATCGGCACGGTGCACGCGCGGGCTGGCACGGCGGGCGGTACAGGCGGCGCGGGCCTCTTCAAGCGCGCTGTGTACGGAAGCCACAGTGTCATTGAGCACGGCTTTCAGCGTTTGCAACTCACCGAGTTTTTCGACGGCAAAGGCCAGCCAGGATTTGATCTCCGGGTCCAGCGCCACTTCGGCGTGCAGGCTGTAGGGCACATGCAGCAGCGAGCAGGAGGGCGCGAGCCAGAGCGCGCCCTGGTGTTTGTCGGCCACCGGGCGTAGCCGGGCCAGTGCCGCATCGAGGTCGGTGCGCCAGATGTTGCGGCCATCGACGATGCCAATCGACAGCACCTTGTGACTGGGGAGCCAGTCGCTCACGCCGGTCAGCTCTTCGGGGGCGCGCACCGCATCGACATGCAGGCCGGCCACCGGCAACTGGCAGGCCAGGCGCAGGTTTTCCCGCAGCGGCGAAAAGTAGGTGGCGAGCAGCACGGGGGGTGCGCTGCGGGCCAGCCGCGAGTAAGCTGGCTCGAAGGCATAGCGCCAGTGATCGGGCAAGTCCAGGCCCAGGATGGGCTCGTCGATCTGCACCCACTGCACGCCCTGCGCCTTGAGGCGGGCCAGAATGTCCTCGTAGACGGGCAGCAGTTGCTCCAGCAAGGAGAAGCGCTCAAAACCGGCTGCTTTTTCTTGGGCATTTTCCTTGCCCAGCCACAAAAAGCTCAGCGGCCCGAGCAGCACCGCCTTGACCGGGTGACCGGCTTGCAGCGCCTCGTTCACCTCCTCAAACAGGCGCTGGCTGGACAGCTTGAAGCGCGTGGCGCTGGAGAACTCGGGCACCAGGTAGTGGTAGTTGGTGTCGAACCACTTGGTCATCTCCAGCGCCGGTTCGCCTTCGGACCCTTCTGACGTATGGCTGTGGTTGCAGCCAGCGCCATGCGTGTGATCGACATCGGCCTGCACGCCGCGCGCCATGGCGAAGTAGCGCGACAGGGCCGCCTCTTCGCCGCTAAAACCAAAGCGCGCCGGCTCGCAGCCGAGCAACTGGATGTGGTTGGCGACATGGTCGTAAAAGGCAAAGTCGCCGACGCTGACAAAGTCCAGCCCGGCCTCGCGTTGCACGGCCCAGTGGCGCGCGCGCAGCGCGGCACCGGCGGCCTCCAGTCCGGCGGCATCAAGGTGGCCGCTCCAGTGTTGTTCAAGGGCAAATTTCAGTTCGCGCTGGGCGCCCATGCGGGGGAAACCCAGGGTGTGGGAGAGAGTGGGTCTGGCGCTCATGCGGATCTTTCTGAAGGGCTTTGTGAATTTGTAAGTAAGGGCAGGATGATCGCGTCAACTGATTTATTATTCAAACGAAACATTTTGTCGTTTAACTTGAAAATTACTAATGCAGCAATCCGTTCTTGAAATCCGCCACCTGCGCACCCTGGTCGCGCTGCGCAACGCCGGCAGCCTGGTGCGGGCCGCACAGCTGCTCAACCTCACGCAGTCGGCGCTGTCGCACCAGGTCAAGCTGCTGGAAGACCGCTATGGCGTGGCGCTGTTCGAGCGCAAGTCGGTGCCGCCGCAATTCAGCGCCACCGGCCTGCGGCTGCTGGGCCTGGCCGATGCCGTGCTGCCGCAGGTGGAGGAGGCCGAGCGCGACGTGGCGCGGCTGGCGCTGGGGCGCGCGGGGCAGTTGCGCATTGCGGTCGAATGCCACACCTGCTTTGACTGGCTGATGCCCGCCATGGACGCGTTTCGCCGGCGCTGGCCCGAGGTGGAGTTGGACATCGTTTCGGGCTTTCACCCCGACCCGATCGCGCTGGTGCTGCAGGACCGGGCCGACATCGCCATCGTGTCGGAGCAGGACGCGGGCGAAACGGTGGATTTCCACCCGCTGTTTCGCTTCGAGATCATGGCGCTGCTGGCCAACAGCCATCCGCTGGCGGCCAAACCGTTTCTCAGCGCACAGGATTTCGAGAACGAAACCCTGATCACCTACCCGGTGCCCGACGAGATGCTGGACCTGGTGCGCCAGGTGCTGGAGCCCGCCGGCATCAAGCCCGCGCGCCGCACCACCGAGCTGACGATTGCCATGCTGCAGCTGGTGGCCAGCGGCCGCGGCATTGCCACGCTGCCGCTGTGGGCGGTGCAAAGCTACCTGGACCGCGGCTATGTGACGGCAAGGCCGGTGGGCCGCCAGGGCCTGACCGGCCACCTCTATGTGGCCTGCACCGGCGCCACGTCCGGCCGCCCCTGGCTGGCGGACTTTGTGGCGATCACGCGCGAGAGCTGCTTTCTCACCTTGAGTGAAATTGAACTTTTATGAGCGAAAGTGGCCTCTAGTCCTTGCCAAATAAGCCCGAGCAGCTATTAAAACAATAGCGATTCGGGGCTGCGTGCCCCGCCTCACGCCCCCTCGATCAGGCGCATCTCGCGCAGCGCCACCGACAGCATGGCCAGGTCCACCGTGCCCGCCGCCTGTTGCTCGGCGAGGAAGCGCCGGTAGCGTTCCAGCGGCACCTGGTTGTGCGCCTGCCAGGCGGTGATCAGCGCCTGGGGTGTCTCCAGCGTCGGCGAGAGCCGGATCACGCTGGTCGTTAGCGCCCGCTTGAGCGCGGCCAGGTCGTCGAACAGCGCGGCGCGCGCCAGCATCTGCCAGTGCGTGTCGGTCGGCAGTGCGCTGACACGTTCGCGCAGCCAGCCGTGGTTCAGGTGCAGGTCGAGCGCGAAATACAGGCTCGCGACCAGTTCGAGCTGGCGCTCGCAGGCGGCCGCGACTTCCGCGATGTCGAGCACGGCGGCGATGCTGTCCGCGCCCGCGACGCGACGCGCCAGTTCGGCCGGCACCCCGGCCTGCATCAACTCGTCGCGTCGCGCGCCCTGTGCCGCCGCATCGGCCGGTGCCAGCAAGGTTGCAAGCTGCGGGCCGACCAGGTCGGCCGCCGCGCGAAAGCGCACGACCGCCTGCTCGATCGCGCTGCGCTCGACCCGGTGCCGCAGGAACCACAGGCTGGCGCGCTCGATCAGCCGGCCGCTGTCAATCAGCATCTGCGCCTGCAGCGCGTCCGGCACCTGGTTGTCGAGCGCATCGATGTCCTGCCAGATGTCCTCCAGCCCGAACACCGCGCGCGCGATGATGCAGGCGCGCACGATGTCGGCCGGGGCCGCATCGGTTTCTTCCGCGAGCTGGTGCACCAGGGTTGCGCCGACACGGTTGGTCAAGGTGTTCGCCAGATAGGTCGCGATGATCTCGCGCTTGAGCGGATGGCGCTGCATCGCCTCGCCGTAGCGCTCGCGCAGCGGCTGCGGGAAGTAGTCGGCCAGCACATGGGCGACGAAGGGGTCTTCCGGCAGGTCGGAGGCCAGCAGCGCGTCGTACAGCCACATCTTGCTGTAGGCCAGCAGCACCGCACGCTCGGGCGAGGTCAGCCCCTGTTTGGCGGCCTTGCGCTCGTCGATCTCCTCGTCGCTCGGCAGGAACTCGATCTTGCGCTTGAGCCGCCCGGCGCGCTCGAGGTGGCGGATCAGCCGCGCCTCGGGCTCCAGCAGCGCGGCCGCGCGCCGGTTCGCGACCGACAGCGCCTGGGTCTGGTAGGTGTTGTCGGTCAGCACCAGCTGGCCGACCTCGTCGGTCATTTCGGCGAGCAGCTTGTTGCGCTGCTTCTCGGTCATCTCGCCGTCGCCGACCACCAGGCCCAGCAGGATCTTGATGTTGACCTCGTGGTCCGAGCAGTCGACACCGGCCGAGTTGTCGATCGCGTCGGTATAAATGCGCCCGCCGTGCTGCGCGTACTCGATGCGGCCGAGTTGGGTGCAGCCGAGGTTGCCGCCCTCGGCGACCACCTTGCAGCGCAGCTCGGCGCCGTTGACGCGGATCGCGTCGTTCGTGCGGTCGCCGACCTGCGCATGGGTCTCGCGGCCGGCCTTCACATAGGTGCCGATGCCGCCGTTGTAAAGCAGGTCGACCGGCGCCTTGAGGATGGCACGCATCAGCTCGTTCGGCGCGATCTCCTCGCCTTCGAGCTCAAGCACGGCGCGCACTTCGGGCGTGAGCGGGATGGTCTTCGCGCTGCGCGCAAACACGCCACCGCCGGCCGAGATCAGCGCGGGATCGTAATCGGCCCAGCTCGAGCGCGGCAGCGCGAACAGGCGCTCGCGCTCGCGCAAGCCCAGCTGCGTGTCGGGATTGGGGTCGAGGAAGATGTGGCGGTGGTCGAAGGCGGCGACCAGCCGGGTGTGCTCCGACAGCAGCATGCCATTGCCGAACACATCGCCTGACATGTCGCCTATGCCAGCCGCAGTGAAGTCCTGGCGCTGGCAGTCGACCCCCATTTCCCTGAAGTGCCGCTTGACCGACTCCCAGGCTCCGCGCGCGGTGATCCCCATGGCCTTGTGGTCGTACCCTGCCGACCCGCCCGACGCGAAGGCGTCGCCCAGCCAGAAGCCGTGCTCCTTAGAAAGTTCGTTGGCGATGTCGGAGAAGGTCGCGGTCCCCTTGTCGGCCGCGACGACGAGATAGGTGTCGTCGCTGTCGTGCCGGACCACCTGCGGCGGCGGCACAACCTTGCCACCGACCAGGTTGTCGGTGAGATCAAGGAGCCCCCTAATGAAGGTCCGATAGCACGCGATTCCCTCCGCGAGCCAGGCCTCGCGGTCGGCGGGATCGGCTGGACGTTTCACCACGAAACCGCCCTTGGCGCCGACAGGTACGATGACCGCGTTCTTCACCATCTGGGCCTTGACCAGGCCGAGTATCTCGGTTCGGAAGTCCTCGCGGCGGTCCGACCATCTCAGACCACCCCGCGCGACCGCGCCGAACCGGAGGTGTACGCCTTCCACGCGCGGCGAATACACCCAGATCTCATAGCGCGGTCGGGGTGCGGGCAGGTGGGGTACGGCTCGCGGGTCGAGCTTGATCGAGAGG
>DASXRN010000169.1:0-4198 GCA_036506595.1 Polaromonas sp. | reverse complement strand
GCCAAAGCCGTAGAGCACCCAGGCCGGCAAGGGCAGTTCGACCACGGCAGAACCGCCTTTTTGGGGCGGCAGGCTGCGCACATGCGCCACCAATGCGGCCAGGTCTTCATTGGTGAAGCGGTTGTAATCCTCGCTGGGCATGATCAGCGCCGGCCGCCCGTCGGGTTTGACCCCGTGGCGTATCGTGCGTACCCAGTCCTCGGGCTGGTAGCGGGCCACCACGCCGCCAGGCGTGATGTTGGGCCCGGCGATGCGCGTGCCTTTGCCGTCATTGACAAAGTCGCGCCCGCCGCCGTTGGCGCCATGGCAGTCCACGCAGCCACGCGACTGGAATAAATACTTGCCGCGCTCCAGCGCCTGCGCATCCGAGCTGTAGGCCACGGGCTGCACCGTCACATTGACCTGGCGCATGCGTTTGCGCTCGGCCAGCTGCGTGCCCACGACGGCCGCGCCAGCGAGCAGCAGCACGGCCAGGCCCAGGCTGGCGGCGATCCATTTAATCCAGCGTTTCATGGTGGTTTCCTTCCCAATCAGTCCTGATTGCACGCCTCTTGCCGGGCCGCATGGCCACGGGCAATCCGGGCATTCTAGGCAGCCGCTGGAGTTCTGTCAGTGAAATAATTACATCGCCTGCCTTGAGGGATGACCACACACAAGGGGTGATCCGTCGACCGACGCTATGCTTGCCATGTGAATGTTTCCACCCTGCCCAACAGCGTCAAACTGCGCCGCATTGCCCACCTCGACATGGACGCTTTTTTCGCGTCGATCGAGCTGCTACGCTATCCGCAGCTCAAGGGCTTGCCTGTGGTCATAGGCGGCGGGCGGCGCAAGGTCGATGAAGATCTGCTGGCGGCCCAGGGCGAGCGAGCGCTGCGCTTTATTCCGGTGGAAAGCTTTCCGCTGCTCAAGGACTATGTGGGGCGCGGCGTGATCACCACGGCAACCTATGCCGCGCGGCAGTTTGGCGTGGGTTCGGCCATGGGCATGATGAAGGCGGCCAAACTCTGTCCGCAAGCCATCGTGCTGCCGGTGGATTTTGCAGAGGTGCGCAAATATTCGCGACTGTTCAAGAGCACCATCACCGAGATTGCGCCGCAGATGGAGGATCGCGGCGTGGACGAGGTCTACATCGACTTTACCGACGTGCCCGGCGGCCAGCGCGAAGGCGGGCGGGTGCTGGCACGGCTGATCCAGAAAGCCATCTTTGAAAAAACCGGGCTCACCTGCTCGGTCGGCGTGGCGCCCAACAAGCTGCTGGCCAAAATGGCCAGCGAGTTCAACAAACCCAACGGCATTTCGATTGTTTATGAGGAAGACCTGCAGACCCAAATCTGGCCGCTCAACTGCCGCAAGATCAATGGCATAGGCCCCAAGGCCGGCGAGAAACTGGCCCGGCTGCACATTCACACCATAGGCGAACTGGCCGCGCAGGATCCTTCGTTTCTGATAGCCAACTTCGGCAAGGCCACCGGCGCCTGGATGCATGAGGCCGCCTGGGGCCGCGACGAGCGCCCGGTGGTGACCGAGAGCGAGCCCGTCAGCATGAGCCGCGAGACCACCTTTGACCGCGACCTGCATGCGGTGCGCGACAAGGCGGCGCTGGGCGCGATCTTTACCGAGCTATGCGTCAAGCTGGCCGAAGACCTGCAGCGCAAAGGCTATGTGGGAAAAACCATTGGCATCAAGCTGCGTTACGACAACTTCAAGAGCGTGACGCGCGACCAGACCCTGGACGGCTACACGGCCGACGCCAAAACCATACGCCACACCGCCGGCCTGTGCCTCAAACGCGTGGACCTGAGCAAGCGACTGCGCCTGCTGGGGGTTCGCGTGGGCACGCTGGTCAAGGCCTCGGAGGCCATTGCGCAAAATTTATCAACAGAAAAAGTAGCCGACGGCCTCGCAGATACTGCACAACCAGCTACTAAATCAATAGCAAATTCGGGTCAACTGTTCTGATGGTTCCGCGTGATCCGGACATTTTCAAAAGGTCACCTGCGTTGCGATCAGCACGCCATTGACCACCTGGTTGCCGATCACAGAAACCGGAACGGATTTGGCCAGATTGGCGGCGGTTCCGTTGACGAAAACCACCCCTGCCTGAGTGGCGTCGATGGCTTGCCCCTTGACCTTGAAGTTCGACGGCGAAACAAACTGGGTAATGGGCCCAGTCGCACTGAATGAGGGAAGATCGCCAGCGCCCGGAATATGCCGGATCTTCAGCTTGGTCGCCTGCAAGACGCCATTGACAAGGGTCCCTTCGGCATCAACCTTGACACCGTTGCCCAGGCGGTTGAGATTGCCGCCCGTGATGGCAGCGGCAGAGGCGTTGACGACCATATCCGAGACGGTGAACGTGCTTGACAATGAGGTGTAGCCGCTGATCACACCCGCGAAGGAGAGCGGTGCTCCCTCGGCCACAGACGCCTGCCAGCGCTGGAGCTTCGTGGCCACGACATCGCTGCCGGACAGCTGCCCGCGCACACGGACGACCAACCCGTTCGCCAGTTCGGAGCTTGTCATTCCCGCAAGTGTTGCGGAGCCGAAATTCACCGTCGACGATCCAATCTTGAAAGTGGTCGATGATGTATTCAAGTTTGCAATGGGACCCGTGGTAATGAGCGCTGCCGGCGTCGCAATCTTTTCGATCCTCGTGGCATGCAGTCCACCGCTGCTCAGCGGCAGGCCGTTAATCT
Source organism: Polaromonas sp. (assembly GCA_036506595.1). GTDB lineage: Bacteria > Pseudomonadota > Gammaproteobacteria > Burkholderiales > Burkholderiaceae_C > Polaromonas. Next base: position 1,499 of record DASXRN010000169.1, on the reverse strand, counting down.
GGACAAATTGCCCGGTACCCAGCGTGCTGAGCGACATGAATCCGTCATACACGGTTGCGCTGTCAGTGCTGACGGTCACCCCCAGGACATCGACGGTCCCTGCCGCGACATCAATTCCGCCAACGGCCCCCCGCAGCTCCGCCGCGGCACTGACGCTGGTGGCCGTGCCCGTGGTGATGTCACCTGAGGCCGTCGCGTCGCCTGTGACCCGAACCACCATGCCCAGCTTCAGTTCACTGGCGTCTTCTATCGACGGCGCGATGCCATCGATGTTGTAGTGCACATCGTTCACGATGATGCTGCCAAAACCGGTGATGGGCCCGACAGAAACACCGGTTCCTCCGGAGCCTATGGGACTTCCCGTGCCCCCCGAACCGACGCCCGGGGCAGCCACGTTGACGCCACCGCCATCGCCACCACCGCCGCCGCAGGCGGTCAGGCAAACCGACAGGAACAGGCAGCGCAGCAGGAGGAAGATGGGCGATCGGTGTTTACTCATGAGAATCTTTCGGGCTGGTATCGCCGGAATGGTTTGGTTCAAGGGGGTCCAAAGGCTCAAAATAGGTGTAGATGCCCACACGCATTCGATGCGTCCCTTCGGAGGGAGCGACCTCAATGGCCTGTGACATGGTGTCCATCAGCCGGTCGTGCAGATTCGCCCAATCCTTTCGCACGGAATTCTGAATCGCCTCGCAGTCTCGGGCCGACAAGCCTTCCGCGAAAATCGAACGCTCGAGAAACAAGGGCTGGCGTGTGAGCACATTCTCCACCGCGGCCAACAGATGATCCTGGCCGTTGTCCGCCAAAAAAGACAGCAAGGCCTTATCGTTCTTCGATGGAACAAAGGCGTCGGCTGTGAGTTCGGCCAGGCCTTCAAACTCTGTGGCCATCCCGAGTCTCACGAGTTCATCCAGCACGGCACGATGGTGCACATCCCCTCGGGTGGCCGCCCGCGCATACAGCTCGAAACTGGGTGAGACGCCCGTTACCGGCAGTATTTTCAGGCTGGGCTGTTTTCTCGCCATTTGCAGCCAGTACGTGAAGACCCTGACCGCCGCCGACGCTTCGGTGGACGAGAGCGCGCCGTCCACGCTGACGCGCACACGCTGGGAAACATCCTTTCGATTCAAACCTGTGGTAACCGAGAGCTGGCTGACATTGGGCTTTGGCACGCCGTTTTTTCTCCACAGTCGGGACGCTTCGTCCATCAGCAACTGCCTCAGCAGTTCCTCTAGCTGCGGGTGCTTGACACCCGTCGCCAAGGCGAGCCGCACCATCGGACGCATCAGTCGCGCGCATGCAGCCATGGTCAAGCGGGTTCGGTTGTGAAGGTTCAAAACGGTTGGCACACCCGCAGACAGGCGAAGGCTGTCAACCGGAGATACAGGTTTAAAAAATTTTAGAGTTTATCGACATTGTCAGGAAGTGCGAGAAGTACAAAAAGCCCAAGCCTCACTTGCCTCTTTGTCGCCCGCACATTCAAACAGCCGTAAAAACCC
>DASXRN010000168.1:0-30450 GCA_036506595.1 Polaromonas sp. | reverse complement strand
GGCAGCGCAGTTTTATAGCGCACCTGCTTCAGCGCAAAGCTGGAGCGGATTTTTTCGATACCGGGAATCGGCGTGAGCTGCTCCAGGATGAATTTTTCCAGCGCGCCAATATCGGCCACCGCCACGCGGATCAGGTAGTCGCTGTCACCGCTCATCAAATAGCATTCCATCACCTCGTCGTGCTCGGCAATGCGCCTTTCAAACTCGGCCAGAGACTCCTTGCTCTGCGAGCGCAGGCTGATGGAGATAAACACGTTCAGCCCCAGGCCCAGCGCAGCCGCGCTGGCAATCGCCACATAGCGGTCTATCACCTTGGCGGCTTGCAAGGCCTTGACACGCGCCAGGCAGGGCGACGGGCTTAAATGCACGCGCCGGGCCAGCTCTACATTGGACAGCGAGCCATCGCGCTGGAGTTCGTGAAGAATCTTTAAATCAAGGTTATCGAGCTGCATAAATCCGGAAACAGGTGATTCACGGAATTTTATGCTGCAGAAGAAGAGTCAAACCCCATATTGAAGCAGCACATTTTTCTTGCGACTCCGTAGAGTAAGCGGTCAAATGAACGATTCCACACCCCACCATCTCCTGATGCAAGACACTGCCCCTGGCCATTCCGATCCTGACCCGCAGGAAACCGCCGAATGGCGTGACGCCTTTGAAGCCCTGGCCGCCACCCAAGGCCAGGCGCGTGCGCGGCAAATACTCGACGAGCTGGCCCGGCTGGCCCGTGAGCAGCGCGTGGGCTGGAAACCCGAGCTCTCCACGCCCTACCTCAACACCATAGGCGTCAACGAGCAGCCGGTGTTTCCCGGTGACCTTGCTATGGAAGAACGGCTGGCCTCGCTGATGCGCTGGAACGCGCTGGCCATGGTGGTGCGCGCCAACCAGGCCGAACTGGGCGGCTCCAGCGAGCTGGGCGGCCACATCGCCAGTTATGCCAGCGCCGCCGACCTGTTTGAGACCGGCTTCAACCATTTCTTTCACGCGCGCGAAGGCCTGGGCGAAGGCCAGCACCGCGGCGACCTGGTGTTTTTCCAGCCGCACAGCGCCCCCGGCGTGTATGCCCGCGCCTACCTGGAAGGCCGGCTCACTGAGAAGGATTTGAGCTTTTACCGCCAGGAGCTTGCCGCGCCCCTGCACAACGCGCAGGGTCTTTGCAGCTATCCGCACCCCTACCTGATGCCGGACTTCTGGCAGTTCCCGACCGGCTCCATGGGCATAGGCCCGATCAGCTCGATTTACCACGCGCGCTTCATGCGCTACCTCACGCACAGGCGCCTGCTTGACTGCAGCAAGCGCAAAGTCTGGGGCGTGTTCGGCGACGGCGAGATGGACGAACCCGAATCCATGAGCGCCCTCACCCTGGCCGCGCGCGAGGGCCTGGACAACCTGGTCTGGGTCGTCAACTGCAACCTGCAGCGCCTCGACGGCCCGGTGCGCGGCAACGGCCGCATCATCGACGAGCTGGAAAAGCTCTTTGCCGGCGCCGGCTGGAACGTCATCAAGCTGGTCTGGGGCAGCGACTGGGACGGCCTGTTTGCCCGCGACCTGAGCGGTGCGCTGGCGCAGGCCTTTGCTCACACGGTGGACGGCGAGATGCAGACCTTTGCTGCCAAGGACGGGCGCTTTAACCGCGACAACTTCTTTGGCCAGAACGAGGCCTTGGCGCGCCTGGCCCAGGGCATGACCGACGAGCAGATTGACCGCCTCAAGCGCGGCGGCCACGACCTGGTGAAAATCCATGCGGCCTATGCAGCGGCGGCGAAGCACCAGGGCCAGCCCACGGTGATCCTGGCGCACACCAAAAAAGGCTATGGCATGGGCAGCGCCGGCCAGGGCAAGATGACCACGCATTCGCAAAAGAAATTTGACGAGACCGATCTGCTGGAGTTTCGCAACCGCTTCAATCTGCCTTTGACCGACGAGCAGGCCAGAAACATCGCGTTTTACAAGCCGGCCGACAACAGCCCCGAGATGCGCTACATGCACGCGCAGCGTGCGGCGCTGGGCGGCTACCTGCCCCAACGCGATACCACGGCCGACGTGACTCCCGTACCGGCCTTGCCAAGTTACGCCCAGTTTGCCCTTGGCGCTGCAGCCAAGGAGATGAGCACCACCATGGCCTTCGTGCGCATGCTGGGCAGCCTGCTGAAAGACCCGGCCCTCGGGCCAAAAATCGTGCCCATAGTCGCCGACGAGGCGCGCACCTTCGGCATGGCCAACCTGTTCAAGCAGGTGGGCATTTATTCCAGCGTGGGCCAGCGCTATGCGCCCGAAGACATCGGCTCGGTACTGAGCTACCGCGAGGCGCTGGACGGGCAGATCCTCGAAGAAGGCATCAGCGAAGCCGGCGCGCTGGCCAGCTGGACGGCGGCGGCCACCAGCTACAGCGTGCATGGCCTGGCCATGCTGCCCTTCTACATCTACTATTCCATGTTCGGCTTTCAGCGCGTGGGTGACCAGATCTGGGCCGCAGCCGACCAGCGGGCGCGTGGCTTCCTGTTGGGCGCCACCTCGGGCCGCACCACGCTGGGCGGCGAAGGCCTGCAGCACCAGGACGGTTCCAGCCACCTGATCGCCGCGACCATTCCCAACTGCAGGGCCTACGACCCGGCCTTCGCCTGCGAGCTGGCCGTCATCCTCGACCACGGCATGCGCGAGATGATGGTGGAGCAGCAGGACGTGTTTTATTACGTGACGCTGATGAACGAGAACTACGCCCAGCCCGACCTGCGACCGGGTTCCGAGGCCAACATCATTCTCGGATGCTACCAATTTGATAGCTATTCACACCCGTCAAACAAGGGCCAGGACCCTGAAACACTTAAGCATGTGACGCTGTTGGGCTCAGGCGCCATCCTGACCGAGGTGATCAAGGCAGCGCAGCAACTGGCAGACCTTGGCATTGAGGTGACGGTCTTCAGCGTGACCAGCTGGAGCGAACTGGCACGCGATGGCGCGGCTTGCCAGCAAGCCGCGCTCTACGACGAGGCGAACCAGCCAGAAGCTTTCATCACGGAGCAGCTGCGCGCCAGCCAAGGGCCCATTGTTGCCGCCAGCGACTACGTGCGTGCCGTGCCCGAAAGCATTCGCGCCTTTCTGCCCGAAGGCCGCGCCTACCTGACTCTGGGCACCGACGGCTTCGGCCGCAGCGATACGCGCGCCGCCTTGCGCGAGTTTTTTGGCGTCAACGCGCACAGCATCGTCAAGGCGGCGCAGCATCTGCTGAAAGCCCGGTAAAAAGCCAGAAAGCTCGTGCGCAGTGAAACCGCACAAGGGCTTTCATCGGGCACGAAGCCAGCGCGCCAATTACTTGGGCAGCAACACCTTGTCGACCACGTGGATCACGCCATTGGACTGGTACACGTCGGCAATGGCCACTTTGGCCGAGGCCCCTTTTTCATCGGTGATGGTTACGCCGCCGCCTGCCGCCATGGCGGTCAGACTGCCGCCGGCCACCGTTTTCAGCGTGGCCTTGCCCTTGCCGTCGGCAATGGCCTTGGCGAGCGCGGCCGCGTCGATCTTGCCGGCCACCACGTGGTAGGTCAGGATGCCGCTCAGCATGCCCTTGTTTTCAGGCTTGAGCAGGGTGTCCACCGTGCCGGCCGGCAAGGCGGCAAAAGCGGCGTTGGTCGGTGCGAACACCGTGAAGGGCCCCGGGCCCTTGAGCGTCTCCACCAGGCCGGCGGCTTTAACCGCCGTCACCAGCGTGGTGTGGTCCTTTGAATTGACGGCATTGTCGATAATGTCTTTGGAAGCAAGCATGGGCGCACCACCGACCATCACTTGCGCGAAAGCGGAAACGGCGGCCATCGACAGGGCCAGCGCCAGGCCCAGAGCGGCCAGTTTGTGTTGTGTCTGCATGTGAACTCCTTTGAACTGAGGTTGTTACGAAAGCCGCAATCACCCTGATTTGCAAGCGGCTGTCATGAATACGGGGCAGATCGCCCACCGGATTCAATCCTGTGGTCGTAACAACTTCATTCGGAATGCAGGCCTGGCCTCACCGCTCAGGCGGCGCGCTCAAAAAAAGCACGAACGGCTTGCGGGTAGATCAGGTGCTCCTGCGTCAGCACGCGGGCCGCCAGCGTGGCTGCACTGTCACCCGGCAACACGGGAACCACCGCCTGCGCCAGAATGCCACCGTGGTCCAGATCGGCCGTGACCTGGTGCACCGTGGCACCCGCCACCCGGCAGCCGGCATCGATGGCGCGCTGGTGCGTGTTGAGGCCGGTAAAGGCCGGCAGCAATGAGGGATGGATGTTGATCAAGCGGCCCGCGTAATGCTGCACAAAACCGGGCGTGAGTATGCGCATGAAGCCGGCCAGCACCACCAGCGCAGGCTGGTAGCCGTCAATCACGCCTTGCAGCGCCGCATCAAAGGCCTCGCGCGACTCGAAGCGTTTGTGGTCCACCACTTGCGTCGCCAGGCCCAGCCCGGCCGCCACCACCAGTCCCTGTGCATCGGGCTTGTTGCTGATGACAGACACAACACGGGCGCCCAGTTTTTCCTGCCAGGCCTGCTTTTGTGCGCCCTTTGCAATGGCCGCCATGTTGGAGCCACCGCCAGAGATCAAAATAACGATGTTCCTTGGACTGCTTCCCATATTGTTTCTTATGACCTTGTGCTGCTTCTTTCAAATACCACCCCCTAGTTTATGACCATCAGAATCCTGACCCCCATTGAAGCCCGCGTGCTGGGCACACTCATGGAAAAAGCCCGCACCGTGCCCGACAGCTATCCCCTGAGCCTGAACGCACTCGTGTCGGGCTGCAACCAGAAAACCAGCCGCGACCCCTTGATGGAGGTGGATGATGATGAGGCGCGCACCGCCATTGCCAGCCTGAAAGCACAAAGCCTGGTCTTTGAGGGCAGTTCCAGCCGCGTGCCACGCTACGAACACAATTTTCAGCGCGCCACCGGTGCCACTGAACCCCAGGCCGTGGTGATTGGCCTGCTGATGCTGCGCGGCCCGCAAACCGCCGCCGAGCTGCGCACCAATGGCGAGCGCTGGTACCGGTTTGCCGACTCGGCCGCGGTAGAGGCGGTGTTGCTGGAGTTGCAACAGCGCGGCGATGACGGTGGCCAGGCCACGGTGCAAAAACTGCCCCGCGCAGCGGGCGCTCGCGAGCAGCGCTGGGTTCACTTGCTGTGCGGCGAGCCCGATGTCCAGGCCCTGATGGCCAGCGCCCCCACGACCGCCGAGGCCGACGGCCTGCTGGCCCGCGTGACCGCCCTTGAAAACACGCTGGCCCGGCTCAAGGCAGACAACGCGCAACTGCGCAGCCATGTCCTGAGCATCAGCGAGCAACTGGGGATTGCACTGCCAGACACGGAGTGAAGCCCTGAACTCCGCCCCCGATCATTCGCAAAATTAGGCCGCTTTGTCTCCGCTTTGACAGGTCAAAAAGCACATCCGTGCTAAAACTATAAATCCACTGAAGTGCTACGGAGACATGTATGGATTTAGCTTTCACCCCCGAAGAGCAGGCCTTTCGCGAAGAGATACGCGCCTGGGTTCAGGCCAACCTGCCTGCCGACATTTCGCACAAGGTGCACAACGCCCTGCGACTGTCACGTGACGATATGCAGCGCTGGGCCAAGATTCTTGGCAAAAAAGGCTGGCTGGGCCACGGCTGGCCCAAGGAGTTTGGCGGCCCCGGCTGGAGCGCCGTGCAAAAGCATTTGTTCGAGGAAGAATGCGCGCTGGCCGGCGCACCCCGCGTCGTGCCGTTTGGCCCTGTCATGGTGGCACCGGTCATCATGGCCTTTGGCAACGCCGAGCAGCAAAAACGCTTTCTGCCCGGCATTGCCAGCGGCGAAGTCTGGTGGAGCCAGGGCTACAGCGAGCCGGGCTCGGGCTCCGACCTGGCATCAGTCAAATGCCGCGCCGAACGGCAAGGCGACAAATACATCGTCAACGGCCAGAAAACCTGGACCACGCTGGGCCAGTACGGCGAATGGATTTTTTGCCTGGTGCGCACCAGCAACGAAGGCAAGCCGCAGACCGGCATCAGCTTCCTGCTGATCGACATGAAATCGCCGGGCCTCACGGTACGCCCCATTGTGCTGCTCGACGGTGAGGCCGAGGTCAATGAAGTCTGGTTCGACAACGTGGAAGTGCCCGCCGAAAACCTGATTGGCGAAGAAAACAAGGGCTGGACCTACGCCAAGCACCTGCTGAGCCACGAGCGCACCAACATCGCCGACGTGAACCGTTCCAAGCGCGAACTGGAGCGCCTCAAGCGCATTGCCAAAGCCGAAGGTGTCTACGACGACGCACGTTTCCGCGATGAAATCGCCAAGCTTGAAGTCGATGTGGTGGCGCTCGAAATGCTGGTGCTGCGTGTGCTCTCCGCTGAAAAATCCGGCAAAAATTCACTGGACATCGCCGGCCTGCTCAAAATCAAGGGCAGCGAAATTCAGCAACGCTACAGCGAACTCATGATGCTGGCCGCCGGCCCTTACAGCCTGCCCTTCATTGAAGAAGCCATGGAAGCCGGCTGGCAGGGCGATTTCCCCGGGGGCATGCCGGCCGATGCACCGCTAGCCTCGACTTATTTCAACCTGCGCAAGACCACGATTTACGGCGGTTCCAACGAAGTGCAGCGCAACATCGTTTCACAAGTGGTTCTCGGTTAAAGCCGGCTTAAAGGAATACATCATGGATTTTGATTTCACGGACGACCAGGAACAACTGCGCGACGCGGTGCGTAAATGGGTGGACAAAGGCTACGACTTCGAACGTCGCCGCAGCATTGCAAAAGCCGGTGGATTTTCACGCGAGGCCTACGGCCAGCTGGCCGAACTCGGCCTGGCGGGCCTCTACATTCCTGAGACCGATGGCGGACTCGGCATGGGCCCGGTCGAAGGCATGGTGGTGATGGAGGAGCTCGGGCGCGGCATGGTGCTGGAGCCCTTTGTCCAGACCCTGATTGCCGGCGCTGTGCTCTCCAACCATGCGCCGCAGGCCGTCAAGTCGGCCTGGCTGCCCAAAATTGCTTCGGGCGAAAGCCTGGTGGTGCTGGCCCACCAGGAACGTGCGGCCCGCTACAAATTCGAAAAATGTGAAGCAAAAGCCACCTCAGCCCAGGACACATGGACGCTAAGCGCTACAAAAAGCATAGTACCAGCGGGCGACCAGGCGGATGCCTTCATCGTGCCCGCCATGGCTGACGGCAAGATGGCGCTGTTTCTGGTGGAGCGCACCGCAACAGGCGTCAGCACGCGCGGCTACAGCACGCAAGACGGCGCGCGGGCCGCAGAAGTGACGCTCAAGGAGGCACCGGCCACGCTGGTCACGCTGGAGGGCCTGACGGCGCTTGCCCACGCCATGGACATCGGCATTGCCGCCAGCTGTGCCGAGGCCGTCGGCGTGATGGACAAGACACTGGCCGTCACGGTGGAGTACATGAACACCCGCAAGCAGTTTGGCGTGGCCATCAGCAGCTTTCAGGCGCTGCGCCACCGCGTGGCCGACATGAAGATGCAGCTGGAGCTGGCACGCTCCATGAGCTACTACGCCTCGCTCAAACTCAATGCGCCAGCGGACGAACGCCACCGGGCCATGGCGCGCGCCAAGTACCAACTGGGTGTTTCCATGCGTTTTGTAGGCCAGCAGGCCGTGCAACTGCATGGCGGCATTGGCGTGACCGACGAGTACATCGTGAGCCACTACTTCAAGAAATTGACCCAGCTGGAAATGAGCTTTGGCGACACCTTGCACCACCTGGGCGAAGTCTCAAGCCAGATGCAGGACACGGCGGGCGTATTTGCCTGAACGGCAGGGTTGAAAAGCGTCACGCGTTCAAGCGTGACAAAACCGGGAGCATCACGCGTGCAGGCGCGATGTTTTCGGAATATGCGCCATCAAAAACTCCATCTGGTCGGTCAGAATGCGGCGGTTGCGCAAAATGAAGTCTTCCCAAAGGCTGGGCACATAGGGCGTGTACAGCAAAGGCATGTGGGCCTGCTCGGGGGTGCGGTTGCTTTTGCGGTGGTTGCAGGAACGGCAGGCGGTCACCACATTCATCCAGATGTCGATGCCGTTCTGGGCGAAGGGGATGATGTGCTCGCGCGTCAGAACTTCTTCATGAAAATGCCCACCGCAGTAGGCGCACACATTGCGGTCACGCACGAACAGCTTGCTATTAGTGAGCCCTGGCTTCAGGTCAAACGGGTTGATATTGGGCACGCCCTTGGTGCCTATGATGCTGTTGACCGCGATAACCGACTGCACACCCGTGATGGCGTTGTGGCCACCGTGAAAGATCGCAACCCGCGCACCAATCTCCCAGCGCACTTCATCAGCCGCGTAATGCAACACGGCCTCTTCAAGGCTGATCCAGGACTGTGGCAATCCCTGGGCTGAGAGCTTCAAGACCTTCAAAACGAACCTCCACCATGGTGAATTACGTAAGGAAACACGATGTCAAGCTGATTAACTAGCAATATACAGTGAAATCATGACGAACAGGTTCAAACCTGTCATTTACCGCCTTCAGGCCAGCCCCATCCGGGTCGGGTCGCTATAAAAACGATAATTACCCCCATGAAAGTTTTTCGCGGCTACCACCATCCCCAGCTGGCGCCCGATTGCGCCCTGACGATAGGCAATTTCGATGGCGTGCACCGGGGTCATCAGGCCATGCTGGCGCTGCTTAAAAACGAGGCCCAGCACCGCGCCGTGCCCAGTTGCGTCATGAGTTTTGAGCCGCATCCGCGCGACTATTTCGCCGCCGTCGCCCGCAAACCCGAGCTGGCACCGGCGCGCATTGCCACGCTGCGCGACAAGCTCACCGAGCTGGCCCGCTGCGGCATCGACCAGTGCGTGATCCTGCCCTTTGATGCGCGCCTGTCGTCGCAGTCGCCCGAAGCCTTTATCCAGGACGTGCTGGTCCAGGGCCTGGGGGCCAAATACGTGCTGGTGGGCGATGACTTCCGCTTTGGCACCAAACGCGCGGGTGACTACGCCATGCTGGATGCAGCGGGCGAACGCCTGGGTTTTGACGTGGCCCGCATGAACAGCTACGAAGTGCACGGCACCCGGGTTTCCAGCTCGGCCGTGCGTGAAGCCCTGGCCTTGGGCCGAATGGACCGGGTGGCCAGCCTGCTGGGCCGGCCCTACAGCATCTCGGGCCATGTGGTGCACGGCCGCAAACTGGGCCGCGACCTGGGTTTTCGCACCCTCAACCTGCGGTTTGCCCACTGGAAACCGGCCGCCAGCGGGATTTTTGCGGTGCATGTGCATGGCCTGGCCGGCCAGCCCCTGCCCGGTGTGGCCAACCTGGGCATTCGCCCCTCACTGGACCCGCGCGACGTCAATGGCGGGCGCGTCCTGCTCGAGACCTATTGCCTCGACTGGCCCGCCGGCCTTGGCGCGGAGGGGGCATACGGTAAAATCATCCGCGTGGAACTGCTACACAAACTGCACGACGAACTGAAATACGACGGTCTGGACAGCCTGAAAGCGGGCATTGCCAAAGACTGTGACGACGCCCGCGCTTTTTTTGCCCAGGCTTTTTCGGCGTCCATGCACACGGAAACCAGCCGCCAGACCACGCGCGACCGAATTTAGACGATCTCGTCGCCTTGGGTTGTCGCCTTCCCCGTCGGCGAACGGCCTTCTTTCCGTTCATAACTTCCGCACGTTTTCCTGCGGCTTTGCCCTTGCAGGCCGCCTCCAACAAAAGCAAGCCATGTCAGACACCAAACCCGATTACCGCAGCACCCTGAACCTGCCCGACACCCCCTTCCCCATGCGCGGCGACCTGCCCAAGCGCGAGGCCGGCTGGGTCAAGGAATGGGAAGACAAGGGCATTTACAAAAAGCTGCGCGATGCCCGCTGCGGTGCGCCCAAGTTTGTGCTGCACGACGGCCCGCCCTACGCCAACGGCAAGATCCACATCGGCCACGCGGTCAATAAGGTGCTCAAGGACATGATCGTCAAGGCGCGCCAGCTCAAGGGCCTGGACGCGATTTATGTGCCGGGCTGGGACTGCCACGGCCTGCCGATTGAAAACGCGATCGAAAAACTGCACGGCCGCAACCTGCCGCGCGACGAAGTGCAGGCCAAGAGCCGCGCCTTTGCCACCGAGCAGATCGCCGGCCAGATGGCCGACTTCAAGCGCCTGGGCGTGCTGGGTGAATGGGACAACCCCTACCGCACCATGGACTTCGGCAACGAAGCCCAGGAAATCCGCGCGCTCAAACGCATCATGGAACGCGGCTTTGTCTACCGCGGCCTCAAGCCCGTCTACTGGTGTTTTGACTGCGGCTCCTCGCTGGCCGAGTTTGAAATCGAATACGCCGACAAAAAATCGCAGACGCTGGACGTCGGCTTCAAATGCGCCGAACCTGAAAAACTCGCCGCCGCGTTTGGCCTGAAGAGTCTCGCCAAGGACGCCTTTGCGGTGATCTGGACCACCACCGCCTGGACCATTCCGGCCAACCAGGCACTGAATCTCAACCCCGAACTGGAATACGCGCTGGTTGACACCGAACGCGGCATCCTGCTGCTGGCCGCATCGCTGGTCGAAAAATGCATGGAGCGCTACCAGCTCACGGGCACGGTGCTTGCCACCACCCGAGGCGAAAACCTCGAGCGACTGAACTTCATGCACCCGCTGTATGACGTGATGGATGGCCACGGAAAATACGGCTACCAGCGCTTCAGCCCGGTTTTTCTGGCCGACTACGCTACCGCCGACGACGGCACGGGTATCGTGCATTCGTCCCCCGCTTACGGCGTGGAAGACTTTAACTCCTGCGTGGCCCATGGCATTGCCTATGACGACATCCTGAATCCGGTGCAGGGCAACGGCCGTTACATCGACGAACTGCCGCTCTTCGGTGGCCTGAACATCTGGAAGGCCGCACCGCTGATCATCGACAAGCTGCGCGAACACGGCCGCCTGTTTGACACGCACGACATCGTTCACAGCTACCCGCACTGCTGGCGCCACAAGACGCCGGTGATCTACCGCGCCGCTGCTCAATGGTTTGTGCGCATGGATGAGGGCGAAGGCGTCTTTACCAAGGACAAGGCCAGCAAAACCCTGCGCCAGCTGGCCCTGGCCGCGATTGAAGAAACCAGCTTCTACCCCGAAAACGGCAAAACCCGCCTGCGCGACATGATTGCCGGCCGGCCCGACTGGTGCATCAGCCGCCAGCGCAACTGGGGCGTGCCGCTGCCCTTCTTCATCCACACCGCCACCGGTGAATTGCACCCGCGCACCATGGAAATCATGGACCAGGCCGCCAGCATGGTGGAAGCCGGCGGCATCGAGGCCTGGAGCAAGGCCAGCGCCGAGTCCATCATCGGCGACGATGCGCCGGATTACATCAAGAGCACCGACATTCTCGACGTCTGGTTTGACTCCGGCACCACGCACGACCATGTGCTGCGCCACAGCCATGCGGCGCAATCCGCCTGGCCGGCCGACCTGTACCTGGAAGGCCATGACCAGCACCGCGGCTGGTTCCATTCATCGCTGCTCACCGCCTGCGCCATGTACGACCATGCGCCCTACAAAGGCCTGCTGACGCACGGCTTCACCGTGGACGGCAAGGGCCGCAAGATGAGCAAGAGCGAAGGCAATGTGGTGGTGCCGCAGGAAGTCAGCGACAAGCTGGGCGCCGAAATCATCCGCCTGTGGTGCGCCTCCACCGATTACTCGGGCGACCTGGGCATTGACGACAAGATCCTGGCCCGCGTGGTGGACGCCTACCGCCGCATCCGCAACACGCTGCGCTTTTTGATGGCCAACGTCAGCGACTTCGACCCGGCCAAGGACACCGTGCCGCTTGACCAGATGCTGGAAATCGACCGTTACGCCCTGAGCCGCGCGGCGCAGCTGCAGGCCGACATCCTGGCGCACTACGAGGTGTATGAGTTCCACCCCGTCGTTTCCAAACTGCAAATTTATTGCAGCGAAGACCTGGGCTCTTTCTACCTCGACATCCTGAAAGACCGGCTCTACACGACCGGCCCCAAATCGCTGGCGCGCCGCAGCGCGCAGACGGCGCTGCACCAGATCACGCATGCCATGCTGCGCTGGATGGCGCCTTTCCTGAGCTTCACGGCGGAAGAGGCGTGGAAGGTGTTCGGTCAATCCGAATCGATCTTCCTGGAAACCTATGCCAGCTTCCAGCCGCAAGACGAAGCGCTGCTCGCCAAATGGTCACGCATCCGCGAGATTCGTGATGCGGTCAACAAGGACATCGAGGCCCTGCGTGCCGACGGCAAGGTGGGTTCGTCCCTGCAGGCCAATGTCGCCCTGGAGGTCAATGCCGATGACCACGCGCTGCTGGCCAGCCTGGGCGACGACCTGAAGTTCGTCTTCATCACATCCGCTATTGATTTAATAGCTGGAAGCGCAATCCAATCAAGGGTCAAGGCCAGTTCAGCCGCCAAATGCGAGCGCTGTTGGCACTACCGCGTGGATGTCGGCCATGACGCCGCCCACCCCACCATTTGCGGCCGCTGCACCAGCAATCTGTATGGCGCGGGTGAAGACAGGAAGTTCGCGTAATGGCCAAGGGCACCTCCAAAAGCGCCTCGGGCGCCATGCTGCCCTGGCTGGGCCTGGCGCTGATCCTGCTGATTGCCGACCAGTTCACCAAGGTGCTGGTCCTGGGCTACTACCGCCTGGGTGACGCCACCTACGTCAGCAGTTTCTTCAATGTGGTGCGCGTGCACAACAGCGGCGCGGCGTTCTCCTTCCTGGCGTCCGCGTCAGGCTGGCAGCGCTGGTTTTTCACCGCCATCGGTATTGCGGCGGCGCTTTTCATTGTTTGGATGCTCAAGTCGCACGCCGGGCAAAAGCTGTTTTCGTTTGCGCTGGCCTGCATTCTGGGCGGCGCGGTCGGCAACGTGATTGACCGCAGCCTGCACGGCTACGTGGTGGACTTTCTGGACTTTCACTATGGCGGCAGGCACTTCCCGGCCTTCAACATTGCCGATAGCGCCATCACCATCGGTGCGATCTGCCTGATCCTGGACGAATTGCTGCGCGTGCGAAAAACAAAATAGCCGCTGCGCCGACCTGCTTCAGGGCCCCAAGTCAGGCGTATAGTTGCCCGAAAATATGAAGCATTTGTTGAATCTATTGGCGGCCATCGCGCTGCTCGTCTGGGGTACCCATCTTGTACGTACCGGCATCCTGCGGGTGTTTGGGGCCAATTTGCGCCATGTGCTGGCGCGCAGCATCAGCAACCGCTACACCGCCGCCGCCTCCGGCATTGGCGTGACCGCGCTGGTGCAGTCCAGCACCGCCACCTCGCTGATTATTTCCTCCTTCGTCGGGCAAGGCCTGGTGGCCCTGCCGCTGGCGCTGGCCGTCATGCTGGGCGCAGACATTGGCACCAGCGTGATGACGGTGGTGTTCTCGTTTGACCTCTCCTGGCTCTCGCCGCTGTTCATCTTTGTGGGCGTGGTGCTGTTCATCTCAAGGCAAGACACCAACACCGGCCGTTTTGGCCGCGTCCTGATTGGCCTGGGCCTGATGCTGCTGGCGCTGCGGCTTGTCACGGCTTCCACCGAAGTGCTGACGCAGGCGCCTGCCGTCAAGGCGCTGCTCGCATCGCTGAGCAGTGACCGGCTGCTTGAAATCACGGTGGGCGCGTTGTTGGCTGTCGCGTCTTATTCAAGCCTCGCGCTGGTACTGCTCACGGCCACACTGGCCGCTTCCAGCGTGGTCCCGCTCGACGTGGCGCTGGGCCTGGTGCTGGGCGCCAATCTGGGCAGCGGCCTGCTGGGCGTGATTACCACCCTGCGCTCTGCCGTTGAAGTGCGGCAGGTGCCACTGGGCAATTTTGTGTTCAAGCTGCTGGGCGTGGCCATCACCGCACCACTTGTTGGCCTGTGGCTGCGCCATGCGCGCCCCTACCTCGGCGAGCCGGCCACCGTGGTGGTGCTGTTTCACCTGACCTTCAATCTGCTGATGGGCCTGGGGTTTATCGGCTGGACACAGGTGATTGCGCGCTGGGTTGAAAAACTGCTGCCCAAGCCCGACAAAACGACTTCCGGTGGCCGGCCACACCACCTGGATCCGTCGGCCCTGTCAACGCCCTCCCTGGCCATTTCGTGCGCGGCGCGCGAGGCGCTGTACCAGGCCGATGTGGTGGAAACCATGCTGCGCGGCGTGCTGGAAGTCATCAAAAAAGACGACCTCAAGCTGGCGGAAGAGCTGCGCAAGATGGACGACGTGGTGGATGAGCTGTACTCGTCCATCAAGTACTACCTGACCAAAATCTCGCGTGAAGCGCTGGGCGAAGCCGAAAGCCGCCGCTGGACCGACATCATCAGCTTCACCATCAACATGGAGCAGATCGGTGACATCATCGAGCGCGTGCTGATTGACATCGAGGACAAAAAGATCAAGCCCGGCCGCCACTTTTCAGAGGCCGGCATGGCCGAAATCGCGGAGCTGCATGACCGGCTGATTGACAACCTGCGCCTGGGCATGAGCGTGTTTTTGAACGGCACGGTGCGCGACGCGCAAAAACTGCTGGAAGAAAAAGCACGCTTTCGCGACCTGGAACGCGCCTATGCCACCACCCATTTGGGCCGGCTGTCGGACAAGACCATGCAAAGCATTGAGACCAGTTCGTTGCACATTGACCTGATCAGCGACCTCAAACGCATCAACTCACACATCTGCTCCATCGCCTACCCGATTCTTGACTCGGCTGGCGCGCTGGCACCCAACCGCTTGCGGCCCTCGGTATTGCCCGGCAAGCCCTGAGCCTTGAGCCGGCCTGAACCGCTACAGGATTACGACAGTTTCATCACATTCGCAAGAATCAGCGCGGCTTCCGTGGTGAATTCGCCCCGCTGCATGGCCTCGAGCAATTGCCCGGCGTCCATCAGGCAAAACTGCTCGACCTCGCCATCCTGGTTGTGGGGCACCAGCCCCTGCGGCACGGTGCAGCAATACCAGTCGATATGCTCACTGACATAACCCGTTCCCCCGCCATGACGGGAGGGTCGGCAGGTGGTCAGGCGCCCGCCGTAGCGCATATCCCGCAAATCGGCCACCTGCAGCCCGGCCTCTTCCCAGGTCTCACGCGCCAGCGCCGTTTCAGTGGTGTCGGCCGCCGACACCATCCCTCCCATCAGCGTGTCCCACAGGCCCGGGTCTTCAGCCTTGTCAAAGGCCCGTTGTTGCACCCAGAAGCGACCGTCCGGTGCCTGCCCGACCAGATGAACGGCCAGCGTGGTAATGCCCAGCGGACGTACGGCGGCGCGTTCTACCGTGCCTTTGCGATGGCCCAGCTGGTCAGTCACCACGAGCTGTTCATTGCGCCAGGCACCGGCCAGGCCGGCTTCATGCAGGGCAGCGGCGACGCGGTTCAGGCTGGTCGTCACGTCGCCCATCAGGCGCCAGCCCAGCGATTCAGGTCGCTCTTCTTTTAATAGCGGGTGGTACCCTTCCGATAAGGGCTGCAGTGCTAATTGACGCAAAAAATCGGGTTCTACCGAGCCGATCACCGATTCGCCGGCCCAGAGCGGCACGCGCGGCCTCAAGGGTGGCTGGGTGGCCGCGGCGCGCAGGGCGCGCAACCAGTCCCGGTCAACAGCAGGCGGTGTCATCACGCAGTCTCGTGTGCACTTACAGCGTGAGAATGGTGCAGCCCGTGGTCTTGCGCGCTTCGAGTGTGCGGTGCGCCTCGGCCACATCGGCCAGGGCAAAGCGCTGGTCAATGCGAATAGTGACCTTGCCGCTGGTGACCATCTCAAACAGGTCGTCGGCCATCTCCTGCGTGGTTTCGCGCGTGGTGATGTGGCTGAACAGGGTCTGGCGCGTCACATACAGCGAGCCTTTGGGTCCCAGAATGCCGGGCGAAAACGGCGCGACCGGCCCGGAGGCATTGCCAAAGCTCGCCATCAGGCCAAAGGGGCGCAGGCAATCAAGCGAACGGTCAAAGGTGTCCTTGCCGACCGAGTCGTAGACCACCTTCACGCCCTTGCCGTCAGTGATCTCTTTGACGCGGGCCACAAAATCTTCTTTGGCGTAGTTGATGGCATGGGCCGCGCCGTGCGCCCTGGCCAGCGCGCATTTTTCATCGGAGCCGGCCGTGCCAATCAGCTGCAGGCCCATGGCCCTGGCCCACTGGCAGGCAATCAGGCCGACACCGCCGGCGGCCGCGTGAAACAGCACAAAGTCGCCGGACTGAAGCCCGCCCTGCGGCTGCGTGCGGCGCAGCAGGTACTGGGCCGTCAGGCCCTTGAGCATCATGGCCGCACCGGTCTCGAAGCTGATCGCATCGGGCAGCTTGCACACGCATTTGGCGGGCATCACGCGCACTTCGCAATAACTGCCCGGCGGCTGGCTAGCGTAGGCCGCACGGTCGCCCACTTTCAGATGCGTCACGCCCTCGCCCACGGCTTCAACAATGCCCGACGCCTCCATGCCCAGCTGCACGGGCATGGGCAACTGGTACAAGCCGCTGCGCTGGTACACGTCAATGAAATTCAGGCCAATGGCCTTGTGGCGGATGCGAATCTCGCCGGGGCCGGGTTCACCGACGGTGACGTCAACGAGCTTGAGTTCTTCGGGGCCACCGTGCTGGTTGATGCGAACGGCTTTGGAGGTGATGGATGCCATGCTGGGGTCCTTGCAAGTCAATGAAATGGGCAGGAAATAAACGAACGGACGCCATCGTGCCACGAATCCAAATATGCTGCTTTTCCCCTTGCGGTCTATGCACCGGCCGGCGTCAATCGGCGCTGTCCGTGTTCTTCACGCTCTGCGCATCAACGATCAAGAAGCTCGAACTGATGTCGCTCGGGTACTTCTTTTTTCTGCCCCCTCAATTGCCGGGGACGCGCAAGATCGTGAGCGGGTTCCTAGCGCCAAAGCTCGCGCATCGCACGGCTGAAGTCTTCGGCCAGTTCGGGCCAGCGGCCAGCGCGCCCCCCCGCGACCACACGCTCGCCCGCTACAAACACCTCGTCGAACGCGCTGCCTGGGCTGGAAAAAACCAGCGCATCCAGCAGATGATCTGCCGGCACACCCAGCAGCGCCGGTGACTGCAGGTCCAGCGTCACGAAATCGGCACGATGGCCGGGGGCAATGCCGCCCAGCGCCTGGCCGCTGGCCGGCTGTCCGCCCGCCAGTGCCGCTTCAAACAGCGCCGCGGCGCTGCTTGCATGGCCCGAGATGCGCGCCGCAATATTGCGTTGCTGCAAGGTCAGGCGCTGCGAATACTCCAGCAGCCGCAATTCCTCGGGCCAGCTGCGGGTGACGTGGCTGTCGGAACCGACGGACCAAAGCCCCTTTACGGCGGCATAGGCCGGCAAGTCAAACACACCATCGCCCAGGTTGGCTTCGGTGGCCGGGCAGATCACGATGGACGCGCCGCGGCTCCGCACGCCCTGCAGCTCGGCGGCTGTGGCGTGCGTGGCGTGCACCAGGTTCCAGCGGGCGTCAACGCCGGCATGGTTCAGCAGCCATTCAATCGGGCGCTGGCCCGTCTGGGCAAGGCAGTCGGCCACCTCTTGCGTCTGCTCGGCGATGTGGATGTGCACTGGCAGACTGGCCTCACGTGCGTGCGACGCCAGTTCCTGCAACGCGGCCGGGCTGGCGGCCCGCAGCGAATGAATCGCCACACCGGCATTGATGCGGGGGTCATTGGCCGTGTGCCGCTGAATCTCTTGCACCACGCGCATCACGCTGTCGGGCGTCGAGGCAAACCGGCGCTGGTCTTCGCGCAGGCCAGTCGCCGTAAAACCGGAACGCATATACAGCGTGGGCAGCAGCGTCAGGCCCATGCCCGTGCGCTGCGCGGCCCGCACCAGGGCCAGCGACATCTCCACCGGGCTGGCGTAAGGCGCGCCGTCGATGTCGTTGTGCAAATAGTGAAACTCGCAGACCTGCGTGTAGCCGCCGGCCAGCAGCTCGGCATAGAGCTGGCAGGCAATCGCTTCGAGTTGCTCTGGCGTGATGCGGTTGGCGGCGCTGTACATGCGGTCGCGCCAGCTCCAGAAGTCATCGGCGGCATGCGCTGCCCCCATGCTGCGCCGCTCGGTCAGGCCGACGATGGCGCGCTGAAAAGCGTGGCTGTGGGCGTTGACCAGCCCCGGCAGCACCGGCCCCTGAAGGCGCGTGGCGCCCCGCTGCTGGTCCGGTGTGGCACCAGGCTGCACGCTGCGCCAGCTGCCGTTTTCTGCAACGGTCAGCAGCACGTCTTTAGCCCAGGCGCCCTGCACCCAGGCTTGTGCAGCGAAAAATTTTGCTTCACTTTTCATAGCAGCCCCTGCAGGCAGACAGGGCGCTGGCGACCATATTCCTCAACAAAGGCTGGATTTTTGCGGCCAACGCCGGGTCGTAGGCAAAGGGCGCGACCTCCTGCATGTACAGGCTCTGGCACATCTCCAGCTGAATGGCGTGCACATCGTTTGACGGCTGGCCATAGTGCCGCGTGATGTAGCCGCCCTTGAAGCGGCCATTGACGGCGGTCGTGATGTGGGGCGACCCTGCGCAGGCCTCTTCAACCGCCGCTGTAATGGTTTCATGAGCGCTGGCACCGCTGGCCGTGCCGATATTGAGGTCGGGCAACCGGCCTTCAAACAGCCAGGGGATCTGCGAGCGAATGCTGTGCGCGTCCCACAGCAGCGCAAAGCCGTGCCGGGCCTTGAGGCGCTCCAGCTCGGCGGCCAGCGCCGCATGGTAGGGCTGCCAGTAGGCCTCGCGCCGCCTGGCGCGCTCGTCGGGCGCGGGCTCGCAGCCGGGTTGGTAAAGCGGCGCACCGCTAAAAAACCGGGTGGGGCACAGCTCGGTGTTGGAGGCGCCCGGGTACATGGGCGCGTCATCCGGCGGGCGATTCAGGTCAATCACATAGCGCGAGTAATGCGGCATCAGCACGCTGGCGCCCAGCTCCGGCAGAAAGTCGTAAAGCTGTGCCAAATGCCAGTCGGTGTCTTCGACCTTCAGCGCTTCAGCGGTATAGGCCGGCAGGAGTTCCGCCGGGATGGCCGTGCCGATATGCGGCATGCTCACCAGCAGGGGAACGCTGCCGCGCTGCAAGGTATAGACCTCGTCGTTATTCATCTCACTCATATGATTTGACCCTTGAACACAGTTTGAATCCGGGGATTGGCACCGATGGCGTAGCTCAGTTCGGCCGGCCGCGTGACACCCCACAACACGAAGTCGGCCCGCATGCCCGCCGCCAGCACGCCCCGGTCGCGCAAGCCCAGGGCCGCGGCTGCGTGGCGCGTGACACCGGCCAGCGCTTCTTCGGGCGTGAGCAGGAACAGCGTGCAGGCCATGTTGAGCATCAGCAGCAGGGAGGTGCAGGGCGAACTGCCCGGATTGCTGTCGGTGGAGATGGCGATGGGCACCTGGTGCTTGCGCAGCAAGGCCACGGGCGGCAGCCGCGTTTCGCGCAGAAAGTAAAAAGCGCCGGGCAAGAGCACCGCCACCGTGCCAGCCGCCGCCATGGCCTGGGCACCTTCTGCCGAGAGCCATTCCAGGTGATCGCAACTGAGCGCGCCGTAGCGCGCTGCGAGCTGCGCGCCACCGCTGTCGCTGAGCTGCTCGGCATGCAGCTTGACAGGCAGCCCCAGGTCGCGTGCCGCGCGAAACACGCGCTCGGTCTGCGCCGTGCTGAACCCGATGCGCTCGCAAAATGCGTCAACGGCATCCACCAGGCCTTCGGCATGCAGCAGCGGCAGCATGCGCAGCACTTCATCGATGTAGTCATCGGTGCGCCCGGCAAACTCTGGCGGCGTGGCATGCGCCCCCAGAAATGTGGTGCGCACCGTGATCGGGTTGGCGCGGCCCAGCTCACGCGCAACCGACAGCGCCTTGCGCTCATGTTCCAGCGCCAGGCCGTAACCCGACTTGATCTCAATCGTGGTCACGCCCTCGGCCATCAGGCGCTCAAGGCGCGGCAGGCTTTGTGCGACTAGCTGTGCTGCCGTCGCCGTGCGCGTGGCTTGAACGGTTGACACGATGCCGCCGCCGGCACGGGCAATCTCTTCATAGCCGGCACCCTTCAGGCGCAGCTCAAACTCGTTGGCCCTGTCGCCGCCATAAACCAGGTGGGTGTGGCAATCAATCAGGCCCGGCGTGATGAGCGCGCCACCCGCATCATGTTTTTCCCCGCAACGGGCCGCCAGTTCCTGCGGCAAGTCGCTGCGCGGGCCCACCCACAGCAGCACCTCACCGTCGGCCACCAGCGCGGCATCCTCAATCAGGCCGTAGGGCTGCGTCGCGCCTCGCTGCAGGGTGGCGGCGCGGCAGTTGGTCCAGAGTTTCAGGCTCATGCGTCAATCTCCATCCACAAGGCATCCGCGGCGCTGACCTGCACAGCGGCCCCGGCATCCAGCGATCGCCAGGCCAGGCTGTGCGCCGGAATCACCACGGAATCATGTTCAAATTGCACAGCAGCCCCCGTGTTTATTGCGTAAACGGCTATCGTTTTAGGAGCATCCAGCGTGCAGCTGAGGTCTCCTGAAACTCGCCTCATCTGCGCCGCAGCCTGGTCGCTGCGCACCATCAGGTTGAAATCCTGGGTCGCGCCGTCGAGCAACTGGCAATCCACCGGCACCGCGCCGTCAAAACACAAGGGTGCACTGCTGCAAGTCAACTCATAGCTGTGTTCGCCCATGGACAGCCGCACGCCGGCCCCGGCCAGCACCGCAAACCAGCGCTGCACGCCATCAAACCGCGAAAAAGGCCCGCTGTGCGCGACCTCGGCCACCGACATGCGCCAGATCCAGTCGTCGCTGTTGGGCCAGCACGCGAGCTCACGGGTCACACCGCCGCCATTGCGCCAGGGACGCGGCAAACTATCGGCCAGGTGAACAATCTGCCAGTTCATAGTTGAAACTTTCCGCTAAAGCTGTAGCGCAGGCCGGGGTACACCAGGCGCGCCAGGCTGGCCACATGCGTGCCGCTGATGGTGCGCCGGGTCATCACCAGGCAGGGTTCGCCGCGTTTGATGCCCAGACAGCTGGCCTCCTGGGGACTGGGCAAACAGGACTCAATCGAATAGCTGGCCTCGGTGAGCGGCGCATGTTCAAGAAGGTAATGGGTCGGCGTCGTCGCCTCGAAATCGGCGCTCAGGTAATGCGGCGCCGACGCCGGATTGACATGGCGGTCCTCGAGCTGGATCGGCACCTCATTCTCATAGTGAACCAGCACCGAGTGAAAAACTTTCGCCCCGTCGCGCAGCCTCAGGATCTGCGCCAGCGCCGCATCCGCGCGCAAGGATTCAAGCCGTATGACCTTGGTGGTGTGCACATGCCCACGCTCAAGCACCTCTTCGTGAATGTCGCGAATAGCCAGGGTGCTTGAGATGCGGTGCAGCTGCGCCACCACGGTCCCCGAGCCCCGCACGCGGGTCACCAGGCCTTCCACCACCAGCTCCCTCAACGCGCGATTAACGGTCATGCGGCTGATGCCAAACTGCTGCTGCAAGGCCGCTTCGCTGGGCACGGCATCGCCCGGCCGCCAGACGCCCAGATTGATCTGGGCCTTGATAAAGGCCTTGACCTGCTCGTATGCGGGCAATTCGGTATTCGACATATCAGGGCATATCAGGCGCGGCACATCACGCGCGGGTCAGGACCGCGCAGGAAAGAAGAAGTTGACGACGAAGGTTCAAGGTGTGGTCTCCAGAGGATTAAATCTACGAGTGCGTACTCAAATTTCGGGAAATACGGGCGGCAGCCACCACCGTCATCTGAATCAGCGGCGAATGCTTGGCCTGGACACGCACACTGGGCGCCATCAGGGTCAGCGCGCCGACGGCCCGTTTGCCCATGCCGAACAGCGGGGCGCTGACGCCCCAGACACCGGGGTCGACCTCCCCGTTGCTGACAACGAAGCCGGCCTTTCGAATCGCGCTCAATTCGGCCAGGATGTCCTGCCGCGGGCGGCCTGCATCAAGCAGGTTTGCTTCAAGCGCTGCGCTCAATGCGCTTGCGGGCAGGTGTGCCAGCAGGCATTTCGCGGACGCTCCTTTTTGCAGGGGCACGCTGCGCCCCTTTTCAAAAGAACAGCGCAGCGCTTGCCGGCTCTCGATCATGTCAATGCAAATGGCCTGGCCGTTGGTTGCCACGACCAGGCCGACGCTTTCTTGCGACTGCTGCGCCAGTATCAGCATGTCCGGGCGCGCGTGCTGCACCAGGTGGGAAGCCATGTCAAAACCCAGCGCCAATTGCAGGCTTAGCGGACCCGGCGCGTAGCGGCCCTCGACTTCCAGCACAAAACCCCAGCGCTTGAGCGAGGCTAGCTGGCGGTAGAGCGTGCTTTGACTCAGGCCCGTCTTGTGCAGCAACTCCGTCGCCGTCAAGGCACTCCCATGCTGCGCCAGCGTGGCCAGCACCACCAGCGCGCGATCGACCGCGGAAACAGGATGAGAGTCGGGCAACATGGGCTCAGTATCGGGCGCTTCATTCAAGCCGTAAATCAAAAATTATCACAGGGTGGGAATACACCTCTCTTTTTTGAACGGTCGAGGGCTCCCCAGTGAGCGCCGCCAATCTGGCTGCCGCAGCGCTGCTTTCCCTCTGAAACGAGCGCGAGAAAGGCAATCAACCGGGTAGCCAGGAAACATTTGCAAGACAGGCTTCATGAGGGTTTTCCCTAATCTCGCCAAGTTGTATAGACAACTAAACTGGTGCCACAAAACGCAAACCGTCATCTTCAACCCGTACCGGAGTTCAACCATGTCCGATCTCTCGCAAACCCCCTTCTTCGACAGCCAGGCCCGCCCGGTGCGCGCACCCAGGGGCAACACCCTCACCTGCGCCAACTGGCAAATTGAAGCGGCCTACCGCATGATCCAGAACAACCTCGACCCGGAGGTGGCAGAAAACCCCGACGAGTTGGTGGTCTACGGCGGCATCGGCAAGGCGGCACGCAACTGGCCGGCTTTTGATGCCATCCTGGATTCGCTGCGCAAGCTCAAGGCCGAAGAAACGCTGCTGGTGCAGTCCGGCAAGCCGGTTGGCGTGTTTCGCACCCATGCGGGTGCGCCGCGCGTGCTGATCGCCAACTCCAACCTGGTGCCCAAATGGGCCACCTGGGAGCACTTCAACGAGCTCGACCGGGCCGGTCTCATGATGTACGGCCAGATGACGGCCGGCAGCTGGATTTACATCGGCACCCAGGGCATTGTGCAGGGCACCTACGAAACCTTTGTCGAGGCCGGACGCCAGCACTACAACGGCGATCTGGCTGGCCGCTGGGTGCTGACCGCCGGCCTGGGCGGCATGGGTGGCGCGCAGCCCCTGGCCGCCACGTTTGCCGGCGCCTGTTCGCTCAACATCGAGTGCCAGCAGTCGAGCATCGATTTCCGCCTGCGCACGCGCTATGTCGACAAGCAGGCCGCCAATCTGGATGAAGCGCTGGAGCTCATCAAGCAGCACACGGCACGCAAGGAGGCCGTCTCCATCGCCCTGTGCGGCAACGCGGCCGAGATCGTTCCCGAACTCGTGAAGCGCGCCCAGGCCGGCGGCATACGCCCCGACATCGTGACCGACCAGACCTCGGCCCACGACATCATCAATGGTTACCTGCCTGCGGGCTGGACGGTTGCGCAATGGCGGGCCGCGCAAAAAGATCCTTCGCAGCACGCCGCGCTGACAAAAGCCGCCGGCGAGTCCTGCGTGACCCATGTCAAGGCCATGCTGGCCTTTCACGAAATGGGCATTCCCACCGTCGACTACGGCAACAACCTGCGCCAGGTCGCCAAAGACTTTGGCCTGGACAACGCCTTTGATTACCCCGGCTTTGTGCCCGCCTACATCCGGCCGCTGTTTTGCCGCGGCGTCGGGCCCTTCCGCTGGGTCGCCCTGTCGGGTGACCCGGAAGACATCCGCAAGACCGATGCCAAGATGAAGGAGCTGTTTCCGGACAACAAGCCCTTGCACCGCTGGCTGGACATGGCCGAAGAGCGCATCAGCTTTCAGGGCCTGCCGGCGCGCATTTGCTGGATAGGCTTGGGCGAGCGCCACCTGGCCGGTCTGGCATTTAATGAAATGGTGAAAAACGGTGAGCTGAAGGCGCCGATTGTGATTGGCCGTGACCACCTCGACAGCGGCTCCGTCGCCTCGCCCAACCGCGAGACCGAGGCCATGAAAGACGGCAGCGATGCCGTGAGTGACTGGCCCTTGCTCAATGCCCTGCTCAATACGGCCAGCGGCGCGACCTGGGTCAGCCTGCACCATGGCGGCGGGGTCGGCATGGGCTACTCACAGCACTCGGGCGTCGTCATTGTGTGTGACGGCACGCCAGAGGCGGCCGAGCGCGTTGAGCGTGTGCTCTTCAATGACCCGGCCACCGGTGTCATGCGCCATGCCGATGCGGGCTATGACATCGCCAAGCAAAGCGCCAAGGACAACGGCCTGAACCTGCCCATGCTGGGCGCCTGAAGCCGGCCCATCATCTTTAGTACTGCAACCCGGAAATATCGAAACATGAAAGCGCGTCTTCGCACCCATGGCGGCGTTGCAACCCTTGCGAAGGCGCATAGCCTTCGCTGCGGCTTGCGCCTTGCCCTGGGCACGAATCCATCACTTTCATTGTGTTCCGCTACTTCCGGGTTGCAGTACTAGCCCCCTACCAACCACGAGTACCCCCCATGAACATCCAACCCGGCTTTTTAACACTGGCGCAACTGCGCGAGATTCATACCGGCAGCGAGCAGCTGTCCATCGATCCTTCGGCCACCGCAGGCATTCGCGCCAGTGCGCAACTGGTCCAGCAAGCGGCACAAGGCGGCGCTGCCGTCTATGGCGTGAACACCGGTTTTGGCAAGCTGGCCAACCAGCGCATCGCGCAAACCGACCTGGACACCTTGCAGCTCAACCTGCTGCGCTCGCACGCCGTCGGCGTGGGCGAACCCATGCCTGAGCGTGTGGTGCGGCTGGTGCTGCTGCTCAAGGCCGCCAGCCTGGCGCGCGGCTTTTCGGGCGTCCGTGAAAGCGTCATCGACATGCTGCTGGCCCTCTACAACAAGGGCATGACGCCGGTGATTCCCTGCCAGGGATCGGTCGGCGCCTCGGGCGACCTGGCACCGCTGGCGCATCTGTGCCTGCCCCTGATTGGCGAAGGCGAGGTCTTTTACAAGGGCGAGCGCATGGCCGCCGCCGTGGCCCTGAAGCAAGCCTCGCTTGAGCCGATGCGGCTCTCGGCCAAGGAGGGGCTGGCGCTAATCAACGGCACGCAAGTCTCCACCGCGCTGGCCATCGACGCCCTGCTGTCAACCGAACGCCTGTTTGAGGCCGCCGTGATTTCCGGCGCCGTCACGCTCGACGCCGCACGCGGCAGCGATGGCCCGTTTGACCCGCGCATTCACGCGGTACGCGGCCAACCCGGGCAAATCGCCTGCGCCGCCGCCTACCGCGCTCTGATGGTGGGCAGCGAGATACGCCGCTCGCATCTGGAAGGCGACGACCGCGTGCAGGACCCCTACTGCCTGCGCTGCCAGCCGCAAGTCATGGGCGCCTGCCTGGACCAGATGCGTTACGCCACCGAGGTCTTGATGCGGGAAGCCAATGCCGTCACCGACAACCCGCTGGTGTTCGCGGATGGCGCCACGCTGCTGTCCGGCGGTAATTTCCACGCAGAGCCGGTGGCACTGGCGGCCGATGCGCTGGCCGTGGTCATTGCGGAAATCGGCGCGATCACCGAACGGCGTATTGCCATGCTGGTGGACACCGTGGCATCGCGCCTGCCGGCCTTTTTGACGCCCGAGCCCGGCCTCAATTCGGGCTTCATGATTGTGCATGTGACCGCCGCAGCGCTGGCCTCGGAAAACAAGTCGCTGGCCCATCCGGCCAGCGTGGACAGCCTGCCCACTTCGGCCAACCAGGAAGACCATGTGAGCATGGCGACGTTTGCCGCCCGCCGGCTGCAACCGATGCTGCGCAACACCGAATACATCGTGGCCATCGAACTGCTGGCGGCCGCCCAGGGTATCGAATTCCTGCGTCCGCTCAAGAGCTCCTCCGTGGTGGAGGGCGTGCTGCAATTGGTGCGCAAGGTATCGCCGGCCATGATGCTGGACCGAAGCCTGGCGCCCGACATCGAACTGGTGCACCAGTTGGTGGCGCAGGGACGCATAGGCGTGGCGGGCGAAGCCCAGATCACCGAGTTAAGCGCCTTGCGGCTGGCATGAAGCCGGCCTGCAGCAGGGGGGACTGAAGCCGGAGAACCGTTAGACGAAACGACTGGCCCTTGCTCAGCGCCCCGCTCAACACGGCCAGCGGCGCGACCTGGGTCTGCCCGCGCCATGGCGGCGGTGTCGGCATAGGCTACTCATAGCATTCGGGCGTCGTCATTGTGTGTGACGGCACGGTCGATGCATCAGAAAACTCGGCCGGGTGCTGTTCAATGACCCGGTGTCATGCGCCATGCCGATGCGGGCTGTAACATCGCAAAGCAAAGCGCCAAAGACAACGACCTGAACCTGCCGATGCTGGGAGCCTGAACCATGTCTGACGATACCTCCGAAATCTACCTGACCTACCTGAACCATCCCGACGTTCAGGCGCTGGCCCTGACCGACGCGGAAATCATTGCCGCGGTGGAGCAGGCGCTGCATGCGCAAGGCAACCAGCAAACCACGATCGAGCCGCGCATGCACCTGGTGCCGGAAAAGGATTACCCGGGCCACTTCAATGTGCTGCGCGGCTACATCCGCCCGCTGGGTTTGGCGGGCGTGAAGGTGGTGGGCGACTTCTACCGCAACTATGAAATCGGCCTGCCGTCCGAGCTGGCTGTTCTGAACCTGTTCAATCCGAAGAACGGCTCACCGATCGCCATCATCGACGCCTCGGACATCACCGACATGCGCACAGGCGCAATCACCGCCCTGGGGGCGAAATACCTGGCGCGAAAAGATTCCAAGGTGCTGGGCCACATCGGTGCACGCGGCACGTCTTACTGGAACGTTCGCCTGCTCGACTCGATCTACGACTTCGACGAGATTCGCGTGCACTCGCGCCGCCCCGAAAGCCGCAACGCCTTTGCCGCCAGGCTTGAAAAAGACCTTGGCAAAAAGATCACGGTAACCGATGACTGGGAGTCGTGCGTGCGCGGCGCAGACATCGTGGTCGAGGCCTCGCGGCTGGAAAAGCCGGAGCCCATGCTCAAGACCGAATGGATCAAAAAGGGCGCCTGCGTCATTCCCTACGGCACCATGAGCGCGGTCGAGCTGTCGCTCACCGACATCATGGACAAAATGGTCATGGACGACTGGGGCCAGGCCAAGACGGGACCGTTCGGCGCCCTACGTGCCCACGTGGACGCCGGCAAACTGTCAGAGAAAACGCTGCATGCCGAGCTCGGCCAGATCGTCGCGGGTCTCAAGCCCGGCCGCCAAAGCGATGATGAAACCAATTTGTTCTGGCATCGCGGCCTGTCGCTGTCGGACATTGCGCTGGGCGCCTTCATGCTCGAAAAAGCCAAACGCATGAAGCTCGGGCAACAGTTGCGCTTTCGCTAACGTCGACACGCGACCGTGAACGCCATGACCACTCCTCAAGTGACCACCTTGCCGGTTGCCAACGCCCGCATGTATTCGGTGACCCCATCGGTCAAGGCCGACTGGAAACAGCTGCTTGCCTGGGCGCTGGCGCGCGCAGGCCTGCCGTGGGACGTGATCGACTACGATGCGCCGGCGCCCCTGTCGGTGCTGTGGGCGCGCGATGACCTCGGCCTGGCCATGATGTGCGGCCTGCCCTTTGCGCAGCGGATCAATGAGGCAAGGCGGACCACGCTGGTCGCGGCACCGCTGCCGTCGCCGGCCCGCTACGGCGGCAAGCCGGTGTACTTCACGGACATCGTGGTAAGCGCCGACTCACCGTACCGCACCCTCGAAGATACGTTTGGCGGCGTGGTCGGCTACACGCTGGCCGATTCCATGTCGGGCGGCGTGGCCCTGCGCCACCACCTTGAAAGCTACCGCACGGCGCGGCGGCCGCGGCTCTACCGCGGGGCGGTCGGCGACCTGATCCACGCACGCGGCGTGATCGAGGCGCTGGCCACGAGCCGCATCGACGTGGGTCCACTGGACAGCTATTACCACGATCTGCTGCGGCACCACGAACCGGCCTTTGCCGCCCAGGCGCGCATTGTCGGCAGCACACCGGCGCTGCCGATTCCGCCGCTGGTGGCAACCGCCACCCTGCCCGGGGACGAGCTCGCGCGGCTGCGCGAGGCCCTGCTGGCAACGGCCGCAGCGCCGGAACTGGCGCCGGTCATGGAACGTTTGTTGCTTACAGGCTTTGCAGTTCCCGATCCCGCCGACTACCGGCCCCTGGCGGCCATGGCTGTCGCGGCCACTACCCCTTTCGAGGAACTCTGATAAAACGTTTTCTGCTCGCCTTGCGGTTTGCCGCCGCTGGCGTGCGTCCAGGCCGAAACTCTGCGCTGGGCCGAGGTGATTCACTTGATGCGCCAGAATAGGCGATTTTCAGGGTACAAGATGATATACACGAAGTCAGAAGAACTGTTACTGTCCGCTTTTCCCGCCGCAACCCTCACCCGGAGATCATCATGACAATTCGCAAACTTTTGGCCTTTTCTGCATTGGCGCTTGCCGCCGTGGTGCCGCTTGCTTCTCACGCCCAGCAAGCGGTTCGCGTGGGCTCCAAAAACTTCACCGAGCAGTTTGTACTTGCAGAAATTTACGCCCAGGCACTGGAGGCGGCCGGCATCAAGACCGAGAAAAAGCTCAACCTTGGCGGCACGCTGATTGCGCAGAAAGCCATGGAGGAAAAGCAGATCGACTTTTACCCCGAGTACACCGGTACCATGCTGCTCGCCGTACTGAAGCAGGAGCCTATGACAGACGCCAAGGCAGTCTATGACAAGGTGAAAGAGGCCTACGCCAAGATGGGGTTTGTGGTGCTGAACCAGTCCAACCTCAACAACGGTTACGTCATGGTGGTGCGTGCTGATACGGCGCAGAAGCACAAACTGGAAACCCTGTCGGATCTGTCCAAGGTCGCCAAAGACCTGAAGATCGGCGCCGGCCCTGAATTTCGTGATCGCAAAGACGGCCTGCCCGGCCTGAAAGCCAAATACGACATGGTGTTTGGCGAAGACTTGCAGATGGCCATTGGCCTGCGTTATCAGGCACTCAAGAACGACCAGATTCAGGTGGTCAACGGTTACTCCACGGACGGCATGATCAGTGCCATGAAATTGAAGCGGCTGCGGGACGACAAAAGCCTGTGGCCACCGTACTTCGTCGTGCCGGTCATTCGCCGGGAAGCACTGGAAGCCAACCCGAAAATTGGTGAAGTGCTGAACCGCGTCAGCGCCTTGCTCGACGAAGCCACCATGGCACAGATGAACTACCAGGTCGATGGTGAGAAGCTGGAGCCTAAAGAAGTGGCGCGCGACTTTCTCAAGGCCAAGGGTCTCGTCAAGTAATGCCGTCTGCACACAAGCGCATCAACGCATGAGAGCTGCCGTGTCATGACAATTGAGGTCGGCGAAAAGTGGGTGGGAGTAGACGATCTGGTGCGTGTCGCGCGCACGGGCGAGCCGGTCTTGCTGGCATCTGGCGCGCGTGAGCGTGTCGTTGCGGCGCGCGACGTAGTCATGCGTTTATCTACATCCGGCCTGCCCATTTATGGCCTCAATTCCGCGCTGGGCGCCAACACCGGCGCGGTGCTGCCAGAAGGTGATCTGGAAGACTACCAGCGCAGGGCCGTACGCGCTCGTGCAGTGGCCGTCGGGCCGGCCTATGAACGGTCCTCCGTTCGCGCCATGCAGTTTGCCCGCATCGCTGGCATGGCACGCGGCGGGTCTGGGGTGTCACCCGAGGTGCTGGACGCCTGCATCGCGCTGCTGAATCACCAGGTGCACCCGGTGGTGCCGCGCTTCGGTTCCATTGGCGTGGCTGATCTGCCCCAGCTCTCACACCTTGCACTGCCACTGTTCGGCGAGGGCGAGGCCGAATTTGGAGGCGAAGTCCTGAGTGGCCGCGTTGCGCTTGAGCGTGCCGGGCTCAAGCCCGTGAAACTGGGCGCCAAGGATGGCCTGGCCCTGATCAGCGCCAACGCAGCCACTACGGCGCGTGCCGCACTGGTGCTGCACGACGCGACGGCCGCACTGAACGCCTGGCTGGCAGCGGTCGCTCTGGGCTACGAGGGCTTTCGGGCAAACCTCTCGCCGCTTCATCCCAGCGCGGTCGCTGCAAGGCCCGCCACGGGCCAGGTTGAGGTCGCGAACCAGTTGCGCGCGCTTCTCAAAGGCAGCGCGCTCCTGACACCGGGCTCTGCCCGCCG
This sequence comes from Polaromonas sp., assembly GCA_036506595.1. Lineage (GTDB taxonomy): Bacteria > Pseudomonadota > Gammaproteobacteria > Burkholderiales > Burkholderiaceae_C > Polaromonas. Next base: position 187 of record DASXRN010000168.1, on the reverse strand, counting down.
CGTGCAGGATCCGGTTTCCATGCGTGTCGTGGCCCAGGTACACGGCGCTGCCCAGGGAATGGTCGACGCGGCCAGAGTGCAGGTAGAGGTGGAACTCAACAGCGCCGCAGACAGCCCTCTGGTTCTGCCAGAAGATGGCGTCATGCTCTCCAACGGAAACTTTCACGTGCCGGCCCTGGCACTTGCG
>DASXRN010000167.1:0-6633 GCA_036506595.1 Polaromonas sp. | reverse complement strand
CATGTAGGTCGACACGCCCATTTTGGACATGATCTTGGACAGGCCCTTGCCGATGGCCTTGGTGTAGTTGTAAACCGCCTTGTCGGTGCTCAGATCGCCCGGCCAGCCCTGGGTCAATTCGGCCAGCGTTTCCATGGCCAGGTAGGGGTGAACCGCCTCGGCGCCATAACCCGCCAGCACGGCAAAGTGGTGCACCTCGCGCGCCGAGCCGGTTTCCACCACCAGGCCGGCCGTGGTGCGCAGGCCTTCTTTCACCAGGTGCTGGTGAATGGCGGACAGCGCCAGCAGGGCCGGAATCGCCACCTGCGTGGCGCTGATGGCGCGGTCGCTGACAATCAGGATGTTTTTGCCATCCTTGATCGCGTCGACGGCTTCGGCGCACAGCGAGGCCAGCTTGGCCTCCACACCCTCATGGCCCCAGGCCAGCGGGTAGGTGATGTCCAGCGTGTAGCTCTTGAACTTGCCCTGGGTGTGCGCCTCGATGTTGCGCAGCTTTTGCATGTCGGCCACGTTGAGCACGGGCTGGCTGACTTCCAGCCGCATCGGCGGGTTGACCTGGTTGATGTCCAGCAGATTGGGCTTGGGGCCGATGAAGGACACTAGCGACATCACGATGGCTTCGCGAATCGGGTCAATCGGCGGATTCGTCACCTGCGCAAACAGCTGCTTGAAGTAGTTGTAAAGTGGCTTGTTTTTGTTGGACAGCACGGCCAGCGGGCTGTCGTTGCCCATGGAGCCGGTGGCTTCCTCGCCATTGTTGGCCATCGGCGACATCAGGAACTTGATGTCTTCCTGGGTGTAACCGAAGGCCTGCTGGCGATCCAACAATGACACTCCCCCGTGGCTCCCCACTGCGTGTGGTTCGCCTCCCCCCTCGCCGGGGGCGGCGCTGGCTAAACGGCCGATATCGCGGCCAAGTCGGTCTACGGCACCCTGGCTTGCAGAAGGCACATTGACCACAGCCAGGTCGTCGAGCTTGATGCGCAGGTTTTCGATCCACTGCTTGTAGGGCTTGCTGTGCGCCAGCGTGGCCTTGATTTCCTCATCGTCCACCATGCGGCCCTGCTCCAGGTCGATCAGGAACATCTTGCCGGGCTGCAAGCGCCATTTGCGCACTATCTTGTGCTCGGGCACCGGCAGCACGCCGGATTCGGAGGCCATGATGACCAGGTCGTCATCGGTGACGCAGTAGCGCGAAGGGCGCAGGCCGTTGCGGTCCAGGGTGGCGCCAATCTGGCGGCCGTCGGTGAACACGATGGAGGCCGGGCCGTCCCAGGGCTCCAGCATGGCGGCATGGTATTCGTAAAAGGCCTTGCGGCGCTCGTCCATCGTGGTGTGCTGCTCCCAGGGCTCGGGAATCATCATCATCACGGCCTGGCTGATCGGGTAGCCGGCCATGGTCAGCAGCTCCAGGCAGTTGTCAAAGGTGGCGGTGTCCGACTGGCCGGCAAAGCTGATCGGGTAGAGCTTTTGCAGATCGGCGCCGAGCACCGGCGAGGACATCACGCCTTCGCGCGCCTTCATCCAGTTGTAGTTGCCCTTGACGGTGTTGATCTCGCCGTTGTGCGCGACATAGCGGTAGGGGTGGGCCAGCGGCCACTCGGGGAAGGTGTTGGTGGAGAAGCGCTGGTGCACCAGGCCCAGGGCCGAGACGCAGCGCGCATCGGTCAGGTCGCGGTAGTAAGTGCCCACCTGATCGGCCAGCAGCAGGCCTTTGTAGACCACGGTGCGGCTGGACATGCTGGGCACGTAATATTCTTTGCTGTGCGTCAGGTGCAGGTTCTGAATCGCCGCGCTGGCGGTTTTGCGGATCACGTAGAGCTTGCGTTCCAGCGCGTCCTGCACGATGACATCGTTGCCGCGGCCAATGAAGATCTGCCGCAAAATCGGCTCTTTTTCACGCACCGTGGGCGACATCGGCATGTCGCGGTTGACCGGCACATCGCGCCAGCCCAGCAGCACCTGGCCTTCGGCCTTGACGGCACGCTCCAGCGCCTGCTCGCAGGCTAGGCGCGAGGCATGCTCCTTGGGCAAAAACACCATGCCCACGCCATATTCGCCCGGCGGCGGCAGGCTGACGCCCTGCTTGGCCATTTCCTCGCGGTACAGCGCGTCGGGCAGCTGTATCAGGATGCCGGCACCGTCACCCATCAGCTTGTCGGCACCCACGGCCCCCCGGTGATCGAGGTTCTCCAGAATTTTCAGACCCTGCTGCACGATGGCATGGCTTTTGTGGCCCTTGATGTGCGCCACGAAGCCAACGCCGCAGGCATCGTGTTCATTGGCACCGGAGTACAAACCGTGTTGTTCAAAGTGTTTGATTTCAGCAGCCGTGGTCATGGCAATTCCTCGTCAGTGGGTTCATATTTTTCGCAAGAAGTGCGAGCATAGTGCACTGCAACAACAATGCCAAGAACTTTAATTGGGGTCAGATTCCAATTAATTCCCAATCAAAATCATCAACATATAATTAGGGACACATTAAAAACAATAGCAGCAAACTCAACATCCTTGCCGGGTAGAAGCATTTTTTAAGAGAATTTAGGCTTGCTGCCGGGGCGCCCGGGCTGGATTTTTTTAACGCGCCTGTCGGTTCTTTTTTGCAGATCAGCCACAAAGTCTGCATCCCCCAAGGCCCAGCCGCTCAGAACCGAGCGGGTCAGCGCGGCTTGCAGCTCAGGCGTGATGCCGGCACGCACCAATTCGGCGTAGGCGGCTTCGCGCGCAAACGGCGTGTTGCCCAGTGTCCAGAACAGCGGGTGCGGCGTTACCAGCTTGTCGGCCCGCAGGCCGGCGTAATGGCCGTAACTGGACCAGGGGTAGTCTTTGGCCTCCCCCACCATCCCGGCACGCACCGGATTGAGATCGATATAAGCCATGCAGGCCAGCAGGTAGCGATCGGTTTCGATCAGGGTCGAGCGATAACGCCCTTCCCACAAAGTACCGCTGCGCCCCTCTTTGTCGTTGAAATAGCGCACATAGCGGCGCCCCACGGCCTGCATCATCTGCGGCAGGCCTTCCGAAGTTTTCGGGCTTGCGAGCAAATGAAAGTGATTGCTCATCAACACATAGGCATGCAGCGCCACGCCAAATTTTTGGGCGTTTTCATCGAGCAGCGCCAGCAGCATCTGGTAATCGGCCGTGGACGCAAAAATGGCCTGCCGGTTATTGCCGCGCTGGATGATGTGATGCGGATAGCCGGGAACGGTCAGGCGGGGTAGACGGGCCATGCGAAAAGAAATTGAGGGGGTTTTACCTCATGATAATTGGAATCTGACCCCAATTACTCTCGGCCAACGGGGCTGCAACATCAGTCATTTTTGTTTCCTTTTAGCTTCGTAACGTATCCGACCGCTCAACAGAGCCACCAAGAAACTCAAAATTGGAATCAGCAAAAATCCTGCAAGAAAAACCAGCCACGGAGCTGCTAATGAGCGGGTTAACTTGAATCCAAAAAGTAGTTGCCCGAGCCGGCTATTGATATCCCCTTGTGGATGCAAAATCACAAAGAGCAGAAGACCGCCTCCTCCTAATAGCGCAATAAGTTTTTCCCTCGATTCAAAGGTAAATATAAAACCATCAGTTTTCTTCTTTAGGTACATAGTTCGTGCAAGCATCGCCCAGTAAATCGGCATGACGCACCACAAAATCGCATACAAAAACTGATTAGCTTTTGCTCCCACTGTCGGCATGCCGCCAATAAAATTAATCTGCGGGTTCCATGCAGCCATGAACTCCGTGAACGAGCGGACCGCTGGCCATCGATCCTGTACGTCATCGGGTATGGCCATGCCTATTAAAACTACCGCGAGATACCCCACCATACAAATCCACCCCTCGGGTGTTTCCCACGGTAGGGTCCACGCCCGGCTCTTTCGAATAGCTTTGTCATTCATTGCTCATCTCTCCTTCAAACTCTCACTACCCGCCCGCTGAATCGGGCTCAGCAGATACTCAATCACTCGTCGCTGCCCGGTCTTGATTTCAGCGGTAAGGGCCATGCCGGGGCTCAGGCGGATGAGTTTGCCGTCCACGTTGATGTGCGTGGCCGCCAGGGCCAGCGTGGCGGGGAAGACTGCGGTTTCAGCCGCGCCGCCCTCACCGCGTTTGTCGCGCAGCACGGCGTCGGCGGTGACGCGCTGCACCGTGGCGGGCACGGTGCCGTAGCGGGTGTAGGGAAAGGTCTCGAGCTTGATCTCGGCGCCATTGCCTACATTCACAAAACCGGTGTCCTTGCTCTCCACCGCGCCCCAGGTGGTCGCCTGCGCGTCCTTGGGCACGATGGTCATCAGAACTTGTGCCTCGGAAATTGGCATCTGACCCATTAAGGCTGTATGGGCGAGCCGGCCGGGAAGTCAGCGGACTATCTTGCCGTCCGGCGTGATGGTGACCAGATCGATGGCGCGCACTGATTCATATCTCTTGGCTTTAAGGTTGATGCGAAAGCCGCCCACGTCATAGTCGCTCATGGCCTCGAAGGCTTTTTGCAGGCCCGCGCGATCCGGCTTGCCGCCGCCGGATGCGCTGCGGCGCACCCCTTCGGCAAAGCTGCGGGCGGCGATATAGCCCTCCACGCTTTCGTAACTGGGCGTCTGGTCGGTCTGGTTCAGCACGTCCAGATACTCCTTGATGATGGGCGTGCCGGTGCTGCGCGGTGACGGCACCACCTGGGAAATGACAATGCCGCCAATCTCCTTGCCCAGCGCGCTGAACAGGGGGTCGATACCGACCACCGAAAAAGTCAGGAACTGACCGCCAAAACCGGCCCGGCGCATGTTGCGGATGAAGGCGGCCGAAGAATTGAACAGGCTGACCTGAATGATGGCCTGGGGCTGCGCCTTCATCAATTGCGCAACCGCCGCATCCACCTTGTCGCTGTTGACCGGCGACATGGCGCTGGCCACGATGGGCGGGCGTTTGAGGTCGATCAACGCCTGGTTGACCGCGGCCAAGCCCGCACGCCCCATGGCATCGTCTTCGGCAAACACGGCGATGCGGTCCTGGTTGAGCGTCGCGCAATGGCGCACCACCTTGTAGGCCTCATCGGCCAGCGCCGGGCGCACATGAAACACATTGCCAAGGGCCGGATCATGCAGCGCATCCGAGGCGGCAAAAGGCGCAAAAAACAGGGCACCCGCAGGTTTGGCCACCGCAAAAGCGGCATCGCAGCTGGCGGTGCCGGTAAAGCCGAACAGCGCATCAACACCTTCATCAATCAGTTGCCTGGCATTGCTGGCGGCTTTGGCGGGGTTGTAGCCATCATCAAGCGCCTTGACCTCGATCTTGTAGCCGCCCGCGCCATTTTTGGCATTGATGGCATCAAAGTAGATTTTGGCGCCATTGAGGTAGGCTAGGCCGATCTGCTCTGCGGCACCGGTGAGCGGCACCGACTGGCCCACGACCAGCTTGCGCGTGGCCTTGGTCGTTTGCGCCCAGGGCGCGGGGCTGGCCACCACGGCCCCGACAGTAACACCCCCAACAATTAATTGACGTCGATTCAGACCCATGACAACACCTTTCGAGATACGAAGTAGCCAAGCAGGTTTGGTGCCTGCGCCGCTGTTTGCGCCAGCCTCTTTTGCGATATGTCACAAATCGAGCTCAGCGGTGCAGCGTAATCCGTGAAGTCTTCAAAAAACAGCCGGAGCAATGCCAACCTGTCATAAGGCCATGCGCGCCAGTGGCCAAGTCGCCCAGCGCGAGCATCAGACCGGAAATACGGCACGCCCCTTGAGGCGTTCATGCTCTTTCGTGGCAAAACGGTCCGTCATGCCGGCAATGTAGTCGGCCACCACGCGCTCGGGCTTGGCGCCGGCTGTGTGGGGCGACTCTATTCCGTCGAAACGGTCGATATGCGCTTGCGGCATTTGCGCCGGGTCGGCCATATACGCTTCAAACAAGTCCCGCACGACCTGTTTGGCGGCTTGCGTGGTCTGTATCACCTGCGGGTGGCGGTATAAATTTTGCAGCAGAAAGCGCTTGAGCGATGCAGACTGCGCCGCCATGTCTTGCGAAAAACACACGAGCGCAGCGTGCTGACGCACCGCCTCAACGCTGGCCGGTGCCGCTTTTTGCAAGGCCAGCCCGGTCGCATCGATCACGTTGTAAACCTGCGCGCTGAGCATGCGCCTTATGGTTTCAAACAGCAGCCGCCGGCCCTGCAGGCCTGGATGCGCCCGCAGCGTTTCGCGGCGGTACTGGCTGAACAATGCGACCTCCTCCAGCTGCTCCAGGCTCAGCAAACCCGAGCGAACGCCATCGTCAATATCGTGGGCGTTGTAGGCAATCTCATCAGCCAGATTGGCCAGCTGCGCTTCCAGGCTGGGCTGCTGCCACTTGGGCAGTCCTGTAGACGCTGGCGCCAGAAAGCGATGTGCAACGCCACCCGGCTCGCGCGCCTCAATATGACGGGCATTGCGCCTGGAGCAGTGCTTCAAAATGCCTTCGCGCGTCTCAAAGCTCAGGTTCAGGCCGTTGTAGGCCGGGTAGCGCTCTTCCAGCGCATCCACCACCCTGAGGCTCTGCAGGTTGTGCTCAAAGCCGGCGCTCTCGGGGTTGTGCGTTTTCAGGCAGTGGTTCAGCGCGTCCTGGCCCGCATGGCCAAAGGGGGTGTGGCCCAGGTCGTGGGCCAAC
>DASXRN010000166.1:0-1827 GCA_036506595.1 Polaromonas sp. | reverse complement strand
CTCCAGATCTTTTGCTCGCCGGCGATGAACGATGAAAATTCGCTCGAAGGCCCGCCGCCACCGACCGCGTTGTCCGTGGCAAAGCGGGCCGTGACCGCCGAGGACTTGAGCGCCTTGAGCGACTCTTCCTGCAGGTGCTTGACCACGTCTGTCGGCGTACCGGCCGGTGCCAAAATGCCGTACCACTGCGAGGTTTCAAAATTCTTGAAGCCCATCTCAGCCACTGTCGGCGCATCGGGCAGCCCGGAGATACGCTGCGTGGTGCCCACGGCGATGGCGCGCAGCTTGCCGCTCTTGATGTGGGCGCTCAATGCAGGCAGGCCCGCTGACGAGGCCTGGGTGCGGCCCGAGAGCAAGTCGGTCAACTGCGGGCCGGTGCCGCGGTAGGGAATGTGCGTGAGGAACATGCCGGTGACCAGCTTGAGGTACTCCATGGCCAGATGGCCGGCGCTGGCATTGCCGGCCGAGCCGTAATTGAGCTTGCCGGGGTTCTTTTTGGCATAGGCCACAAACTCCTGGAAGTTCTTGGCCGGCACATCGGGGTGAATCACAAAGACGTTGGGCACCTTGGCCAGCAGGGTCACGGCCATGAAATCCCGGTTCACGTCGTAAGGCTGGTTCTTCAGCATGTAGGGGTTGACGGCCAGCGTGCCCACATGACCCAGGATGAGGGTGTGGCCATCAGCGGGTGACTTCGCCACTTCCTGCATCGCCACCGTACCCGCACCACCCGGCTTGTTCTCGACATAAACGCTTTGCCCCAGCTGCTTGCTGAGCTCGGCGGCCACCGAGCGGGCGACAATTTCAGAGGTGCCCCCCGGCGCAAACGGCACGACAAAGCGGATCGCCCGGGACGGCCAAGCCGCCTGGGCCTGTACAGCTGGCAGGGCCAATGCACAGGCGCCAAGGCCGGCGGTCTGCAATACGGCGCGCCGTGACATTGATGAAACATGGGTCATGCGGGGGTCTCCTTTTATGCCGGGAGTTGCACTGTAGCGTTGCTACGCCACCCCGAAAAGCAGGCACTTCGGATGGGCCCATCACAAATCGTGATGGCAATGGCTTCAGGCGTTGGCCAAGCGCGCCCCGACCCAGCGCCCCGAGCGCACCGCCTCGGTCGCGCAATCGGCCAGCACCACGCGCGCGGCCAGGCCTGCGGGCGAGAGTTCGTCGTCCGACAGGCTGCACAGCGAGTTGGTCCGGCGCGCCAGCGCATCGGTGATCTGCGCCAGATGAAAACGTTCTGGCGCGTCGGCAAAACGGCTCACGGCGGCCCAGGGCTGCAGCGTGCAGCCCAGGCCGTTGTCCACCGCATCCATCAGCATCGCCAGCGAGTCGATCTCGGCCACCAGCACAGGCTTGCATTTGGCCCGTGCAAACGCGCTGTCGAGCGTGCTGCGCAAACCGTGCGAGCCGGTGGGCAATATCAGCGGCACCCCGGCCAGTTGCGCCATGCTGACGCGGGTTGCAGGTTTGCCCACCAAGCCTCGGCGTGACTGGATCAAGAACAGTTTTTCCTCCAGCAGCGGCAGCACGCTCCAGCGGCGCCCGGCCTGGGTGTCGAACAGCATGGCCAGATCGAGCTGGCGCGCATTGAGCATGCCGGTCAAATGGCCCGACAGGCTTTCCACCATGTGCAGGCGCACATCGGGATAGCGTTCGCGCATGGCGCGCAGCAGCGGCAGTCCCAGCACGGCGGCGGTGGTCGGGGCCATGCCCACGCTGACACTGCCCGACAGACGCGACTGCTGGGCCGCGCGCGCCGCCTGCTCGGCATGGCGCAGCACCAGTTGCGCCTCGCGGAAGAAGGCCAGCCCCGCCTCGGTG
>DASXRN010000165.1:0-3777 GCA_036506595.1 Polaromonas sp. | reverse complement strand
AGAAAGCGGTCAATGCCCTCGCGCGAACTGCGCAAGGCCGGGTAGGGGAAACCGAAATACGCTTCGTACCAGGTATGGACGCGGGCCTGGTTCTTTGCCTCGATCAGCACGCCGAGGTCGGTAAAGCAGGCCTGAACCCGCTCATTGACCCGGGCTTCGGCCGCCTGCGACAGGTCAGCGGCGTCGAAGTAAAACAGGTCGTAGTCCTTGATTTGCGCCTCGGGCGGTCGGCCCGAGCGCAGGTTCCAGACGGTCTGGAACAGGCAGCCCGCGACCAGCCAGGCGTCAGGGAGGTTCAGGGCGGGCAGGCGCTGCAGTATGGCCTGGTTGTGGCCGTTTTGCAGCACGTCCCCGATGAACTGTTCCGGGGTGGTCGTGTCAGACCACCTTGGCAATTGACGCGCAGACGTAGTCGATGTTTTTGCTATTGAGAGCCGCCACGCACATGCGGCCGGTGTCGGTGCCGTAGACGCCAAACTCGTTGCGCAGGCGCACCATCTGGTCCTTGCTCAGGCCCGAGTAGCTGAACATCCCGATCTGCGTGGTGATGAAGCTCATATCCTGCTTCACGCCGGCTGCCTTCAGGCCATCGACCAGTTTTTGGCGCATGGCCTTGATGCGCACGCGCATTTCGCCCAGCTCCTGCTCCCACAGGACGCGCAGCTCTGGGTTGCCGAGCACGGCGGCGACCACCGCACCGCCATGGATGGGCGGGTTGGAGTAGTTGGTGCGGATCACGATCTTGAGCTGGCTCAGCACGCGGGCGGCTTCTTCCTTGCTCTCGCACAGCACGCTCAAAGCGCCCACGCGTTCGCCGTAGAGGCTGAAGCTCTTGGAAAACGAGGTCGAGACAAAGAAATCCAGGCCGGCCGCCACAAATTTGCCGATCACGGCGCCGTCTTCGGCAATGCCGTGGCCAAAGCCCTGGTAGGCCATGTCGAGAAAGGCCACGAGGTCCTTTGCCTTGACGGTGGCAATCACCTGGTCCCACTGGGCGGGGGTGATGTCGTAGCCGGTCGGGTTGTGGCAGCAGGCGTGCAGCACGACGATGGTGCCGGGCGCGGCGGCGTTCAGGCTGGCCAGCATGCCGTCAAAATTGACGCCGCGTTTTTCCGCGTCGTAGTAGGCGTAGCTGTCGACCGTGAAACCGGCCTCGGTAAACAGGGCGCGGTGGTTTTCCCAGCTCGGGTCGCTGATCAGCACCTTGGCGTTGGGATTCAGGTGCTTCAAAAAGTCGGCGCCAATCTTCAGGCCACCGGTGCCGCCAATGCCCTGAACGGTGGCAATGCGGCCGGAAGTGACGGGTTCGCTGTCGGCGCCAAACACCAGGCTCTTGACCGCCGCATCGTAAGCGGCAATGCCGTCAATCGGCAGGTAGCCACGCGGCGATGGCGTGGCCATCATGGCTTTTTCGGCCGCCTGCACACATTGCAACAGGGGCAGCTTGCCGTTGTCGTCAAAATAAACACCCACGCCGAGGTTGACTTTGGCCGGGTTGGTGTCGGCATTGAACTGCTCGTTCAGACCCAGAATCGGGTCACGCGGGGCCATTTTGACAGCGGTAAACAAAGACATGAAAAATCCTCAGAAAGTAATGAAAGAAGTAGTCAGGTTAAGAAGCCAGCGACAGGGCGGCCCCGGTTTTTCCGGGTGTCATGCGGGGAACTCGGGTGTTGTGGGTGTTTTGGGCTTGTAATTCCAGATTTCATCCGAATGTCGTATTCTGTCCGGTTGCCCCTGATTTTAACGGGCTCCAATTGCGCTTGTACGAGGTTGTATGCCAGAAGTCACTGAAGTCATTACCGATTCGCCTGATTTATCCCATGCGGGTGAATTTGTCAGCTTTCCCGATTCGCCTTTTGAGCTGTTCATGCCCTACCCGCCGGCAGGCGACCAGCCCACGGCCATCGCGCAGCTGGTCGAGGGTGTCAACGACGGCGAGGTGTTCCAGACCCTGCTGGGCGTGACGGGTTCCGGCAAGACCTTCACCATGGCCAATGTGATTGCCCGGCTGGGGCGCCCGGCCATTGTGTTTGCCCCCAATAAGACGCTGGCGGCGCAGCTTTACAGCGAGTTTCGCGAGTTTTTCCCCAAGAACGCGGTGGAGTATTTCGTCAGTTATTACGACTACTACCAGCCTGAGGCCTATGTGCCGCAGCGTGACCTGTTCATTGAAAAAGACTCCGCCATCAACGAGCACATCGAGCAGATGCGACTGTCGGCCACCAAGAGCGTGCTGGAGCGCCGCGACACCATCATTGTCGGCACGGTCAGCGCGATCTACGGCATAGGCGCGCCCGAGGATTACACCCAGATGCGCTTCATTGCGCGCATTGGCGACAAGATGGGACAGCGCGACGTGATTGCGCGCCTGATCCGCATGCAGTACACCCGCAACGAGCAGGACTTTGCGCGCGGTACTTTTCGCGTCCGCGGCGATGTCATCGACGTGTTTCCGGCCGAGCATTCCGAGCTGGCCATCCGGATTGAGCTGTTTGACGACGAGATTGAGTCCCTGCAGCTGTTTGACCCGCTGACGGGCCGCATCCGGCAGAAAATTCCGCGCTTTGTGGTGTACCCCAAAAGCCACTATGTCACGCCGCGCGACAAGGTCATGGCGGCGGTTGAAACCATCAAGCTGGAGCTGTCCGAGCGGGTCGGGCAGTTTATTGCCGACGGCAAGCTGGTCGAGGCCCAGCGCATTGAGCAGCGCACCCGGTTCGACCTGGAAATGCTCAGTGAAATCGGACACTGCAAGGGCATTGAAAACTACACCCGCCATCTGAGCGGATCGCCGCCGGGCTCGGCACCTTCGACCCTTTGCGACTACCTGCCCAAGGATGCGCTGATGTTTCTCGACGAGAGCCACGTCATGATTGGCCAGCTCAACGCCATGTACAACGGCGACCGGGCGCGCAAGACCACGCTGGTGGAATACGGCTTCAGGCTGCCCAGTGCGCTGGACAACCGGCCGCTCAAATTTGAGGAGTTCGAAGCCAAGATGCGCCAGGCTATTTTTGTGTCGGCCACACCGGCGGCCTACGAGCAGGAGCACGCCGGGCAGGTGGTGGAGCAGGTCGTCAGGCCCACCGGGCTGGTGGATCCGCAGGTGGAAGTGCGCCCGGCCACGCATCAGGTCGACGATGTGCTGCAAGAAATCCGCATTCGGGTCGAGAAAAACGAAAGGGTGCTGATCACCACGCTGACCAAGCGCATGGCCGAGCAGCTGACCGATTACCTGAGCGACAACGGGGTGAAAGTGCGCTACCTGCACAGCGATGTGGACACGGTCGAGCGCGTGGAGATTCTGCGCGACTTGCGGCTGGGGGCCTTTGACGTGCTGGTCGGCATCAACCTGCTGCGCGAAGGCCTGGATATTCCCGAGGTTTCGCTGGTGGCCATCCTGGACGCTGACAAGGAGGGCTTTTTAAGGGCCGAGCGCAGCCTGATCCAGACCATTGGCCGGGCCGCCCGCAACCTGAACGGCCGCGCCATCCTGTATGCCGACCGCATCACCGACTCCATGAAAAAGGCCATGGATGAAACCGGGCGCCGCCGCAACAAACAAATCGCGTTCAACCTGGAGCATGGCATCACCCCGCGCAGCGTGGTCAAGCGCATCAGGGACCTGATTGATGGCGTGTACAGCGAAAAATCCGGCAAGGAAGCCGAAAAACTCGAAATGCAAAAAGCGCTGGTGGAAGACATGAGCGAGAAAGACATCGCGCGTGAAATCAAGCGGCTTGAAAAGCAGATGATTGAGCACGCGAAAAACCT
>DASXRN010000164.1:0-10200 GCA_036506595.1 Polaromonas sp. | reverse complement strand
GGCCCAGGCCAGCAAACCCATGCCGTTCAGTGCCTCGCTGCGCCTGGCAACGGGCCGGTTTGAACCCGGCAAGCTCGACTTCAAGGGCAGCCTGGGCCTGGCCCCGCTGCAGGCGCAGGGCGGACTGGTGTTTGACCGGCTGCCGGTACAGGCCTTCGAGCCCTACTTTGCCGAGACACTCAATATTGAGCTGCTGCGCGCCGATGCGAGCTTCAAGGGCCGGGTGGCTTACCGCCAGACCGCTGTCGGGCCGTTTGCGCAGGTGGCGGGCGACATGGCGCTGGAGGAGTTCAAGGCCAATACCCTGGCCCCCAGTGAAGACCTGCTGGCCTGGAAAGCGCTCAGTTTGCGCGGCCTGAGCGTAGCGCTGGCTCCAGCCAAGGCCACGCAAGTGGACGTGAAAGAGACGGTGCTGACCGACTTTTTTGCCCGGGTGATCGTCATGTCCGACGGTCGTATCAACCTGCAGGATTTGGTGAAACCGGCCGGGTCGGCAAGCGTGGTTGCCACAGCCGGCACGGATGCTACAAAAATAATAGCTGTTAGCGCCCTGAAACCGGGGGATGAGGGCCTTAATGACCCACAAAAAACCGCCCAGGCAGCCGCGCCAACCGACCCGCCGCCCGTCATCAACTTTGGCCCCATGACCTTGGTCAACGGCAAGGTGCTGTTTTCAGACCGTTTCGTCAAGCCCAACTACTCGGCCGACCTGAGCGACCTGACCGGCAAGCTCAGTGCTTTTTCGTCGGTTTCTACCCCGAACGCCCCCAATATGGCCGACCTGGAGTTGCGCGGCCGGGCCGAGGGCACGGCCTCGCTGGAGATTCTGGGCAAGCTCAACCCGCTGGCCAAGCCGCTGGCGCTGGACATCACCGGCAAGGTGCGCGAGCTGGAACTGCCGCCGCTCTCGCCCTATGCCGTCAAGTACGCCGGTTATGGCATCAACCGCGGCAAGCTCAGCCTTGATGTGAACTACGTGGTGCTGCCTGACGGGCGCCTGACCGCCAGCAACAAGCTCATCCTCAACCAGCTCAGCTTTGGCGACAAGGTGGAAGGCGGGGCGGCCAGCCTGCCGGTCAAGCTGGCGGTGGCGCTGCTGGTCGACCGCAATGGCGTGATTGACCTGGATTTGCCCATCAGCGGTTCGCTCAACGACCCGCAGTTCAGCCTCGGCCCCATCATCGTCAAGGTCATCATCAATGTGATCGTCAAGGCCATCACCGCCCCCTTTAGCCTGCTGGCCGGTGCGCTGGGCGGCGGCGGGGACGAGCTCAGCACCGTCAGCTTTGCCGCCGGCAGCGCCCAGCTGGCGCCCGAGGCCAAGGCCGGGCTCGACAAGGTCGCCAAGGCGCTGGCCGACAGACCGGCGCTCAAGCTCACGGTGGTGGGCACCAGCAGCATGGAAGCCGAACGCGCGGGCTTCAAGCGCGAGCGGCTCGATGAACTGGTTGAACAGGTAAGGGCCGAAAAGCGCCGCAGCACCGTCAAAGAGGGCGGCAATGGCAGCACGATCACGGCCGCAGTTAGCATCAGCGCGGCCGAATACCCGGCCCTGCTCAAGGAGGTCTACAAGCGCGCCGACATGCCCAAGCCGCGCAACCTCGTCGGCCTGACCAAAGATCTGCCCGTCGCGGAGATGGAAAACCTGTTGCTGGCCGACATTAAAGTGAACGATGACACCATGCGCGAACTGGCCGTGCAGCGCGGCATGGCCGTCAAAGACTACCTTGCCACCAGAAATTTGCCGCCCGAGCGGCTTTTTCTGGGGGCTGCCAAAGCCGTGCTGCCCGAGGCCAAATGGACACCGCGCGCCGAGCTGAATTTGGCGATGCAGTAGCCGCCATAGCCATGGATTAAACAGGGAGAGATCGGCGATAGGGTGGCCGGCGGCCCGCTTGCGCTGGCCATGGGGATGGACTCACAATGGGGGCGAAAGCTCACACCTGCCGCTGGAGAGCCGCTTGCAGCCCGCTGCTTACATCCCTTACACCCGTACGGCGATCACCCTGCACGGGGCCATGGCCCTGCTCATAGTGGCGGGCTTTTGCCTCGGGCTGTACATGGTGGGCCTGCCGCTCAGTCCGCTCAAGCTGCAGCTCTATTCGTACCACAAGTGGATAGGCGTCACCATCGCGGCGCTGCTGCTGCCCCGCATCGTCTGGCGCGGCCTGCATGCGCCGCCGCCGCTGCCAGCCGGCATGCCCGCATGGGAGCAGGCGGTGGCGCACGCCAGCCATCTGCTGCTCTATCTGCTAATGGCCAGCGTCCCGGTCTCGGGCTGGCTGATGAGTTCGGCCAAGGGCGTCACGACGGTTTACTTCGGACTGTGGCCGCTGCCCGATGTGGTGGCGCGCAACGAGGCGCTGGGGCTTTTTCTGGAAGCCCTGCACCGTATACTCAACTACGCCTTGCTCAGCCTGGTGTGCTTGCATGTGGCCGCGGCCCTCAAGCACCATTTCATCGACCGGAACGGCGTGCTGGGCCGGATGTTCCGCTTCACCGGGGCTCGCCCATGAAAATCCTTGCCGTGGCCCTGGTTCTGTCCTGTGTCTGCGCCCAGGCCGCGGAGTACCGGCGGGTGGACTTGGCCGGCAGCAATATCCGCTTCACCTCGCGGCAAATGGGCGTTCCGGTGGACGGTGCCTTCCGCACATTCGACGCCAGCCTGGCCTTCGACCCCGAGGCGCCGACGGCGGCCAGCGGCCAGCTGCGCATAGACCTGTCCAGCGTTGATATCGGCATCCGGGAGGTCAACGAGGAGGTCGTCGGCGCGCAGTGGTTCGATGTGAAGCGCCATCCCGAGGCGCGCTTCGAGATGCGCCAGATCCAGCCGCAGGGCGCCGGCCGCTTCCAGGTCAGCGGCGTCCTCAGCCTCAAGGGCGCCAGCCAGCCGCTGGTGCTGAACGCCGTGCTCAAGGCCAGCGGCAAGCAGGCGGTGATGGAGGGTTCTTTCGTGATCAAGCGGCTGGACTTCGGGATTGGCGGCGGCCCCTGGGGCGATGTTCGCGTGGTGGCCAACGAAGTGACGGTGCAGTTTCATCTGGTGCTGAGCCCCTAACCCGTGACCTTGGGAGTCAGGCATGAAAAAGCTCTTTACCGCGCTGGCGTGCAGTTTGTCGCTGGCTTCTGCCCTGGCGGCGGTCGATGTGTACGAGTCCGACCCCGATCACACCTTTGCCTTTTTTGAGTTCAACCACATCGGCTACAGCGTGCAGCGCGACCGTTTCGACAAGGTCAACGCCACGATCAGCCTGGACTTGCAAGACCAGACCGGCAGCGTCGAGGCCCGCATCGACGTCCATTCGATCAGTACCGGTTCGCGCCTTTTCAACCAGGTGTTGCTCAGCGAAGCGTTCTTTGACGCCAGCAGTTTTCCGCTCATCACCTTCAAGTCCAACCGTTTCAGTTTCGGCAAGCTTGACAATGTCACAGCCGTCGAGGGCGATCTGACCATCAAGGGCATTACCCGACCCGTGAGCCTGAGCGTCACTCACTACAAGTGCATGATGCACCCCATGTTGCACAAGCCGGCCTGTGGTCTCAATGCCACCGGCAAAGTCAGTCGCAGTGACTTCAATCTTGGCAAATTTGTGCCGCTGATCAGCAATGAAATCACGCTTTTTGTGTCAATCGAGGCGATCCGGCAATGACGGGTTTTGGCGTCGCTGGGCCGGCTCGCCGGCGGGAGCGCAAATCTCGGTGAAAATAGGGGGTTCACTGCCGCCGGTGCGCGAACACGCGCTGGCCCAAGACCCGGGGCTGCTGTCAGCCGCAGCATGCACAATCCCCGACAGACATTTATGTTCAGTTTTCCTATCCGCAACCCATTATCTGAAGCGCCCGAAGTGACCTCTACCTCCACCAAATCCCACGATCAGCACGCGCTGGACGCACTCACCGGCGGCGCGTTTTCCGCCGCCACCTCGGGCGAGCGCACGGCCCGCATCCGCCAGTGGCTGGCCACCGAGCCGACGGCAGAGCAGATGGCCGAGGTCTACAAAGACCTGGCCAACCGCGACAAGGGCGCGGCGAAGCCGCTCAAGGAAAAGCTCGACGAAGTCAAGCGCAGCAAGGGCCAGGAAGCCGTGGCGGCCGAATGGACCGAAAAAGCCCAGGGCCTGCTGGGCCTGCCCAAGCTCAACCTGGCCGACGCCTTGGCCTGGCAGCGCGATGCCGCCAAGGCCGGCGCGCCGCTGTCCAAAGAGCCGCTGGCCAGCCTCAAGGTGCAACTGGCCGAGCGCGTCAAAACCATTGAGGACCTGCAGCACCGCACCCAGGTCCAGCGCGAGGCCGCCGTGTTGATTGCGCAGCGTATCGAGGTGCTCTCCATCAAGTCCTGGCGCGATGCCGAAGCTGCGCTGGAAACCCTGCGCGCCGACGTGGCGCACTGGCAGGCCCAGGCTGACGAGATCACGCAAGACGGCAACTGGGCCAGCGTGGATGCCAAGTTTCCGCCACTGCTGGAGGCCTCGCGCGGCCAGCTGGTGGCCGTCTGGGAGGCGTTCCAGGGTGCGCTGGCCGTCGCCGTCAAGGCTGCGGAAGATGCGGCTGCGCCGCTGCCCGCCGTGCCGGTGTGGGCCGACGAGCTGCGCGCCGCGCGCGGCGTGGCCGCACCTGCCGCCTCAGGCGAACCGTCCACCCGCCCGCCCAAGGTCAAGATCGACCCCGCGGTTTTGAAGGAAATGCGCGAGAAGGCCGCTGCCGTCGTGCAGGAGGCGCTCTCAAAATTGGAGCGCGAAGTCACCGAAGGCCATGGCAAGGCCACGCCCAAGGTGGCCGCTGATTTGCGCCACGCGCTCAAGGAACACATCCGCAACATTGACAGCAAGCTGGAAGCCGCCGCCCACGCCGCGCTCACCGCCGCCGGCGAACTCGAAGGTTGGCAGCGCTGGCGTGCCGACCAGATCCGCGAAGAGTTGGTGCAGAAGGCCGAGGCGCTGGTGGCCAAACCCATGGGCGGGCGCAAGCAGCAGGAGGCCTTGCGCGCCATGCGCGAGCAGTGGAAAACCAGCGACCAGGGCGGCACGCCCAACCATGCGCTGTGGAAACGTTTTGACGATGCCTGCAACGAAGCCCACAAGGTGGTCGAAGTCTGGCTCGAAAAAACCAAGGAGCAGGCCGAAGCCAACAAGGCCCAGCGCCGCGCCCTGATTGATGAAGTGCTGGCCTGGGCCGAAGCCAACAAGACCAACACCGACTGGAAGCACCACATCCGCAGCCTCAACGGTTTTGTCGACAAATGGCGCGAAGCCGGGCATTTGAGCGAAAAAGCCTTTGCCGAGATCCAGCCCGAGTGGAAAGCCGCCATGGACGCGGCCGACGCGCCCCTGACCGCCGCCCGCAACGACAGCCTGGCGCGCCGCAAGGCCATGATTGAGGAAGCCCAGGCGCTGGGCGCCGAACCGCAGCTGCGCATTGATGCCGTCAAGCATTTGCAGCAGCGCTGGCAGCATGAGGCGCAAGGCGTGCCGATCGAGCGCAAGCAGGAGCAGAAGCTCTGGGACGCCTTCCGCAAGCCGATTGACGATGCCTTCCAGCGCAAAACCGCCGAGCGCGAAAAAGCCGCGGCGGCTTTGGGCGAGTTTGACCGCATGGTGCTGGAAGCCTCCAAGGCCGTTGAAGCCGCTACCGCCAGCGGCGATGCGCAGAAGATTCATGCCGCCGCCAAGGCGCTCGAAGCCATCGTTCGTGGCCAGGTTGCCGTGCCAGTACCGGCTGCTTCTGAATCAAATCAGCCTGTAGCCCAGGAGGAACGGGCGCAAGAAGCTACAGAAACCATAGCGGAGCAGGCGTCGCCGGCAGATGCCGCAGCCGCTGAACCCGTGGAAGCCGCTGAAGCAGCTGCCGCGGTCGAGCCGCCACCCGCCCCCAAGCCAGCGGCCAAGCCCGTCGTGGCCATGCGCGGCGACGACCGCCCCGGCATGAAAAAAGCTGAGCCCGCAGCCGCAGGCCGTGGCGGCAAGTTTGGCGACCGCAAAGATGCCCGCGGCCCACGCTCCAGCGGCGACAACAAGTTTGAGCCGCGCCGTGATGAGCGCAACAACTTCGCCGAGCGTGGCGATCGCGGTAACAGGGGCGACCGTTTCAGCGAGCGCCCCGCCTTCGAAGAGCGCGGCCCGCGCCTCGGTGATGCCGCCTTCCGCGCCCAGCGCGAAGCCTTTGAAGCCGCCAACCTGGCGCTGAAAAAGCTCGCCGTGCAGGCCCATGGCGAGGTGCTGACCCATCTGATCACCGCCTGGGAAAAGCGCGACCCGGCCCAGCTGCCGAGCGCGCAAGACCTGGGCAAACAGGTGTCACCGGCGGTGCGCAACCGCTGGGTGCAGGCCGTCAGCGCGCCGTCTGGCAAAGATGCGGCCGAAGCCCTGCTGCGCCTGGAAATGGCCGCCGAAGTGCCCACGCCGGCCGAGCACCTCAGTGCCCGCCGCATGCTGCAACTGCAGCTGCTGACCAAGCGCAACGCCCCGGCACCGGTAGAGACCTGGGGCGAAGACGCCGCCCAGGTGCTGGCCGCCGACTTTGACGCCAGCAACGCCCGCCGCGTGCAAAACGTGCTGAAGGTGCTGCTCAAGCGTTAATCAAGTACCAAGCCTGGCCCGGCTTGACACCTTGTTTTTCATGCCGCATGATGGCATGAAGAATCTGCAAGGAATCATCATGCTCAAGGAAGTAGGTGCCAGCGGCCAAATCTCGCTGGGGAAAAAATTTGCAGGGCAGCTTTACGATGCTGTTTTTCATCAGGATGGCCGGGTAGAGTTGTTGCCCATGAAAGTAGTGCCAGCGCTGCCGCAGGTGCGCGAAGACGTGGCCGCTTACGCTGTCAAAGAACCAGAACGTACCGCAGCAGCCACCGCAACTGCGGAAAATCAGCAGTGGGTTGCTGACCATGCAGCCGAGATTGCGCAATACAACGCTTGGGCCAGCACACGTGAGCCTTATGCGCAGCGTGTGCGGCGCTGGAGGCAATCACAGACCGACAAGCCGACTTCTTCGGTGACTTGACCTTTAATTGCCGCCTCACCAGGGCTTCACTTCCGGTCACCACACTCATGGCCCGATTCGATATCTATCCCAACCCCATCGCCGAAGACCGCCCCGAGTTTCCATGTGTGCTTCAAATACAAAGCGATCTGCTTTACCAGTTCGCGGAGCGAGTGTGCGTGCCCCTGGCCCGCCCAGAGGCAGTACCCGGATTGACGGAACGCTTTAACCCAACGATTGAGGTGGCGGGCGAACCGTTGCGCCTGCACCCCTTGGGCATCAGCGTCTTTTATGTCGGTGAACTGCGTGCCAGCGTAGCGTCTGCCCAGAAACGCGGACTAGACATTGAAACCGCCCTCGACATGCTGCTGCGTGGCTACTGAAAACTAAATGACGCCCCAAACCTTCATTCAAAAATGGGGCCCCGGCGGCCCGGCCTACGAACTCAACGAGCGGCAAGGCGCGCAACCTCACTTCATGGACCTGTGCGCGTTGCTGGGCGTGCCCACGCCCGGCAGTCACGGTGACTACCTCTTTGAGCAAGATACGCTGGTGTTGGGCGAGGCGCGCGGTTATGCGGATGTTTTCAAGCGCGACCACTTCGCCTGGGAAAACAAGGCCCCCGGCAAAAACCTCGACACCGCGCTCAAGCAGCTGCTCACCTACAGCCTGGCGCTCAGCAACCCGCCGATTCTGGTGGTGTGCGACCGCCTCACCATCCGCATCCACACCCAGTTCACCGGCCACCCGAGCGAGACGCACACCGTCTTGCTGCACGAGCTGAACCAGCCCGACAAGCTGGCGCTGCTGCGCCGCATCTGGACCGCGCCCGAAAGCTTTCGCCCGAAAAAGACCAGCCGCGACATCACCGAGGAAGCCGCCAAAAGCTTCGCCACGCTGGCCGAGGGCCTGCGCAAGCGCGGCCACCACGCCGACGACGTGGCCCACTTCCTCACTCAATGCCTGTTCTGCTTTTTTGCCGAGGACGTGGGCCTGCTGCCTGGGCGCATGTTTGAAGGCCTGGTGAACAACCTCAAACTTACCAGTGACAAACTCACGGCCGGGCTGCGCAACCTCTTTACGGTGATGCGCGACGGCGGGTTGTACGGCAACGACGACATTCCGTGGTTCAACGGCGGCCTGTTCAAAAAGATCAACGTGCCGCCGCTCACGATCATGGAGATGGCAGAGCTGCGCAACGCCGCCGCCCTGAACTGGAGCGCGATTGATGTCTCCATTTTTGGCACGCTGTTTGAACGAGGGCTGGACCCGGCCAAACGTAGCCAGCTCGGTGCCCACTACACCGACCCGGCCACTATTCAAAGGATCGTCGAGCCCGTTTTGCAGCGGCCTTTGCTACAAATTTGGGAGCTGCTGGCGCAGGAAATACGTGGCCTGATGGCCAAAAGCACCAAGAGAAACGACAAACACCACAAGGCCGCCCAGGTCAAGTTCGTCAAATGGCTGGACCAGCTCAAGGACTACCGCGTGCTCGACCCGGCCTGCGGCAGCGGCAACTTTTTGTTCCTCGGGCTCAAGACGCTCAAGGACATAGAGCACAAGAGCCATTTAGAGGCCGCCGCCCTGGGCCTGGACCGCGAGGCCGACCTGGTGACCGGCCCGCACAACATGCTGGGGCTGGAGCTGAACGAATACGCCGCCGAACTGGCACGGGTCACCGTGTGGATTGGCGAGCTGCAATGGCGGCTCACGCACGGCTACGAGTTCAAGACCAACCCCGTGCTGGAGCCGCTGGACCATATTGAGTGCCGCGATGCGCTGCTGACCCATGATGCCGTTCGGGCTGGGCCTGTCGAAGCCGCGTGGCCCAAAGCCAGCGTGGTGATTGGGAATCCGCCGTTTTTGGGGGACAAGAAGATGCGTGCGGAACTCGGTGGGGATTACACCGAAATACTGCGTGCTGCCTACAAGGGCCGCGTGCCAGGTGGTGCCGATTTAGTTTGCTACTGGTTTGAAAAGTCGCGTAGAGCCATCGAAACTCAAGGCCTTGGGGCTGCGGGGCTGGTGGCTACGAACAGCATTCGCGGTGGCAAGAACCGCGCCGTGCTCGACGCGATTGCTAAAACCACGCGCATTTACGAGGCATGGGGAGATGAAGGTTGGGTGAACGAGGGCGCCGCTGTTCGTGTGTCGCTGGTGGCGTTCGGGCACGCGACGCAGGAGGCGGTACTGGATGGGGTAACTGTCGCGGAGATTCATGCCGATCTGTCACCTGGAAGCACGGATGGCGCGCTGGTTGATTTGACAACCGCGCAGCGCCTTGGCGAAAACGCTGCGACCTGCTTTGAAGGCATCAAGAAGTACGGCCCGTTTGACGTGCCCGGCTCGACTGCGCGTTCATGGCTCCAGCAGGCGGGCAACCCGAACCGGCGGCCGAACGCCGACGTACTCCGCCCGTGGATCAATGCTACAGATGTGGTGCGCAACGATTCCGACACCTGGGTCATTGACTTCACCGGTCTGTCCGAAAACGAAGCCGCTTTGTTTGAGAGACCGTTTGAGTTTGCACGGTTACACGTTCAGTCTGCGCGCGCCAAGGACCGCAACGCGAAAACCCGCGACCAATGGTGGCTGTACGAGCGTCCGCGAACTGAAATGCGCAAAGGCACGGCGGGGCTGCCACGCTTCATCGTCACGCCGGTCGTTGCAAAGCACCGCATCTTCGCCTGGCGTAGCTCACCCACGCTGGCGATGAACCTGCTGGACGTCACCGCCCGCGCCGACGACACCACCTTCGGCATCCTGCACAGCCGCTTTCACGAGCACTGGTCATTGCGCATGGGCACCTCGCTCGAAGACCGGCCGCGCTACACCCCACCACCTGCTTCGAAACTTTTCCCTTCCCGTCAGGCCTGACGCCCGCCGACACGGCGCATCAGCAAACCGAAACCCTTCCCGGGGGCGCGATCATGCCGCTTGGGTTGCCCTCTACACCCGTTCGGGCTGAGCTTGTCGAAGCCTTGGCCAGCAGCGAAAGCCCTTCGACAGGCTCAGGGCGAACGGGCAAGGGGACAAGTGCAAGGCAAGGTCTCTCCGTACGAACTGCCGCCGAAGCCATCACCCGCGCAGCCAAACGCCTCAACGACCTGCGCGAAAACTGGCTCAACCCGCCCGAATGGACGCAGCGCGTGCCGGAGGTGATTCCACTGGGCATGGATGCATCGCCATATCCTGACCGCATCCTGCCGAAGAACGGCTTTG
>DASXRN010000163.1:0-2296 GCA_036506595.1 Polaromonas sp. | reverse complement strand
ATGCTTTCATCCACCTGCGCGCAAGCCCAACCTTTTCGCCAGCCTGACCAGGTTGGCGCGATGCAGCCCCAACTCGCGTGCCGCCGAGGCCCAGTTGCCGTGGTGGCGCGCCAGGCTGGCTTCAATGCGTTGGCGCTGGTGCGCCTCCATGGAACTGCGTAAATCCACCGGGGCCGTTGCCAGCTGCGTGTCGGCGCCCAATGCAAGATCATCAGCCGCTGCCGCCGGCGTCGGACTGACCTGCAAATCAAAATGCGCAGCCGTCAGGCTCACAATCCGGGGCCGTTTGGCCAGTCCGGCCAGCGCCTTCAGCGCACTGCGGCCCACCAGATGCTCCAGTTCGCGCACATTGCCGGGCCAATCGTGGGCCAGCAGCGCGGCCTGCGCACTCGCGTCCAGGCGCAAGCTGCCCAGCCCCAGACGTGAACGGTTCTGCTCCAGAAAATTGCCGGCCAGCAAGAGCACGTCGTGCCCGCGCTCGCGCAGCGGCGGCACGACCAGCGGGTAGACGCTGAGCCGGTGGTAAAAATCGGCGCGCAAACGCCCGGCGCGCACCTCTTCGGCCAGGTCGCGGTTGGTGGCGGCAATCACCCGCACATCGACCTGGTGCTCGCGGTCAGAGCCCAGGCGCTGCAGTTGCCCGTTTTGCAGCACACGCAGCAGCTTGGCCTGGACCGCCAGCGACAGCTCGCCCACTTCATCGAGAAACAGCGTACCGCCATCAGCCAGCTCAAACTTGCCGCGTCGGTCCGTCACCGCCCCTGAAAACGCGCCGCGCACATGGCCAAACAGCTCACTTTCCACCAGTGTCTCGGGCAGCGCCGCGCAATTGAGGCTGATGAGCGGGCGCGCTGCGCGTGGCGATGCGGCGTGCAGCGCCTGCGCCACCAGCTCCTTGCCAACGCCGGTTTCGCCGGTGATCAGTACCGTGAGTTCGCTGTTGCCGACGATGGCGATTTCTTCCAGCAGCCGCTGGTGCGCGGCGCTTTGGCCCATCAGCCTGGACGCACCACTTTCAGCGGCTAGCGCGCGGTAGCTGTCGGCGCGCTGGCGTTCGTCTTCCACACGCAGCGCCAGCCGCTCAAGGCGCTGCACCACGCTGACGGTGGCGGCGGCCAGGCTGGCAAAGGCCTGCAGGTCGCCGAGGTCCACCACGGAAAACCGCTCCCTGGCCAGCGCGTCCAGCGTGAGCACGCCCCAGGGCCTTTCGGTGTTGTCACCGATCTGCACCGGGCAGCCCATGCAGTCATGCACTTCCAGATGGCCATGCAGGCCGTCCACCAGGCCGTCATAGGGGTCAGGCAAGGTGCTGTCGGGCGGAAAGCGTGTCGGGCCATCGGCCTGCAGTAGTTGCTGAAAGCGCGGATGTTCATCCACTTTGAAACGCCGCCCCAGCGTGTCGCTGCTCAAACCATTGACCGCCACCGGCACCAGCCAGTCGCCGTCCAGCCGGAGCAGCGCCACCGCATCGCAGGGCAGCAGCGCCCGGACCGCTTCCAGCAGGCGGCGGTAACGCTCGCTGTCGGGCAGCTCGCGAGACAGGTCATCGACCAGCGGTACCAGGGCTTGCAACATCGGTTTGGTATTCATATTGACTCTTTAAGGCATCATTATGACTACTGAATAGCGGTATCTTTTTGACTCTTGCATTTCGCAAGTCCTTGATTCATATAGCTGAACGGCATGGCACGGCTCTTGAGTAAAGCATGGCGGCCACAAGCCCGGCAGTTGGTCCGGCTTCGCAAGGTGCGAGGCGACCCTGCCACTACCGGAGAACCCATGCTGACTGCAAGCCAACGCGCCATTGTCAAATCCACCGTGCCCCTGCTTGAAAGCGGCGGCGAAGCGCTGACCACGCATTTCTACAAAATTTTGCTGACCGAACACCCGGAGGTGCGGCCCTTCTTCAACCAGGCGCACCAGGCCAATGGCGACCAACCCCGCGCGCTGGCCAACGGCGTGCTCATGTATGCCCGCCACATCGACCAGTTGGAGCGGCTCGGCGGCCTGGTCTCACAAATCATCCACAAACATGTGTCGCTGCAGATTGAGCCGGCGCATTACCCCATCGTGGGCGGCTGCCTGCTGCGCGCCATTCGCGAAGTGCTGGGTGCGGAGATTGCCACCGACGAGGTGCTGGCGGCCTGGGGCGCGGCCTACCAGCAGCTGGCCGACATCCTGATAGGCGCAGAGGAAAAAATCTATGCCGACACGGCCGCAGCGCCCGGCGGTTGGCGCGGCGCGCGCGCGTTTCGCGTGGCCCGCAAAGTGGCCGAAAGCAGCGAGATCACCTCGT
>DASXRN010000162.1:0-2644 GCA_036506595.1 Polaromonas sp. | reverse complement strand
GTGTTGCGCGAGGCGGGCGTGACGTTCAGGGAAATCAGTGCCGACGAAGTGCGCCAGATTGAACCCGCGCTCAATCCCGACACGGCTTTTCTGGGGGCGGTGCACCTGCCCGACGACGGGGTGGCCAACTGCCGGCAGTTTGCGCTGCTGCTGAAAAACGAAGCCCAGCACATCGGCGTCAATTTCGAGTTCAATACGACCGTAGCCCAATTGGATAGGGTGCAAGCAGCTAGCATTTTGATAGCAGGAGAAGACGCACCGCGCAGCTTTGACCAGGTCGTAATGTGCGCGGGCCTGGCCTCTGCCGAGCTTTTGAGGCCGCTGGGTCTGAAGATTCCGATGACTGCCGTGTATGGCTACTCGATCAGCGCCCCGATTCGCGAACCGCTGAACGCACCGCGCAGCGCGCTAATGGACGAGCGTTACAAGGTCGCCATTTCCCGCCTGGGCCATCGCGTTCGCGTGGCCGGCAGCGCAGAAATTGGCGGCTCACTTGACTCCAAACGGGCTTCCTCCATCCAGACCCTCTATAAAGTGCTGCACGACTGGTTTCCGGGGGCGGTCCAACACTCCAACCTGGGGGCGCACGTGCAGGAATGGAAAGGTGCGCGCCCCATGCTGCCCGACGGGCCGCCCATCATCGGCAGCAGCGGCCTGCCCGGCCTCTGGCTCAACCTGGGCCACGGCTCCAGCGGCTGGGCGCTCAGCTGCGGCAGCGCGCGGGCGCTGGCGGACCTGATGGCGGGCAGGCCCGCCGATATCGACATGGAAGGCCTTCGGGTCGACCGATTGCTTTAGTGCATGTTCAGCCGTTGTAGGCCGAAGCCGCAAGATAAGTGCCTTGTGGCCGTTAGCGCTTAAATCGTCACACCCAGCATGTACAGTGAAAGCGGCCCGGCGTTTTACCGTGTTTGTACCGGGCCATCCACTTATTGATTGGAGTACCCATGGGCATGTTCAGTTTTATCAGGGAAGGCGGTGAAAAGCTTTTCGGGCACGGCGAAGCCAAAGCCGCCCAGGAAGCCGCAGCGGCCACCCCCACACCAGAAAACATCGAGGCGCTGAGCAAAGCGGCCGGCGATGCGATTGGCACGTATATCGGCACCATGAACCTGGATGTTGAGGCGCTGGATATCAGCTTTGACGCACCTAGCGCAACGGTCACCGTCGCCGGCGTGGCAGCCGATCAGGCCACCAAGGAAAAAGTGCTTCTGTGCTGCGGCAATGTGGCCTCGGTTGCCGCGGTGAACGACCTGATGACGGTGTCCAGCCCCGAGCCTGAATCACAATGGCATGTGGTGGTCAGCGGCGACAACCTGTCGAAAATCAGCAAGGAGTTTTACGGCACGCCCAACAAATATCCGCAGATTTTTGAGGCCAACAAGCCCATGCTGAGGCACCCCGACAAGATTTACCCGGGCCAGGTTTTGCGTATTCCGCCCGACGCGTAACGTTGCCACGTCTTCACTTCTTTCAAAAACCCGGTCTGCCGGGTTTTTTTACGCCCATACCTCCCCATACCTTCTAGACCGCACAATCAAGCCATGCAAAGAATCTCCATCGCCTCCAGCCAGCCGCTGTACAGCGTGGCGGCAACTCGCCAGCTTGAGCAGCTAGCCGCTGCCAGCCTGCCGCCGCACAGCTTGATGCAGCGCGCAGGTCTTTCTATTGCCCGCCTGACGCTGGCGCTGGCCCCGCACGCCCGGCGCATCTGGGTCGCGTGCGGGCCGGGCAACAACGGCGGTGACGGTTTTGAGGCCGCATTGCAGCTGCACCAATGGGGCAAGGCAGTGGTCGTGACCTGGACCGGCCTGTCCCCAGGCAAAACCGGCTTGCCACCCGATGCCCACGCCGCCCGCGAGCGGGCGCTGGCCGCTGGCGTGCCCATGGCAACGCAGCCGCCAGCGGATTTTGATTTCTGCATCGACGCGCTGCTGGGCCTTGGTGGCCGGCTGGAGCCCGGCCGTGCCGGCAGCGAGGCTATGCAAGCGTGGCTGGAGGTGATGCAGGCCAGTCCGGCACCACGGCTGGCGGTGGATATGCCGACCGGACTGGATGCCGACACGGGCTTCGCTGTCGCTACAAAATTCATAGCTGCTCCCGCCCGTCACATTGGCACCAAAGGCCTGTTTACCTTAAGCCTTGTGACCCTGAAGCCGGGACTGTTCACGGCCAGCGGACGCGACTGTGCCGGCGAAGTCTGGTTTGATGACCTGGGCGTTCAGGCCGCGGCGGCGCCTGCGATGCCAACGCCCTGCGCCTGGCTGCTGGGCGCGGACCGCGCGACCCAGCCGCTGCGAGTGAAGGCCGCTCATGCCAGCCACAAGGGCCTATTTGGCGACGTCGCCATTGTGGGCGGCGAGGCCGGCCCTGGCAGCCACATGATGGGTGCCGCCCTGCTGGCTGCCCGCGCCGCGCTGCATGCGGGTGCTGGCCGGGTGTTCGTGGCCTTGCTCGGCCAAGCCGTGATCAGCCTGGATGTGCAGCAGCCCGAGCTGATGTTCCGCAGCCCCGAAGCGCTGGATTTGAAGCACCAGGTTGTGGTCTGCGGTTGCGGCGGCGGCGAAGCCGTCAAGACCGTCATCGCCAAAGTGTTGTCGGCGGCAACGCGGGTGGTGCTGGACGCCGACGCGCTCAACGCTAT
>DASXRN010000161.1:0-2592 GCA_036506595.1 Polaromonas sp. | reverse complement strand
GAAATCCCGATGTTTTACGACTCGATGATTGCCAAGCTCATCGTGCACGGCAAAGACCGGCTGGACGCGATTGCCAAGATGCGTGAGGCGCTCAACGGCTTTGTGATTCGCGGCATCAGCAGCAACATCCCGTTTCAGGCGGCCTTGCTGGCGCACCCGAAATTTGTGGCCGGTGACTTCAATACCGGCTTTATTGCCGAGAACTATGGCAAGGGTTTCCATGCGGAAGACGTGCCGCACGATGACCCGGATTTTCTGGTGGCGCTGGCGGCCTATGTCAACCGCCGCATGCTGGGCCGGGCCGCCGGCATCAGCGGCCAGCTGCCTGGCCACGGCGTGACGGTGGGCGAGGAGTTTGTGGTCATCGGCTTGGCTAGCTCGGAAAAAGGCGGGCGGAACACGCCGCGGCCGGTGCTGGTGCGGGATTATCAAGCCGAATCAGGCTCCAGCCGTGTAGAGACGGGTGCCAGCAGCTATGAAATTTGTAGCAACTGGCATTTGGGCGGTGCCCGCATTCGCGGCACAGTCAATGGCCAGCCCTTTGCCGCACAGGTTGAGCGTGGCGTCGGCCATGGCTCGGTCAAGAATCCGCTGGCCATCCGCATTGCCCACAACGGCACGCGTCTCGATGCGCTGGTATTGTCGCCGCGTGCCGCCGAGCTGCATGCGCTGATGCCTTTCAAGGCGCCGCCCGACATGAGCCGCTATGTGCTGTCGCCCATGCCCGGCTTGCTGGTCGAAGTGGCCGTGCAGGCGGGGCAAAAAGTGCAGGCCGGTGAACGCGTGGCGGTGATTGAAGCCATGAAAATGGAGAACGTGCTGTTTGCCGCGGCTGACGGCGTGGTCGGCAAGGTGCTGGCCGCCAAGGGTGAGTCGCTGGCAGTGGACCAGCCGATTGTGGAGTTCGCATGATGAATCAGACCCCCACGTTCGGCACTGGCGTGTCCTCGCTGCCCCCCGAGGGGGCGCAGCCTTGCTTGGGGCGGCCCGGCGCGGCGGCTCAGCGCCCCTTCAAGGTGCTGGGTATCCAGCAAATCGCCATCGGCGCGCCCAGCAAAGACCGTCTGCGCACCCTGTGGGTAGACATGCTGGGGCTCGAAGTCACCGGCAATTTCGCCAGCGAACGTGAAAACGTCGACGAAGACATCTGCGCCATCGGCCGCGGCCCGTTCAAGGTCGAGGTCGATTTGATGCAGCCGCTCGACCTGGACAAAAAGCCGGCGGTGCACACCACGCCGCTGAATCACGTGGGCCTGTGGATCGACGACCTGCCCAAGGCGGTGGAATGGCTGACCGCGCAGGGCGTGCGTTTTGCGCCTGGCGGCATCCGCAAGGGCGCTGCCGGCTTTGACATCTGTTTTTTGCACCCCAAGTCCAGCGACGAGTTTCCCGTGTCGGGCGAGGGCGTTTTAATTGAAATGGTGCAGGCACCGCCCGAGGTGATCAAGGCCTTTGCGGCGCTGGCCGGGGTCTGATTCAGCCCAAGGGCTTGGGCGCGTTCTGGTGCAGGTAGTCGGTGAACGCACGCAGGCCGCGCGTGAGGTATTTGTCCTTGTGAAGCACCAGGTGCAGGGGGCGCACCAGCGGCGGCAAACCGCCCCGCAGCGCGACCAGGCTGCCGTGGGCCAGGGCATCGCCGACCACGTGCAATGACAGGCAACTCACGCCAAAGCCGCTCATCACCGCGCGCTTGATGGCTTCGGCGTTACCGAGCTCAAGCGCAAAGCGCAGCGGGCCCAGGTGCGGCGCCAAGCGTTCTTCGATGATCTCGCGCGTGCCCGAGCCTGGCTCGCGCACCACCCAGTCCGCATCGCGCAACGCGGCTGCGCTGGGGCTGCCTGGGCTGGTGCGGGCCAGCGCATGCGAGGGGCTGACCACCACCACCATTTCGTCATCGCCCCAGTGCGTGCAGACCAGCTCATGGCCCTGGCAATGGCCTTCGACCAGACCGATGTCGGCCTCGAATTTCAGCAAGGCCTGCAGCGTCTCGCGGGTGTTGCCAATGCGCATGTCCAGTGCGCACGGCCCGCTTTGCGCATTTCGAAAACCGGCCAGCAGGGCAGGCAGGATGTAGCTGCCAATGGTGTTGCTGGCCGCCACACGCAACTGCACACCCGAGGGCAGTGGCAGGCCCTCCAGCTCATGGGCCTGGTCCAGCAGCGACAGCGCCCGCGGAAACAGCATGCGTCCCGTCTCATTGATCACCAGCCGCCGCCCGAAACGGTCAAACAGGGCGCTGCCCAGCGCTTGTTCCAGGTCGGCCAGCGCGCCGCTGACCGCTGATTGCGACAGCGCCAGTTCATGGGCGGCTCCGACGGTCGTGCCATGCTGGGCCACGGCTGCAAACACCGAGAGCTGGCGCAGCGTGAGACGAAGAGGGCGAGTTTTCATATCGTTAATACAGATAAGTAATACGCATATTACTGATTTTACTTATTGGGGCGTGCAACTTAGGCTTGGGGCTGTCTTTATCCGGTTCCTGCATGCCTTCACTATCCACTACTCCCCGCGCCGTCCCAGCTCTCACCGCTCCAGCCGACCAGGTTGCGCCTTGGCTGGGCTTTTTACCGCTGGGCCTGGTGGCGGCCCTGA
>DASXRN010000160.1:0-14977 GCA_036506595.1 Polaromonas sp. | reverse complement strand
GCCAGCGCCGCGTCAAACTCCTGCTTCTCGGCTGGCTCGGCGACAAACTCCTTGCCATCCACCGTGACCTTGGCCGGCTCAAACTTTCGCAAACGCTCGTCAACGCCCTGCGTCATGTCCTTCTGGCTGCGCTGCATATCGGCCACGTCACGTGCCAGCCTCTCGTTTTGTCCGCGCACAGTGGCCAGTTCGTTGCGCAGTGTCTCAATCTGGTTGGAAAGATCGAGCATGCTGCGGCGCAGCTGGGCATTGTCGTCATTGGTTTTTTTCAGGTCATCCGCCATGCGCTGCTGGGAAGCATCGAACTTTTGCCGCAAATCAAGTATGGCTCTGCGCGCTTCGTCGTCATCAAGCAAGCCGGCGTTTGCATGGAATGCCAGCAGGCAGGCCGTCACCGCTGCAGCGGTTTTGAACATTTTCACGACTCGAATCCTGGCTTAACGGTAGTTGATCTCGGCGCGACGATTTTTGGCCATCGCCGCTTCATCTGTGCCTAAGTCAACGGGCTTTTCCTTGCCAAAACTTACAGCCTCGACCTGGGCATCGGCGACGCCCAGCAAGCCCAGTGCCCGGCGTACCGCTTCCGAGCGCCTTTGCCCCAATGCCAGGTTGTACTCCCGGCCACCGCGTTCGTCGGTGTGACCCTCAATGGCCATTTTGCGGGATTTGTTGGCCGTCATGTACTTGGCATGTGCCTCAATGGTGCTTTGGAATTCGGGCTTGATCACGTAGCTGTCGAAATCAAAATAAATGACCTTGGCCGTATTGGCGGGCCCTGCGCCCGAGACATCCGTACCCGAAATCTGCACAGGAGCCACACCCCTACCGGCTGCACCGGCCGCATCATCAGCCTGCTTTGCACTGGCTGTCCTGTCTTCCACGGGCACATTGTCAAGCTTGACGTTGGAGCCGCAGGCTGCCAGCGTGGCAGCAAGTACAAGGGAGGAAATGATGGAAAAAAGGGTGCGCTTCATGGATTACCTTTACTAAAAAAATGATGTTGAATTCAACAGTGTCAATACTGTGCCAATTACCGCTGGAAAGGCCCCCAGTCGGGTTCCCGAATATCGCCGCCGGTTCCAGATAATTTGGCCTTGATCTTGCCATCCAGTGTCGTGGTCATCAGTGCTTCACGGCCTTGCTGCTGTGTTGCATACACAATCAGGCGGCTATTGGGTGCAAAACTCGGGCTTTCGTCGGCCGTGGTGTCGGTAATAGGAGTGGCCGCACCACCCGCAAGTTCCATCACATACAACTTGTAAGCACCCCCAACCCTTGAAACATAAGCCAGCCAGCGTCCGTCAGGGCTGATGGCTGGGGATATGTTGTAACTTCCCGTAAACGTGACGCGTTCGGGGCTGCCGCCTGTGGGGCTCATACGGTAGATCTGCGGGGCACCGCCGCGGTCGCTCACAAAATAAATGAACCTGCCATCGGGTGAATAGGTCGGCTCGGTGTCAATGCTGGACGATTGCGTCAGCCTCCTGGGCTCGCCACCATTGAGGCCTATGGCGTAAATTTGCGAGCCGCCCTCACGGCTCAGGGTGGCGACCAGTTGCTTGCCGTCAGGTGACCATGCCGGAGCGCTGTTGGAACCCTTGAAATTGGCCAGCAAACGCCGCTTTCCAGTGGCGACATCATGCGAATAAATCACTGGCTTGCGGGACTCGAAAGACACATAAGCCAGCTGTGAACCATCGGGCGACCATGAGGGAGAAATAATGGGCTCGGGACTTGTCAGGGCAGACTGGGCACCCTCCCCGTCTGAATCGGCCACCCACAGGTTGTAGCGTTGGGCCACCTTGGTCACATAGGCAATCCGCGTTGAAAAAATGCCTTTTTCACCGGTTAGTTTTTCATACACATAGTCGGCAATGCGGTGCGCAGACAGACGCAAATCCGCCTGCTTCACGGTGTAGCTCTGGCCGCCCAGATCCTGCCCCCGCACGATGTCCCACAGACGAAGCCGCACATCAAAACGCCCGTCGGCAAGGAGTGAGACACTTCCCGTCACCATCGCATCAGCGCCCTTTTGCCGCCAGGCCGCCAGGTCTGGGCGCGTGTTTTCATCGGCCACGATGCCTGCGGCATCAACCGGGCGAAACATGCCGCTGCGCTCAAGATCGGCCTTGACGATGTTGCCAATTTTTTGCGGCGCCTGCGCTTCCCCGCGAAAAGGCGCTATGGCGATGGGCAGCTGAGTCAGGCCCACGCCGGACACTTCTACGCGAAACTGCGCAAATGCCGGAGATACGCCCGCAGCAATCAGGCTGACAACAGTGCGACGGTTCAGTAATGGTGTGATGCTCATAAAAAATTTTGATCAATACAGTTGGTTTATTTTGACGGGCGATGCGGGGTCGATTTCGCCAAGCCCCTTTTCCGCCCGCACCAAGTTCGTTTTCATGCGTTGCAAGACCCTGTTTTTATTGCCAGACTCCTGGTCGCGCTTGTTTTCACGATGCCAAAGATGAAACACCTCCGTCGCCATAAACCCGTTTTTCCGGAGAATGCCAAGGTGAGTGAGCCGTAGAACAAGGTCTGCATCTTCATGACCCCATCCCTGGAACGTCTCATCAAACCCATTGACACCGGCAAAATCACGCTGCCAGACAGCGAAGTTGCAACTTCGAATGCCGTGCCACTGGAAGCCCTTTTTTACTCTGAGTAAACGCCATGGCCAGATGAACAGGTGCAATAGTTTATTGCTGTCGCCCCGCAGGCGGGCCTGCCACCAGAAAGATGCTGGGCGACTGGGCAAATCGATTGCGCCATTGAGCACCTGGCCGGTGAGATTTTCGCTCAGCAGGACCCTGCTGCCGTTAACAAAACAGCCGGGCTCGGCAAGGCGTGTTTGCTGCGCCACAAACGACTTGTTCGGAACACAATCGCCATCAAGAAAGACCAGATAGTCACCGGTTGCATGACTGGCCGCCAGATTGCGGGCCTGCGCGGCGGTAAAACCGACATCCGGGTGCCAGACATGCCGCACCGGGCATTTGAATACCGGGCAGCGCTCATACAGCATCTCGACCTGATCGGGCCGCGAGCCATCGTCAGCAATCAACACCTCGTGCCGCATGTCGCATTGCGCGGCCAAGGAGCGCAGCACCGCCAGCAAAGCGTCGGTCCGGTTGTAGGTCAGGACAATAAAGCTGATCTTCATTGTGCAGGCGGTACTCCGCTGCCGTCCCGATACAGCAACCATAACTTCAGATAGCGGTAGTAGGTACCTTCGGCATTGGAAATGGCCAGCACCAGCCCCATCCGGCCATCCAGAAAGCCAAGCCGCAAAAAATAAGTCCGTATAAAAGCCCAGAGCCCATGGCCCAGTGCCTTGCGCAACGATGCGGTCTTGCCTTTATTCAGCAGGCTTTGAGCGCCCGCCGTTGAATAGCGATTGGCCTTGTCGAGGACCGCCTCAAAGTTTCTGAAACTTTCGTGCAACAAGGGCGAATGCAGTTGACCGACCTCGCTTGAGGTAACGATTTTTTCATGCACCAGATCATCTGAAAATTGCGCCACCTGGCGACGAAACAGGCGCGTCACACGGTCAGGGTACCAACCCGAATGCCGCATGTACTGTCCGCAGTAACTTGATAGCCGGGGAAAAGAATAAGCATCGACCGCCGGGGCTTGCAGCGCGGCCTGGATTTCAGCCTGCAATTGCGGCGTAACCCGTTCATCGGCATCGAGCGAAAGTACCCAATCAGACTTTGCCAATGCCAGCGCCCGATTTTTCTGGATGCCAAAGCCTGGCCAGTCAGGACTGATGCTGACTTCAGCGCCCATGGATCGGGCTATCTGGGCAGTGTCATCCGTACTGCCTGAATCCAGCACCACGACTTGATCCGCGAACAGTACCGAGCGCAGGCAGGCTTCAATGTTATGAGCCTCATTTTTGGTGATTACCGTAACAGTCAAGCTTGCCAACGAATACCTTTTCAACTGATTGAGGGCAGGCTTCACCCCTGAAAATGCCTTGCTTCAAGCCTTCGCAGCATAGCAGAGAGCCCCCTGGGTTTGACCGCCTGGCCAGAAAATGGAATCACCGATAATGCGGGCTATTCATCAGGCACCCCTGCGACCATTTTGCTAAAAAAGACGATCAATTTGCGCCTCGCCATCATTTGCATGGCCGCAGCTTCCGTGGGGTTGTCAATGGTGATCATCAGCATCGCCAAACTCTTGCTGCTGATCTGCGGGCTGGCTACTTTGCTCTTCGCGCAACGCGCCCGCGAAGCTGACACGCCGCTGGCTGGAGCGCGCACACCCATTGCCGTGCTGGTTGCCATTTTTGCATTCGCCATCAGCCTGCTTTGGACGGTTGCGCCGCAGGACGATGCCCTGGGCTCTGTGGCCAAGTACGGCAAACTGATCGTCATCGCTTTGATGCTGCTGCTTATTCGCGACCGACGCGAAGCCACCTATGCGCTGGGCGCGTTTGTTTCGGCGCAACTATTTCTCCTGGCCAGTTCATGGATGCTGTTTTTTCACGTGCCTGTTCCGTGGGCAACATCGAACATGGCATTGACGCAATATGCAGTCTTTTCAAGTTACCTTGACCAAGGCATCATGGGCGCGGTGTTGGCCGCAATTTGCTGGAATTTGCGGAGCCTGGCTCCGGGGCGGTTTGGCAAGCATTTTGCTGTGGTTCTGGCCTTCGCCTTCTTGTGCAATGTTTTTTTTGTATTGAGCGGGCGTAGCGGCCACGTCGTTGCCATTGCATTGCTGTCTCTTGCAATCATGTGGGAACTCCCGAAGAGATACCGCGCGCTTGTTCTTCTGCTGCCTTTTCTGCTAGCTTTGGTCTTGTTTCTCAGCTCGACCAAGGTGCATGAACGACTGACTCTGATCAAGACCGAGGCACAATCGTATTCAACCCAAACGGAGCTCACCACATCAACGGGCATCCGGCTGACCTTCTGGCGCAGGGCCGTACAAATCATTTCCCAGTATCCGCTGGCAGGGGCAGGCGTTGGCAGCTGGAGCACCGAATACAACCGGCTTCAACGCGCGCAAAATCCGGCGCACATAGACATAGCGGGCAATGGCAACCCCCATCAGGAATACCTTCTGTGGGGCGTTCAGCTGGGCATTCCCGGCCTCCTCATTATTTGCGGCCTGATGCTTTCAGTGCTGCGTGACACCCTGCGCATGGAAAAACCCTATGCACAAGCCGCGCAATCTGCGCTGCTGGCATTTGCCGTTGCCTGCCTTTTTAACGCATCCCTTTACGATGCCCTGATTGGTGATTTTTTCTGCGTATTGATAGGCTTGCTGCTGGCGCTAGGCCTCAGCAAAACGCCCAACCCGGTCATTGCAGCACCTCAAAACAAGCCAACAACGTGACGCAAACTACAGAAAAAAGCGCTGCTGACCCGGCTGTAAAACCCAGCATGTTGCGCAGGATTGCGCGGGTCTGGCCCTATTTCAGCGGCTCGCGGGCGGGCTGGGCACTGGCGATCGGTGCAACCGTCGCTGCTTCGGCCACCGAGCCTTTTGTCCCGGCTTTGCTTAAGCCGCTGCTGGACCGCGGCTTCCAGCGGGATTCATTCAACCTCTGGCTGGTGCCGCTGACCCTGATGCTGCTATTTACCGTGCGCGGAGTGTCCGGATTTTTGGCGCAGTTTGCCCTGGCCAAGGTCACCAACGATGGTTTGCTGCGGCTGCGCCAAGCGATGTTTGGCAAACTCTTGAGCGCCCGGCTAAGCCTGTTTGCCGACCAGAGTTCCAGCGCTATTGCCAACACCGTGGTCTATGAGGTGTTCAACGGTTCCTCCTTGTTGATCAATGCCATCATGAAGCTGGCACGGGATGTGTTGACGCTGTTGGCGCTGATTGGCTATCTGGTTTACCTGAACTGGAAATTGACGCTTGTTGTGGCCCTGCTGTTTCCGGCCGTCGCCTATGTCATTCAAAACCTGTCCCGGCGGCTTTACCGGCTGACCAAGGAAAGCCAGACCGCCACGGATGATCTGGCTTATGTGGTGGAAGAAAATGTCATGGCACATCGCGATGTCCGACTGCATGGCGCCCAAGCCAGCCAGGCCAGTCGCTTCCATCTCTTGAGCAATTCCCTGCGCCGCCTGTCGATGAAGTCGACCGCCGCCTATGCGGGCATGAGCGCGATCACACAGGTGCTGGCGGCAATGGCACTTTCCGCGGTGATATCCATTGCGCTGCTGCAAAGCGCTGAAAGCACGACAACAGTGGGCGGTTTTGTGGCCTTTGTGACGGCCATGCTGTTGCTGATTTCGCCCGTCAAAAGCCTGTCGGATGCGGCGACACCGGTAACGCGCGGACTGGCCGCGCTGGAGCGCGGCCTTGACCTCATGGACCTGACCCATGACGAATCCGGCGGCTCTTTTGTGAAAACCAGAGCGCATGGCGACATCGAATTTTCTGATGTCAGCGTGGTCTATAAAACAGATACCCTTCCCGCACTCAAGCAGCTCAGCCTCTCCATCAGGGCCGGGGAAACGTTGGCGGTTGTTGGCGCATCAGGCTCCGGCAAAACAACTTTGGTCAACCTGTTGCCCCGATTTGTTGAGATGAGCGCGGGCAATGTCTACCTTGATGGCCAGGAACTTCGCAGCTGGGACCTGGCATCTTTGCGTTCGCAGTTTGCTTTTGTGAGCCAGCATGTGGTCATGCTCAACAGCAGCATCGCCGTGAATGTGGCACTGGGCCAAGCCGTCGATCGCGAACGGGTCAAGGAATGCCTAAGGGCAGCCAATCTGGCTGCATTGCTTGCCGATCTTCCCAATGGACTGGACACCCTCCTCGGCCACAACGCCATGCAGCTGTCCGGCGGCCAGCGCCAGCGGCTCGCGATTGCACGTGCGCTCTACAAGGATGCGCCCATACTTGTTCTGGATGAGGCCACGTCGGCGCTTGATACCGAATCGGAACTGGCCGTACAGGAAGCCGTCAAGCGCCTCACCGCCAACCGCACCTCGCTGGTCATTGCGCACCGCCTGTCCACGGTGCAGCATGCGGACCGCATCATCATGATGGATGCCGGCCGGATCATCGAGTCGGGCAGCCATACCGAGCTTCTCGCCAAAAACGGGGCCTATGCCCATCTTTACCGGCTTGGTTTTCAGTCGGCTTAGCCGGACGGTGCCGGGTACGCAAAATCTTCGTCAAATTCAATACCTCAAGGTTTATTCGGATGAGTGTTTCAATCAGTGGCTTCACCTTCATACGCAACGGCGTAGACCTCGCCTTTCCCTTTGAGGCCTCCATCCGCTCCCTGCTGCCCCTGGTCGATGAGTTTGTGGTGGCGGTCGGCAAGGGCTCCGACGATACGCTTGCGCGCGTGCGAGCCATTGCAGACCCCAAGATAAGAATCATTGAAACCTTGTGGAACGAGCGCATGGCCGATCGCGGCTTTGTCTATGCACAGCAAAAAATGATTGCCCAGTACTCCTGCACCGGCGACTGGGCCTTTTACCTGGAAGGCGATGAAGTCGTGCATGAGGGCGAACTGGCGGCCATACGCGCCAGTGTCGAACGCCATCATGCCAATCCCGCCGTCGAAGCGCTGGTCTTTGACTACCACCATTTTTATGGCTCGCCCGACTGGATTTCCATCAGCCCGGGCTGGTACCGCCGCGAATGCCGTTTAATCCGCAACACCATTCGCAGCTACGCACCCGATGGCCAGTACTGGCTGGTCACCACTCAACACAAACGCGGCCGCAACCCGCATGCAGCGCTGGCCAATGCACATATCTACCACTACGGCTGGATACGCCGCAATGAAGAAATGCAGAAAAAAATGGATCAGGTGAGCAAGT
The DNA here is from genome assembly GCA_036506595.1 of Polaromonas sp. Classification (GTDB taxonomy): domain Bacteria; phylum Pseudomonadota; class Gammaproteobacteria; order Burkholderiales; family Burkholderiaceae_C; genus Polaromonas. The sequence goes on along the minus strand of DASXRN010000160.1, from coordinate 7,172 downwards.
ACTGGGCAACCCCGGCCGCGCAAATTACCTACAGCCAGTTTGATCGCCGGGCCCTGGCGCCCTTCGAGGGCACGCACCCGCAGGCCGTGCAGGAGTGGCTGGCCACCGAGGCCGAACAGGTTTTAAACATCGACCCCAGCTACAAGCCCACACCCAAAGAAAACAAGTACCACTTCATGCGTCAAATTGAAACGCTGACGGGCCTGGATTTCAGCCGCAAGCACTTCAAGCTGGTCGCCTGACCACGCAGCCTGTCATGGCACTGCGGTGCTTTTCCTGGCTGCGAGTACTGAAAAATACAAGGACTGCTGCTTCAGCGCAATTTCGCGCCACTGGTAATGCGAGGCAAATTCCTTGGCGCCATGCGCCAGCTGATCTTGCAGCGTCCGCTGGCCGAGCACCCGCGCAACGAGTTGGGCCAGATTGTTCGCATCTCTGGGGTCGTCAAGAATCATCGCGTTGACGGCGTGCTGCAGCAGCCCGGAAATACCGCAGTATGCCGGCCCACTGACCACGACCGGCAAGCCATGCGCCATGGCTTCCAGCACCACCATCGCAAAGGTGTCTTCCAGCGTCGGGTGCACCAGGCAGTCGGCAGCCTCATAGGCCGGGCCAACCTCTTTGAGCGAGCCCAGAAAGAAGACGCGGCCCTCGAGCTTAAAAGCCTGGGCCTGCTCGCGGAAGGCAGGAATATGCGCCGCATTTCCCACCACCACCAGCACCACATCGGCAGGCAATTGCGCGAAGGCCGCCAACAGTGTCTGAAGACCTTTTTTACGGTAGTCGTTGCCTACAAACAGCAGGCAGCGAGCGTCGACCGGCAAGCCCAACAGCACCCTCGCCTCCCGCTTCTGTGCAGGGGTAGCTGGCTGCACAGGCATCGTGATGCCGGGGGTAATGACCGATACCATGGCGCTGCAGGCGGGATAGCTGGCGGCCATGATGGCCTTCAGGCTGTCGGAGGTCACCACGATCTGCCGGCCAGGACGTGCGGCATAACGCAAGCGCTCCAGGCCCAGGTAGGTCAGCAAGCGCGGACTGGTCACGACCTTGACCCATCGCAACACGCGCCGCCAGCCTGTGCATCCATGGAACAGGTTGTATTTGACCGGCAGGACGTGAACCGTTTGAACGTCGCCATGCCAGGTGTTTTCATGGGAATGCACCACATCGAAACCGCGCCGCGTAACCCACCAGGTGGCGGTGGCAAACCACAGCTGGTTGACCCAGCGGGGCTTGCGCAGAGGCGCGGAAACCCGGTGGTAGGTCACGCCCGGCCACTGGTGCTCGATTTCCTGCGCGAACACATGGATCTCGTGTGCGGCAGAAAGCTGCTCCACCAGTGAAATGGAATAGCGCTCTGCACCACCGCCCGTGGATGAAAAAGTCCGGTTGAAAACCGCAATGCGCAGCTTGCGGTTGGCAGTCTCTGAATGACCTGCCTGGCTTGAAGAAAGCTGGCTCATTTTTTACGGCGGTCTTCGTAAGCTGTCGCGATTTTGAGCCAGAACACCGGCAAGCTCGTAGAACGAAGTACCGGCACCCGCGGCAGTTGCAACAAATCAGTCTGCGCATGGCAGCGGCTGCGCTGGGTAGTCGTAGCGGTCACAAAGCCCAGCTCACGGGCCATGGCCACATGTCTGTTCTCATAGTGACCATAGGGATAGCAAAAATGCCTGACTGGCTGGCCAGAGATCGACTCGAGTCCCGCCTTTCCCTGCGCCATTTCCGCACGAGACCCTTCATCGCCAGTAGCCAGCAAATTCACATGCTGATGGGTGTGCGAACCCACCTCCTGCCCTGCTGACACCCATTGGCGAATTTCCGCTTCATTCATCAGCGGTGTCTGCGCAATGCCCAGGCCTGCATCCCACACATTGGTCTTGCCCAGCAGTCCGCTGACGGCATAGCAGGTGGATGAAAACCCCTGTTTAAGCAGTGCGGGCAAGGCCTGCGTGAGGTTGTTCCGGTAGCCGTCATCGAAGGTAATGCCGACCACTTTACCGTCTCGCTCGCCATTCAGGTAAGGCTGCAAGCCACTCATTGACAAGCCTGTGTAGCCGAGCCGTTTGAGCCATGCCATTTGCCGCGCAAAGGCTTCAGGCGCCACATAAAGGCTGCGAAAAGGACTCCCCTTGGGCGGCGCTTCGGCAATCTGGTGGTAGACCAGAATGGGTATAGGCCTGCGGTTGGCCGTATGCGTAATTGCCACGCCTTGATGACTGCTTGAACTCATAACAGCACGATGTCGTATTGCTCCTGCGCCATGGCGGCTTCGGCCTGCAGGGAAATGGGCTTGCCTATGAAGTCGCTCAGGCTGGCCAGATGCTGGCTCTCCTCATCGAGAAACAGCTCAATCACCTTGGGCGAGGCCACAACCCTGAATTCCCGGGGGTTGAACTGCCGTGCTTCGCGCAAAATTTCGCGCAGGATGTCATAGGTCACGCTGCGCGCGGTTTTGACCACGCCTTTTCCCATGCAGGCGCTGCAGGGTTCGCACAGTTGGTGGGCCAGCGACTCACGGGTTCGCTTGCGTGTCATTTCCAGCAAGCCCAATGCCGAAAAACCATTGACAGAGGTTTTGATGCGGTCGCGCGCCAGTTGCTTCTGAAACTCGGCCAGCACCGCCTCACGGTGGTTGTCCTTGATCATGTCAATGAAATCGACAATCACGATGCCGCCCAGATTGCGCAGGCGAAGTTGCCGGGCAATCGCCTGCGAGGCTTCCAGGTTGGTTTTGAAAATGGTGTCGTCGAAATTCCGCGCACCGACAAAACCACCGGTATTGACGTCAATCGTCGTCAGGGCTTCCGTCTGGTCAATGATCAGGTAACCACCTGATTTGAGATCGACCCGGCGCCCCAGCGCCTTGGCAATTTCCTCGTCAATATTGAAGAGGTCAAAAATCGGCCGCTCGCCACTGTAATGCTGAAGTTTTTGCACCGTCGCAGGCATGAACTCCACCGCAAATGTCTTCAGCTTTTCAAACTGCTCGCGGGAGTCAATGCGGATGGTCTGCGTGCCCTCCACCGCCACGTCGCGCAACACGCGCTGCAACAGATTCAGGTCTTGATGCAGCACAGACGCAGGCCGCAGACGCAATGAGGCATCCTTGATGCGCGACCAGGTTTTGCGCAGGTAGGCGATATCTTCGGCCAGCTCGAGGTCGGTGGCATCTTCGCCATTGGTTCTAAGAATGAACCCGCCGCCCATCTCGCCAGCCAAAACCTGCACACGCTGGCGCAACTCTTCGCGCTGCCGGGCCGGTATTTTTTGCGACACGCCAATGTGATTGTCTTGCGGCAAAAAAACCAGCAAGCGCCCGGCAATACTGACTTGCGCCGTGAGCCGCGCACCCTTGGTGCCAATCGGGTCCTTCAGAACCTGCACCATCAGCGCCTGCCCTTCGAACAGCTGTTTTTCAATGGGCTGAAGAGATGCCATGACCGGCGGCGTCAACGCCCCGGCAGCCAGCGCATCGGTTTCCGCATGACGGCTGTTGATGCTGCTCATCAAATCGGCCACATGCAAAAAAGCGGCCCGCTCCAGGCCGATGTCGATGAAGGCCGATTGCATGCCTGGCAGCACCCGCACGACCTTTCCCAAATAGACATTGCCGACCAGGCCGCGCTCAAGCGTGCGTTCAACCTGCAACTCCTGCACCGCACCGTGCTCGACGACGGCAACCCGGGTTTCCTGAGGCGACCAATTAATCAGGATGTCTTGTTGCATTTTTTTGCCAGATAGTTAGTCGCTAAATTTTGAGGCCTGCGGCACGCAGCAGCAGGGCCGTTTCCCGCAGGGGAAGCCCCATAATGCCACTGTAACTGCCGCTGATGTGCTTGATATGCATGGCCACCTTGCCTTGCACGGCGTAGGCACCCGCCTTGCCCATGGGTTCGCCCGAGGCTACATAAGCCCGGATTTCCGCGGCCGTCAGGTCATCAAAGCTCACCCGCGACGTGCTCAGCGCATCAAACCGCCGCCGCCCCTGTTGCACAGCCACGGCCGTCAGTACACGGTGCGTGCTTCCTGCCAGCTCACGCAACATCCGCGCAGCATCCCTGGCATCGTCCGGCTTGCCGTAAATGGTGCGTCCGAGTGCCACCGTGGTGTCAGAGCACAAGATAGGCGCCGGCGCCAGTTGCCGCTGCTTCAGGCGCGCCACAGCGGCGTCCAGCTTGAGGCCGGTGACCCGCTTCACATACGCTACAGGCGTCTCGTTCTTGAGCACCACCTCCAGGGCTTCAGTATCTTCACTGGCATCCGGCAGCAGCAACTCATGACGCACACCAAGTTGCTCAAGCAAGTGCCGGCGCCTGGCGCTTTGCGAAGCGAGGTAGACAAAATCAGCCATTCACGCGACCTGCGCAAAACAAGCAATTTCCCGACGGGCCGCCCCTAGGGAAATTAGCCCCCTCGGGGGGCAGCGCATTACACGAAGTGAAAAGCGTGGGGGCCATTACTCTCTATGGTAGGGATGGTTGATGGTGATGCTCCACGCGCGGTAGAGCTGCTCAATCAAGAGCACGCGCACCATGGCATGGGGCAGGGTCAAGTCCGACAGGCGCAGGCGTTCGTGGGCTGACTGCTTGAAACCGGCATCCAGCCCGTCGGGCCCGCCGATCACAATGGCGACATCGTCGCCAGACAGTTGCCAGGCCTTGAGTCTTTCTGCGAGCGCGACGGTGGTGACCGCGGTTCCGCGTTCATCGAGGGCTACGACACGCGTGCCGCGGGTGATGGCGCCTTCAATACGCGCCCTTTCAGCCGCAAGCAGCGTGTCCAGCGTCTTGGACGCACGCGGCTCGGTTTTGACGGCCTTGAGTTCGACCTTCAGCTCGGGCGGAAAGCGCTTGGCGTAGTCGTCGTAGGCCGTCTGCGCCCAATCGGGCACCTTCTGGCCGACAGCTACGATCGTCAGCCTCATTTGCTCCGGGTCGTGGTTTTCTTGGCGGCCGGTTTCTTGGCGGCGGTTTTAGCCACAGTCTTGGCCGCAGTTTTCTTCGCAGCTACCTTTTTGGGTGCGGGCACTTTGACAAGGGGGGTTTTAACGGCCGGCTTTGCTGGCGCTCTTGCCGCTGGCTTTGCCGTCGGTTTTGCGACCGATTTTTTTGCTGCGGTTTTGGCGGCCAGCTTGAGGGATTTCGCTACCGGTTCAGCAGCGGGTGCGCTGGCATTCCTTTTGGCGGTCCAGTCGTTCGTTTTACCGATTTTGCCGATGTAGCTGGAGTCCACGGGTTTTACTGGCGCTGCTTTCGCTGCAGTTTTCGCGCCGGGTTTCGACTTGGCACCCGCTTTCACGCCCGCCTTGGCTCCCGCTTTAGCCTCTGCCTTGGTTTCAGGCTTGGAGGCCTTGACCAAGGGCGCAGGCGCGCCCAGTTTCAGCTTGACGGGTTTGTCACCCCAGAGCTCTTCAAGGTGGTAGTACTGGCGAATGGTGGGCTGCATGATGTGGGCTACGGCGGCGCCGCAGTCCACAATAATCCATTCTCCGTTGACTTCACCTTCAATGCGGGGTTTGGCAAAACCCGCATCGCGCACCGCATCGCGCACACTGGCGGCGAGCGCCTTGGTCTGGCGGTTGGAGGTGCCCGAGGCAACAATCACGCGCTCAAACAGCGAGGTGATGTGCTCGGTGTCAAAGACCTGGATGTCCTGCGCTTTCACATCTTCCAGCCCATCAATGATGGCGCGCTGCAGTTTCTGCACATCTTTCTTGTCGGCGGTGCTGGTGGTTTTGACAGAGGTAGAGGTCATGCAGTGCTTTGCTTTAATGGGAAGAAAATTAACGGGGACGGTAAAGCTGGTGAAGCGAAATATAACGCGCAACCGGCTCGGGCACCAAGTGGGTGAGTTCGCCCGCGGTGGCAACGCCAGCGGCCATTAACTGGCGAATCTGGGTGGCGCTGACAGGCATCAGGGGCAGCTGGAGCGTGAAAAATCGGCTTTTGTCGCCTGTATAGGCATCAAATTCGGCCTGGGTCGGCATAGATTGTGCGCGAGCAGCTATGCAAATTATAGCAAGTTGAAGAATGTCCTGCCAACGGTGCCATTGCCGGAAGGCGGCAAACTGGTCGGCCCCTATGATCAGGTAAAGCTGGGCCTGCGGATTTTCAGCTTGCAGGGCCTGCAAGGTATCAATCGTGAAGCTCGGCCCGCTGCGCTGCAATTCCCGCTCATCCACCACGGTGTGCGGCATGGCTTCAAACGCCAGCCGGGTCATGGCGAGCCGGTGTTCAGCGGCGCTGAGTGCTCCGGCCCTGTGCCAGGCCTGCCCGGTCGGAATGATGTGCAGCGCATCCAGCGCCAGTTGCGCCAGCGCGGTTTGCGCCAGTGCCAGGTGGGCGTTGTGCGGCGGATCAAATGCGCCGCCGAACACACCGATGCGCGTTCCCCTGGGAGCGGGGGCGGTAGTCAAACCCAGTCCCGCCTGGGCAAAAATTCTTTGTACAGGCGCTCCTCAGGCGAGCCGGCCTCCACCCCGCGCTGGTAGGCCCAGCTCGCCAGTGGCGGCATGGACATCAAAATCGACTCGGTGCGCCCGCCCGACTGCAGGCCAAAGTGCGTGCCGCGGTCCCACACCAGGTTGAACTCCACATAACGGCCGCGCCGGTAGAGCTGGAAATCGCGCTCGCGCTCGCCATAGGGCATGTTCTGGCGACGTTCCACAATCGGCAAATAGGCTGGCAAAAACGAATCGGCCACGCTTTGCATCATGGCAAAACTCTGGTCCGGGCCCAGTTCCTGGAAATCATCAAAAAACACGCCGCCTATGCCGCGCTGCTCATGGCGGTGCTTGAGGTAAAAATACTCGTCACACCATTGCTTGAAGCGCGGATATTTGTCGCTCCCAAAAGGCTCCAACGCGTCTTTGCAGGTCTGGTGGAAATGCACGGCGTCTTCATCAAAGCCGTAATAAGGCGTCAAGTCCATGCCCCCGCCAAACCAGCAGACAGGTTCGGCCAGCCCTGCTGCGGTACTTGTCGCCACAGGCGTAGCGGCCAACATGCGCACATTCATGTGCACGGTTGGCACATAGGGGTTGCGCGGGTGGAACACCAGGGAAACGCCCATGGCCTCAAAGGGCGCGCCCGCCAGTTCGGGCCTGTGCTGGGTCGCCGATGGGGGCAGCCTCGTGCCGCGCACATGCGAAAACCCGCAACCGGCAC
>DASXRN010000159.1:0-3562 GCA_036506595.1 Polaromonas sp. | reverse complement strand
CTCATGAATCGCGTCAATCAGCACGCCTTCGTGATTGCTCTGGCGAAAGTCGAGTTGCAGGCCATGCGCGGCGCAGGCCTTGGCGCACAAGGCCTCCACATCGGCCAGCGTTTGCGAGCCGTACACGGCGGGTTCGCGCGTGCCCAGCAGGTTGAGGTTGGGGCCGTTCAGGACCAAGGCTGTTTTCATGAGGGTGTCTTTCTGTTCAGTCGGTTGCGGTCATGGACCGGGCGACAACAATTATCGACGCTGCCGGAAGCAGAACCGAAATACCCCGTCAAACAAAAAAACTACTGCACCCGCTCAAAAAATACCTGCAGGCATTCGGCAAACGCCTGCGGCTGCTCGACCGCGCTCAGGTGGGCGGCGTCCAGCGTGCGCAGCTGCGCACCCTCGATGCTGTGGCAAATCGCCTCGGACATGGCCACGGGCGTGGCCTCGTCGCGCGTGCCGGCAATCACCAGCGCCGGGCACCGGATGCGGCGGTTGCTGGCGCGAAAGTCGATGTGGGCCACCGCCTCGCAGCTGGCAGCGTAGGCGGCGGCATCGGTTTTTTCCAGCTGCAGGCGCAGGGCGGCCACACGCTGCGCGCCGCCATTCACTTCGTCGGCCCTGAACTCGGGCGTAAACCAGCGCTGCATGGCACCGTCGGCAATGGCGGCAACGCCCTGCGCCAGCACGGTGTTGACGCGGGCCTGCCACATGGCGCGCGCCGCGTCGTCGTACCAGCTGGCCGCATTGGCCACCACCATGCTTTTGACCAGTTGCGGGCGCGCGGCGGCCAGCGCCTGGGCCGTCATGCCGCCCATGCTCAGGCCGACAAAGTGCACCGGGCCTACCGCCTGTTCGGCAATCAGGCCGGCCGCATCGTCCGCCAGCATGGCCATGGTGTAAGGCCCCGCCGGCGCTTGCGACTGGCCGTGCCCGCGGTGGTCATAGCGCAGCACGGTGTAGCGGCTTTTCAGCAGGGCGGCCACGCCGTCCCACATGCTGAGCTCGCAACCCAGCGCGTGGCTGAGCACCACCATGGGCCCCTGCCCTTCCTTGACCCAATGCAGCCTTGGTTTTTTCATCACGGTTTTTTCGTTGATCGACATGTCAGGATTATGAGAACTTGTTGTCTTGGCCGGCTGTCAAGGCTTGGCGGGCAGCAAGCCTTTTTCGCGCAAGATGTCACCCGCGATCGAGAACGCGTGGTTGGCCGCGGGCACGCCGCAGTAAATGGCCGCCTGCAAGATGACCTCCTTGATGTCCTCGGGCGTCAGCCGCGATTCTGGTGGCCCCTCCAGCCCGGCGCGCACATGCAGGGCAAATTCTTCATACGCCTTGAGGGCAATCATGGTGGACAACACCATCAAACGCCGCGTCTTGTCGCCAAAGGCTGGGCGGCCCCAGACTTCATTCCACGCATAACGCGTGATCAGGTCCTGGAATTCCGCATTGAAGGCATTGAGGTTGGCCGTGGATTTGTCCACCCAGGCATCGCCCAGCACGCGGCGGCGGTTGACCATGCCCTTGTCGTAATCACTCATGTTCATGGCATTCCTTTCGTTGTGTGGGTTTCTGTTTGGTGGTTCAGCGCAGCCAGCCCGGCACGCAACATGGCGACCTGCGTGTGCGTCAGTTCGGCGGCATGCAGCGCCAGCGCGGGGTTGAACCATTCATCAGCGGCCTCTTGCGGCAACACGGCCCGCAAGCCATCCAGGTTGGCACGCATGCGCTGCGTGTCGACCTGCAGGCCGGGCAGCGCCTGCGCCATGGCACGGGCCGAGCCATGCGCCGACATCAGCAGCCCCGGCCATTCGGCCAGTTCGGCCTGCCAGTTGCCCAGGGCGCGTTCGTGCTCCTGCGGCATGGCGGCCAGCAGGGCGGCCACGCGCTGCGGCGCCCGCTGTGCGGCGGCCAGTGCCACCATGCAGGCGACCGGGTTGCGTTTGTGCGGCATGGCGGACGAGCCACCGCGCCCCGCCTCGGACGGCTCGGCGACCTCGCCCACTTCATACTGGCCCATCAGCGAAATGTCTTTGGCGATCTTTCCCAGACTGCCGACCAGCAGCCCCAGCTCACAACCCAGCGCCACCCATTCGTCGCGCTGCGTGTGCCAGGCAAAGGGCGGCGCCTTCAATTGCAGATCAGCCGCCATGAGGGCCCTCACCTGAGGGCCCTTGCCACTCATTTGCGCCAGGGTTCCCACCGCGCCGCCCAGTTGCACACCCAAGGCATTGCCAGCGCTTGTCTGCAGGCGTTGCAGGCTGCGCAGCAGCGGCGCGGCCCAGCCCGCACATTTCAAACCGAAGCTGGTCACCGAGGCCGGTTGCATCAGGGTGCGCGCCAGCACGGGCTGGTCGGCATGGCGCTCGGCCAGCGCCAGCAAGGCAGACACTGCCTTGCCCACATCCGCTTCAATCAGGTTCAGGGCTCTGCGCGTGACCAGGGCCAGCGCGCTGTCGATCACATCCTGGGAGGTAGAACCGAAATGCACAAAACCGGCAGCCTCCTGGTTGAACAGGCCCACGGTTTCCTTCAGGCTTTTGACCAGCGGAATGGCAATGCTGCCGGCCCGCCCGCTTTCGCGCACGATTTTCGCCACATCAAACAGCTCAACCTTGCAGGTGCCGATGATGGACTGGGCCGCCGCCTCGGGTATCAGGCCGACACTGGCCTGCGCACGCGCCAGCGAGGCCTCGAAGCGCAACATGGCTTCCAGGAAATTGCGCTCACTGAAGGCCTCCAGAACTTCGGACGTCGACAAAAAACCTTCAAAAATACTGCTCATGCGATGCAAGCTTTCCTAAAACAGATCAAGGGACATCAGGGGTCATCAGGGGGTATGGCGTTTCAACCGGATCTGGTTGGGCAAGGGCACGGACCGCCGCAACACGTCTTCGCCCAGCCACAGGGCTGAACGCCAGGCGCGCTGGGCCACGGTGGGCAAAGGCATTTGCTGGTAGTCGTCGTTGAACACTTCAAAGCTGTAGTCCCCACGGTAACCCAGGCTGTGCAGCTTGGTCACCAGCGCCGCGAGTGCTTCGCTGTGCACCCCTTCGCCGGGAAACACGCGGAAATGCCGGGCCGTGGCAATGCGCTCTTCGACCGATTTGATTTCGGTCCACATGAAGTCGGCCAGCTGCACCAGAAACACCTTGTCGGGGTCCAGCATGTCCAGCTCATCGAGCGGGGTGTTGGTCGCAAACATGTGGAACGAATCAAAGCCCAGACCGAGGTTGGGCATGTCAGCCTGGCAAATAATGTCCCAGGCCTGCGGAAATTCATTGACGGTACGACCCCAGGACAAGGCTTCATAGGCAATCTTGATGCGCATGGGAATCGCCAGCATGGCCAGTTTGCGCAAGTCCTTCACCAGCGCCCGGGTGTCGTCCGTGGCATGCACGGACGTCGATGACCAGATCAGCAACAGCCGGCAATCCAGCGCGTGGCACATCTCCAGCATGGATTTGGCAATGTCGACTTTGTAATCGTGCAGATGGCCCGACAGGCCCTCAAAATCGCGCAGCACCTGAAAGCCCGTGACGCGCAAGCCGCTGGCACGCACCGCCGCGAT
>DASXRN010000158.1:0-3960 GCA_036506595.1 Polaromonas sp. | reverse complement strand
ATAGAGCTGGCCTACCTGCTCGATTTTCGGACTTACTTTGCGCCAGAACTCGAGGCGCTGGGCATTCAGGCTGAGCAGGGACTGGTCAGCCTGAATGATTCCGGCATTGAGGTGACGGCCAAAGGCTGGTTTTTTGTGAGGGCCGTTGCGATGGTTTTTGACCGCTATTTGCAGGCCGACCGCAACCGCGCGCGGTTCTCGAAAATTATCTGATGCAGACCGCGCTCGCCGCCACCGCTTTGCTGATGGGGCTTGCCGGTGGGCCCCACTGCATTGCCATGTGCGGCGCCGCGTGTGCCGGTATTGGGCGTTCTGGTGGCAGTAAGAGCACATCGTCCCTATGGTTTTTTCAGGCGGGCCGGGTCGTAGGCTATTCAAGCCTGGGCGGTATCGCCGCGGCTTCAATGCAGGGTCTGGGCTGGCTCAGCGTTCAATCGGCAGCGCTTCGACCCATATGGACACTGTTTCACGTGGGCGCCGCTCTGCTGGGCTTGATGCTGCTGTGGCAGGCGCGCCAGCCAGTCTGGCTGGAAAACACCGCGCGCAAGGTCTGGGGCAGGGTGCGCACAGTCACCCAGGGTTCGCGCGGCTGTGCCCCGCTGCTGCTGGGTGTTATGTGGGCGCTGCTGCCTTGCGGGCTGCTCTACTCTGCCTTGCTGGTGGCGGCGCTGACCAGCAGCATACTTGAGGGGGCCGCCGTCATGGCGCTGTTTGCGCTGGGAAGCTGTGTATCTTTGATGGCCGGGCCATGGCTCTGGCTGCGGCTGCGGCTGCGCGGGCAAGGTTCAGGCCAGTGGGCTGTGCGTCTAGCGGGTCTGGCCTTGTCCGTGACCTCCTTGTGGGGGCTGTGGATGGGCTTGGTGCACAACACAGCACCTTGGTGCCTCTGACTCCAACCGGGCGAAGCGAGCACCTTAAGCGGCAACCACGACCCGTAACGGCAGGCCCAACTCCAAAAGCCTACCGGTTAGCACCAGAAAAAAACGACCCGGTGAGATGAAGGCAGTTCCAGCGAGGGCTCAGGCCGGGCGAGCTTCAAGCCTCTTGTTACCAATGCAGCAGACGCGGCCCCAGCAAGCTGCCGACCAGCACAGGGATGGCCATGCCACCGAGATACCAGGTCCCCACGAAGGGGGCGGCAATTTCAGAGCAATGAAAGGCGTATACAAATGCCCCTACCGCTCCGGCAAGTAACCCAGCTGCGGCGCCAGCGGATGCCAGACGCGTAGGCGCCGATCCTTTGATCGCCCAGAAAAAGCCAATCAGGGCAGGCAGTGAAACCAGGGGAATTTTCAACAGGCAGGAAGCCCAACTACGGCCAAAGACGAGCGCTTGGCGCTGGTCCGGCTCTGCACTGGCGAATTCCCATAAGCCCACCAGCCACATCAGCAGTATCGGCACCAGCAGCCCGACCCACACGCCGCCAAGGCGCATGCCCGGGCGCGACAGCCGTTCGGCTGCAAAACCGCCCGCGACTGCTAGGCTGGCCGTAAATGCCAGCTTCATCCAGAACATTGGCAACAGGGCCAACGCCTCGAGTTCAGAACGCACGCCGAATGTGACGCTCATCAGGAGGGCCGACCCCAATCCGCCCCAAGCCAAGGCCACGCCCAAGCGCCGAGCGCCGATATTCGGGTTCACCGACATCGCGTTCGCTGCGAGCAAGGAAACAAGCTCGTCAGTTTTCATAAGCCTCCCCTGATTTTTGCGGCCAGCGCTTTCAGCCCCCGATGGACGCCTACCTTGACCGCCGATTCCGACATTCCCGTCATTTGTGCGACCTCCATGACCGAAAAACCCTCTAGCTTGACTTGCACGATGGGCAGTCGCTGCCTGTCCGGCAAACCGGCCAAGAGCTTGCCGAGGTCACGCCGCGCATCCGCCACATCGGCATCAGGGGTGGCAAAAATCTCCAGTTCATCATCCAGCGGATCGTTCAGCGCCTCGCGGCTGGATTTTGAGCGAAGCAGGTCCACCAGCTTGTAGCCGGCGATAGCATGCACCCATACCGTCAATGGCTGATCCGGCCGGTAGGTATGCCGCTGGTTATGCACCGCGAGCAGGGTTTCCTGTACGAGATCCTCTACATCATCGGACCACCGAAAGAGTTTTTTCCTGAAAAAACCGCGCAAATGCGCGCTCAACTCTTTCAGGAATAGGTGGTAGGCCACCCCATCGCCGGCCAACCCCCGCTCCAGCAGGTTTTTCAGCCGTTTCTCGCTTTGCACAATCCGGAGGTCTTTTCCTATTCGTTCCATGGAGCGGATTGGTTACCGGTGCGTCAAAAAAATACATCTGAAAATTTTGCCTTGCCGCGTAACCTGCAGGCGGTTTCAACCGAAGTACAGCATAGACGGTATCACTTGCAGTCGCAAAGAAGCAGCCTGCCTTGGCTGTTTCTTTTTGTATGTATGACCCATCGCGATTGCCTGCGCTATCCCGCAGAGTTCGCCGTCATGATTCCAGGCGAACTCTGGACTTCATCAGTCCTGGAATCACAAGGAGACTCTCATGAGCAAACTCGCATCGGTTGTCCTCGTGGCCGTAGTTGTTATTTCTGCCGGCTGTTCTTCCATGGGCATGGGCGGAAAAACCACGACGTCCTCCTATAGTGATATGTCGCACTGGGAACATGATCAAATCTACAGCGGACGCGAATAGCGGAACGGAGGGTGGCTCGGTGCCGGAGGCAGTACAGGCCTCGCCTCCTGCCCGCCCATCAGCATCGGTGACCGCCTTGCCGTCCTTTTCCATCCCTTAACAAATTTCTAGCGGATTGAAGGTCGATTTCACCGCCAGGCTGCTTTGCGTCAGGGAACTGCGTGCCAATGGACAGTCGGCGACTTGTCGGCGTCTTGTCCGTTGGCAGCGCACAGGAAATGAAAATCAGGCATCTAGAAACTCGCGCGAAGCTTTCCAGAGCCGAGGAGCGTCATGCCGCCGGCATGAAGCGCCGGCTGCTTGTTGTGGATTGCGAGCGGGGAAATGCGCCCAAACTTCAAAAAGAGTTGGAGCAAGCGCGACGCATATTATTCAAACGATTGGCCATTTTGTCGTTGCGTACCGGATCAGTAAGCGAGTACAGAAAATCCCTTGGTATCTGGTTTACGCGTAGAGCCGCCGGGCTGTTTGGATCAACCTGGACGCTTCTGCGACCGAGCGTGACGTGAAATCGGGGGAATCCCAACCCATCACATATTACAGCTGCTAAAGGCTTTACTTGACCAGCAGCACGGGAATGCTGCTGTGGGTCAGTACATGCTGGGTTTCGCTTCCCAGCAGTACGCGCTTGATGCCCTTGCGGCCGTGCGAGGCCATGACGACGAGGTCGCATTTGTGCTTCTTCGCGGCTGCCATGATTGACTCGGCTACCAGGTTCGAACGCGCTACCACGGCCCTGGCCTTCACGCCTTCAGCTTGGGCTGCCTGCTGTACGGCATCAACTACGGCCTGGCCCTTGTCGGCCCACTGCTTTTCGATGCGGCTGACGTCCTGAGGCGAGATCGAAATGCCGCCTTCGAAGTAGCTCACCGGGTAGCTCGGCACGACGTAGAGCGCCACCAAGTCGGCGTCAATAGTGGCGGCAAGCCCGATCGCGCTGCGAACGGCCTTCTTCGAAAGCGTGGAGTCGTCGGTGGCGACAAGAATGCGTTGATACATTTTTTCTCCTTATTAATAGTTTTCAGCTTAGGGGGCAGCGCCAGCGCCTGGATTGGGTCAGCACGTATGGAGGCGCTGCGAAGGGGGCCGCGGCGCCTGGGTTCCTCCGTGGTGTGGCTGACTGGTGCAATGAATACGGGTGCGGTCGGCTCATGCCCCGGCGCGGGGGGTGCTTTCACTTTCCTGCGAGCGCACCACCAGCACGGGCACCGGTGCCAGGCGGACGATCTGCTCGGCACCGCTGCCCAAGAGCACGCGGCCCAGACCGCGTCGTCCGTGGGTGCCGACGACGATCAGGTC
>DASXRN010000157.1:0-7591 GCA_036506595.1 Polaromonas sp. | reverse complement strand
GCATGGTTCGCTGTCAGGCTGACCCCGCTGCATGCGGTATGAAAGACGCCGTGGGTGGACTTATTCCGAGGTGAAGATGGAGCCCATGCGGTCCATGCGCTCCAGCGCGATGCCGCAGCCGCGCACCACACAGGTCAGCGGCTCTTCGGCCACCAGCACCGGCAGGCCGGTTTCTTCGGCCAGCAGGCGGTCCAGGTCACGCAGCAGTGCACCGCCGCCGGTCAGCATCATGCCGCGGTCGGCAATGTCGGCGCCGAGTTCAGGCGGGGTTTGCTCCAGCGCGTTTTTGACGGCACTGACGATGTTGTTGAGCGGGTCGGTCAGGGCCTCCAGGATTTCGTTGCTCGAAATCGTGAAGCTGCGCGGCACGCCTTCAGACAGGTTGCGGCCCTTGACTTCCATTTCGCGGACTTCCGAGCCGGGGAAGGCCGAACCAATGCTTTTCTTGATGGCTTCAGCGGTCGGCTCGCCAATCAGCATGCCGTAGTTGCGGCGGATGTAATTGATGATGGCTTCGTCAAAACGGTCGCCGCCCACGCGCACGCTGCCCTTGTAGACCATGCCACCCAGCGAGATCACGCCGACCTCGGTGGTACCGCCGCCGATATCGACCACCATGGAGCCGCTGGCTTCCGACACCGGCAGACCCGCGCCAATTCCGGCCGCCATGGGTTCTTCGATCAGGTACACATCGCTGGCGCCGGCGCCCAGGGCGCTTTCGCGAATGGCGCGGCGCTCGACCTGGGTGGAGCCGCAGGGCACGCAGATAATGATGCGCGGGCTGGGCTTGAACAGGCTGCGCGGATGCACCATCTTGATGAACTGCTTGAGCATTTGCTCGGTCACGGTGAAGTCGGCAATCACGCCGTCTTTCATGGGCCGGATGGCTTCGATGTTGCCGGGCACCTTGCCCAGCATGGCCTTGGCTTCGTGGCCGACGGCCTGGATGGTTTTTTTGCCTTGGGGGCCGCCTTCGTGGCGGATGGCGACGACGGAGGGCTCATCCAGCACAATACCGCGGTCGCGTACATAAATCAGGGTGTTGGCGGTACCAAGATCGATCGCCAGGTCGGTGGAAAAATACCGACGGAATGCTTCAAACATATGCAGGAATCCGGTTGGGGCATGCGCACACTTCGTTGCGTCATCGCCTCTTATGATTAATTAATTTTTTGAGAAAAGTGGGGCTGGATTTTCACGAAACCGTCAGAAACCTGGTTTCCAGCATGTAAAAAGCGCCTAAAGAGCGCATCCATCCCTGATTTCACACCAAAGGCGGGATAATACCGCATCCCCTGTGAATCACTAAGCCCCCACGAGCCGTTTTGTCAGCTTTACACCTCGTTTCAGCCTGCGTTTTTCTCTGTAGTGCGCCCCCTCTATTCTTTTCCTAACTACCCATGGCACTGACATCCCAAGACATTGCCCGCGTCGCCAACCTGGCGCGGCTGGAATTGCGTCCCGACGAAACCGAGCACACCCTGAGCCAGCTCAACGGCTTTTTCGCCCTGGTGGCGCAGATGGAAGCCGTCAATACCGACGGCGTGGAGCCGCTGGCTCACCCGGCGGCGGTGCTGGGCGAAGTGGCCCTGCGCCTGCGCGATGACATCGCCAGCGAGCCCAACCAGCGCGAAGCCAGCCAGGTCAGCGCCCCCGCCGTCGAACGCGGCCTGTTCCTCGTGCCCAAGGTGATCGAATGAGCGATAAAGATTTACACGACCTGGGCGTGGCCCAGCTGGCCGCCAAACTGGCCGCCCGCGAGGTCTCCAGCGTCGAAGTGGCCCAGCATTTCCTGGCCCGCATCCAGCAGCAGGACAGCCTGGGCGCTTTTCTGGCGACCGATGCCGAGGTGTCGCTGGCGCAGGCCCGCGCTGCGGACGCGCGGCTGGCCGCCGGCGAACGCACGCCCCTGCTGGGCGTGCCGCTGGCGCACAAGGACGTGTTTGTCACGCGCGATTTCCCGACGACGGCCGGCTCGAAGATGCTGGAGAACTACCGCAGCCCTTTTGATGCCACCGTGGTCGGCAAACTGGGCGTCGCGCATGGCGGCGCCGGCATGGTCACGCTGGGCAAGCTCAATTGCGACGAATTCGCCATGGGCTCGGGCAACGACAACAGCGCCTACAAGCCGGTGCACAATCCCTGGGACACCAGCCGCGTGCCCGGTGGTTCCTCCGGCGGCTCGGCGGCGGCCGTGGCGGCTCGCCTGGTGCCGGCGGCCACCGGCACCGACACCGGCGGCTCGATTCGCCAGCCGGCCTCGCTGACCGGCATCACCGGCATCAAGCCGACCTATGGCCGCTGTTCGCGCTACGGCATGGTGGCCTTTGCCTCCAGCCTGGACCAGGCCGGCCCGATGGCGCGCAGCGCGCTGGATTGCGCCCTGCTGCTCTCAGCCATGGCCGGCCCCGACCCCGACCGCGACTCGACCTCGCTGGACTTGCCGGCCACCGATTACGCTACTGATTTAATAGCTGCCAGCACCCATCAGGCGGGGGCCAGCCCCCTAAAAGGCTTGAGGATAGGCCTGCCCACCCAGTTTTTTGGCGCGGGCTGCGCGCCCGACGTGCTGGCCGCCGTGCGCACGGCGCTGGCCGAGTTTGAAAAGCTGGGCGCGACGCTGGTGGATGTGGACTTGCCACTGACCGAACTGTCGATTCCGGTGTATTACGTGATTGCGCCGGCCGAGGCCAGCAGCAACCTGAGCCGCTTTGACGGCGTGCGCTATGGACACAGAGCTGCCCATTACACCGACCTGACCGACATGTACAAAAAGTCGCGCTCGGAGGGCTTTGGCGACGAGGCCACGCGCCGCATCATGATTGGCACCTATGTGCTGTCACACGGTTATTACGACGCCTACTACCTCAAGGCGCAGAAAATCCGCCGCCTGATTGCGCAGGACTTCCAGAAGGCCTTCACGCAGTGCGACATCATTGCCGGCCCGGTGTCGCCCACCGTGGCCTGGAAAATCGGCGAAAAATCCGATGACCCGGTGGCCAATTACCTGGCCGACATCTACACCCTGTCGTCCAGCCTGGCGGGCCTGCCCGGCATGAGCGTGCCCGCCGGTTTCGGTGCCCATGGCATGCCGGTGGGCCTGCAACTGATTGGCAACTATTTCAAGGAAGCCCAGCTGCTGGGCGCGGCGCACCAATTCCAGCGGGCAACCGACTGGCATGACAAGCAGCCGGAGGCACGAGCATGAGCAACAACGCGCAAAAATCCCCGCTGGTGCAGGGCTACGAAGTCGTGATCGGCTTTGAAACCCACACTCAGCTGACCACGCAGTCGAAAATTTTCAGCCGCGCCTCGACCGCCTTTGGCGCCGAGCCCAACACCCAGGCTTCGGCGGTGGACTTCGCCCTGCCCGGCGCGCTGCCGGTGATGAACAAGGGCGCGGTGCAACGCGCCATCGAGTTCGGCCTGGCAGTGAACGCCCACATTGCCGAAAGCAGTGTGTTTGCCCGCAAAAACTACTTCTACCCGGACCTGCCCAAGGGTTACCAGATCAGCCAGTTCGAGATTCCGGTGGTGCAAGGCGGCGTCGTGGAATTTTTCCTCGGCGACGAGAAAAAATCGGTGCGCCTGGTGCGCGCGCACCTGGAGGAAGATGCCGGCAAATCGCTGCACGAGGACTTCATCGGCCAAAGCGGCATCGACCTGAACCGCGCCGGCACGCCGCTGCTGGAAATCGTCACCGAGCCCGACATGCGCTCGTCGGCAGAAGCCGTGGCCTACGCCAAGGAGCTGCACAAGATCGTCACCTGGATCGGCATTTGCGACGGCAACATGCAGGAAGGCAGCTTTCGCTGCGATGCCAACGTCTCGGTGCGCAAGCCCGGCGCGCCGCTGGGCACGCGCCGCGAGATCAAGAACCTGAACAGCTTCAAGTTCATGCAGCAGGCGATTGACTACGAAGTGCGCTGGCAGATCGAGCAGATCGAGGACGGCCACGCGATCCAGCAGGCCACCGTGCTGTTTGACCCCGACACCGGTGAAACCCGCGCCATGCGGACCAAGGAAGACGCCGCCGATTACCGCTACTTCCCCGACCCGGACCTGCCGCCGCTGGTGATTGGGCGCGACTGGGTGGAGCGCACGCGCGCCGAGATGAGCGAATTGCCGCGCGTGATGGCGGCGCGCTTCGTTAAGGATTACGGCCTGCCCGAGTACGATGCCGGCCAGCTCACGCAAAGCAAGGCGACCGCGGCCTACTTCGAAGCCGTGGCGACGGCGAGCAGGCAGTCCAAGCTGGCCAGCAACTGGGTCATGGGCGAGCTGTCGCGTCGCCTCAATGCAGAAGAAAGATCCATTGAAACATCAGCCGTCAGCGCGGATCAGCTGGCCAGCCTGATAGTCCGGATTGCCGACGGCACGATTTCCAACAACGCCGCCCGGCAGGTCTTCGATGCGCTGTGGAACGGTGAAGGCCGTGATGTTGACGCCCTCATCGAAGCCAAGGGCCTAAAGCAGATGAGCGACAGCGGCGAGCTCGAAAAAATCATTGACGAGGTGCTGGCCGCCAATGCCAAGAACGTTGAAGAGGTGAAGGCCGGCAATGCCAAGGCCTTCAACGCCCTGGTCGGCCAGGCCATGAAGGCCACCAAGGGCAAGGCCAACCCGGCGCAGGTCAACGAGCTGCTGAAGAAAAAACTGGCTTGATGGCGGCGGGCGCTGGCCCGGCTTGTGTTTTCTGGCTCTTGTGGCGCAAGTTTGCTATTAAAAATATAGCTGCTTGCGCCCGTATTGATTGGACCAGAGGCCGATTTCTTTCAAAGAATCAGTTCTTGGCGGCCGTCTTGGGGGCGCCCGGCGCATCGACAGGCGCCCTGCCCGCCAGTGCCCACAGCTGCTTGAGCTTGACCAGCTCTTCGTCAAAGCGCAGGTTGATGCGCTGTTTTTCCTGATTCTGGTCGGCAATGAACCTCTTTTGCACGGCCGCGCTGTTGCTGTTTTCCTCGACCCGGCGTTTCAGGGCCGGGGGTGCCTTGCTCGGGTCCTTAACGTAAAACTCCAGCTCGGTGTCGATGGCCTTGCGCTGCTCGGCCAGCTCGGTCGTTCGCTTGCTGGAGGCCTTGATGACTTCATCGACCTGATTGAGCGCCGTGGTGCGCTCCTGGTCGTGCACAGCCCGGCTGGGATAGCGCAGCAGCAGGGCCCGGTCGCGGCGCTTTTCTTCGGCCTCGCGGGCGCGCTGCTCTGCGGCCAGTTTGTCTTTCTGCTCTTGCTCGGCCCGCTCCTGTGCCGTGAGCGAGGGCCCCACCTGGCGCTTGACGAGGCCGGAGCGTGTGAGCTCCTGCTGGGTGCGGTCCATGCATTCGGCAATAGGGCGGTCGGCCGTGATCTTGCGGCCCTTGGCATCGACGCAGGTGTAGATGCCCTGCGCTGCGGCATCGCCGCCGCCAAGGCCCGCCGCCAACACCCAACCCACGGTAAACGCTGTTTGCAAGAGCAATTCGATTCCTCAATCCACGCCGTAGCGTTCGCGGTAAGCCAGCACAGACTGGTAGTGCGTTTTTAAAGCCAGGGCACCGGCGGCATCTGCGGCCGACGCACTGCTTTGCGTAGACAGATAGTGCAGCAAGTCGGTCAGGCGTGCAATCGCACAAACTTGCAGGCCCAGCTGCCGGGTGACATATTGCACAGCGCTGTAGCTCACATCCACCCCGTTTTCGGTGGCTTTTTCCTGCCGGTCCAGCGCGATGGCCACCGCATGGGGGGTCGCACCGGCCGCCCGGATGATGGCAATCGACTCGCGCGCCGCCGTGCCGGCCGACATCACGTCGTCGACAATCAGCACCCGGCCCTTGACCGGCGCACCCACCAGCGTGCCGCCCTCGCCGTGGTCCTTGGCTTCCTTGCGGTTGTAGGCAAAGGGCAGGTTGCGCCCCAGCCGTGCCAGTTCAATGGCGACCGCGGCGGCCAGCGGAATGCCTTTGTAGGCGGGGCCGAAGATCATGTCAAACTGCAGCCCGCTGCGCTGCTCTTCGGCGACCAGCAACCGCGCATAGAATTGCGCGAGCCGGCCCAGCTTGGCCCCGTCGTCAAACAGGCCGGCATTGAAAAAATAGGGGCTCATGCGCCCGGCCTTGGTCTTGAATTCGCCAAAACGCAGCACGCCCGATTCGACGGCAAACTGCACGAATTCCTGGGCCAGCGCCGCGTCTGCGGAGACGGCCCCGCCCTTGTTGTCTGTTTGCCCTGGCATAGGCGTTGGGGTGCTCATTGGAGATGTCCTTGTTCAAATTAACCAGCCTCAACCTCAACGGCATCCGTTCCGCCGCCAGCAAAGGCCTTGAAGACTGGGTTGCACAGTCCATGCCGGATTGTATTTGCGTACAGGAACTCAAGGCGCAGGCCGCCGACGTGAGCGGCAAATTTGAGGAAATCGCCGGGCTCAAGGGGCATTTTCATTTTGCCGAGAAAAAAGGCTATTCCGGCGTGGCGGTGTACACCAAGCATGAGCCGAGCGACGTGATCGTGGGCTATGGCTCGACGGAGTTTGACGCGGAGGGCCGCTATGTGGAGCTGCGCTTTGACCGGCCCGGCCGCAAGCATTGCCCCAAGCTGTCCATCATCAGCTGCTATTTCCCCAGCGGCTCCTCCGGTGAAGAACGCCAGGCCGCCAAGTTCCGCTTTCTGGCCGAGTTTTACCCCTACCTGGCGGCGCTGAAGCAAACGCGCGACTTCGTGCTGTGCGGCGATGTGAATATTGCCCACCAGGAGATCGATCTGAAAAACTTCAAGGGCAATAAAAAGAACAGCGGCTTTTTGCCCGAAGAACGTGCCTGGATGACCGAGTTGTTGCGCGATGCCGAGCTGGCCAATGAGGCGGCCGATGAACTGACCCAGCGCAGCGACGCGTCAGTGCGCGGCGGCGGCATGGTCGATGTCTACCGCAAGCTGCAGCCCACCACCACCGACGCCGCCTACACCTGGTGGAGCAACCGCGGCCAGGCCTATGCCAAGAACGTGGGCTGGCGGCTCGACTACCATTTGGCGACACCGGCTTTTGCCGCGCTGTCCCGCCACGAGCATATCTACAAGGACCAGCGTTTTTCTGACCACGCACCGATGACTGTGGACTACGACTTCAAGCTCTGAGCTTCATTGCCACAGACGTAAGACACGGGTCTGTCGGGGTACCGCTGATGGAACATCATTGGCGTACACTCGTTGACGCTCACGAAAACGACGCATGAACATCATTGGCACCGGCATTTACCCACTCCGCCAAGCCGCAAGGCTGGTGGATGCGGAGCCTCGTGCGATCCGACGCTGGATTCAGGGATATTCGCGCAAGTACAAGGGGGAAAACGTTCGTTCCGACCCGTTGTGGAAAACCCAACTCAGAGACGAAGGGCTTCCCGATGAGGTCATTGGTTTCCGCGACCTACTTGAACTCCGAATGGTGGCGGCCTTCGTACGTCATGGCGTCGACCTCAAAGTCATTCGAGCAACTGTTGACGCTGCAGCTCGTAACTTCGGTGCGGACTATCCACTGACAAACCGCAACTTCCTGACTGATGGCAAGCGGATCTTCCTTCAAGCCATTGAACAGGCAACAGGAGAACCTCGACTGATTGAC
>DASXRN010000156.1:0-8143 GCA_036506595.1 Polaromonas sp. | reverse complement strand
ACCGCGCCCAATGCCCTCAATCTTCACGCTGCGGGTGTAGGCAGCCGCACCGGCCAGCGTGTCTTTGGCCTCCAGGTCCAGCAGCAGTAAACCGCGCCCACCAGCCGCCTGAAGTTTGAGCTCGGTAATTTCAAACGTGAGAATGCGGCCACCGGTGGAAGCGCAGGCCACATGCGTGGCGGGGTTCAGCGGCACGGCACCGCTGCTGCCCGACACATGCGAAGGCCGGCACACCGTTTCGCCGTCGGCGCAGCTGATGAACACCTTGCCGGCCCGCTGGCGTGAGATCATGTTTTCCACTGTGGCGAGGAAGCCATAGGCGCCGCTGCCGCTCAGCAGCAGGGTGGCGCTGGCCGGGCCGGCAAAGTAATGCACCAATTGCGTGCCTGATTCCAGATCGATCATTGTCGTCAGCGGCTGGCCATCGCCGCGCGCACCGGGCAGCGAGGCCACCGGCACGGAATACACACGGCCGCGCGAGCCAAACGCCAGCAAGGTATCCACCGTGCGGCATTCAAAAGTGCCGTATAGCCCGTCGCCGGCCTTGAAGGCAAAACTGGCCGCATCGTGGCCATGGCCGGTGCGGGCACGCACCCAGCCCTTGGCGCTGACCACCACGGTGACCGGCTCATCCAGCACCTTGACTTCGAGCATGGCTTTTTTCTCGGCCTGGATCAGCGTGCGGCGCGCATCGGCAAACTGCTTGGCATCAAGCTCAATTTCCTTGATCAGCAGCCTGCGCAGCGCTGCCGGGCTGCCCAAAATCTCTTCGAGCCTGCCCTGCTCTTCGCGCAGGCTTTTCAGCTCCTGCTCGATCTTGATGGCTTCGAGCCGCGCCAGCTGGCGCAGGCGAATCTCCAGAATATCTTCGGCCTGCCGGTCGCTTAAAGCAAAACGCGCTATCAATGCGGCTTTCGGCTCGTCGGACTGGCGAATGATGGCAATCACTTCATCAATATTGAGCAGCACCAGCCGCCGCCCTTCGAGGATGTGAATGCGGTCCAGCACCTTGTCAAGCCGGTGCTGCGATCGCCGCTGCACGGTGGTCTGGCGAAACTCAATCCACTCCAGCAGCATTTGCCGCAGCGACTTTTGCGTGGGGCGGCCATCGAGCCCGACCATGGTCAGGTTGATGGAGGAGGAGCTTTCCAGGCTGGTGTGCGCCAGCAGGGTGTTGATCAGTTCGGACTGTTCGATCCTGCTGGTTTTGGGCTCAAACACCAGGCGTACGGCCGCATCCTTGCTCGATTCGTCGCGCACCACGTCGAGCACGGACAGCACAGTCTGCTTGAGCTGCAGCTGGTCCTGGCTCAGCGCCTTTTTGCCAGTCTTGATTTTCGGGTTGGTCAGCTCTTCAATTTCTTCCAGCACCTTCTGGCTGCTGACGCCGGGCGGCAACTCCTGCACCACCAGTTGCCACTGGCCGCGTGCTAGGTCTTCAATCTTCCAGCGGGCACGCACCTTGAGCGAGCCCCGGCCGCTGCTGTAGGCCGCCGCAATGTCGGCCGGCGTTGAAATAATTTGTCCGCCGCCGGGGTAGTCGGGCCCGGCGATCAAGGTGTACAGCTCGTCATCGCTGAGCTTGGGCGTCTTGATCAACGCCACGCAAGCGTCAGCGATCTCGCGCAGGTTGTGGCTGGGGATTTCGGTGGCCAGGCCCACGGCAATGCCGCTGGCGCCATTGAGCAGGGTAAAGGGCAAACGTGCCGGCAACTGGCGCGGCTCTTCAAACGAGCCATCGTAATTCGGCACAAAGTCGACCGTGCCTTCGTCGAGTTCGTCGAGCAACAGGCTGGTGATGCGCGCCAGCCGAGCCTCGGTATAACGCATGGCCGCCGCGCCGTCGCCGTCCCGCGAACCGAAATTGCCCTGGCCGTCGACCAGCGGGTAGCGCTGGCTGAAGTCCTGCGCCATGCGCACCATCGCGTCGTAAGCCGCCTGGTCGCCGTGCGGGTGGTATTTGCCGAGCACGTCGCCGACGACACGCGCGCTTTTAACCGGCTTGGCGCCGCTGTTGCCGTTGGCGCCGCCAAAGCCCAGTCCCATGCGCGCCATGCTGTACAAAATGCGCCGCTGCACCGGCTTCTGGCCATCGCACACATCGGGCAGCGCCCTGCCCTTGACCACGCTCAGCGCGTATTCAAGGTAGGCGCGCTGGGCGTAGGCAGCCAGGCAATCCTGGTCGGCAGGTTCGGGGCTTGTGGGTTGGGCGCTGGGGGTGAAAAGGTCATCCATGAGGCATTCAAACTGCAAAACAATTTAAGAAGGTCCGGCGCGCAAAACGTCCGGTCGAACAGGGCAGGCACTCAGTCCAGCAAATGAACAGGCTCGGGCTGGGCGCGTTCTGAGACAGCAATGGGCACCATGTTGTTGCGGCCCTGGGCTGTGCCACCCATCATTTCCATGCGCACCCGGCCTGCAGCGGACGTCATGCCGGGCGGCTTGAGGTGACCGTAAAGTTGCATCACGGTTTTGACGTAATTTTTGGTTTCCGGGTAATTGGGAATCTTGTTGCCGGCCCGCTGCACAGCGCCTTCGCCGGCGTTGTAGGCGGCAAGGGCCAGCTCAAGCTGGCCCGGGAACATTTTGATCAAATCCCGCAAGTAGCTGGAGCCAGCCTTGATGTTGGTTTTGGGGTCTGTGAGCTTTTTCTGGATGGGAGAATTCTTGTCGGCCTTCACGCCATAGCGCTCTGCCGTCGGCGGAATCAGCTGCATCAAACCCACGGCACCCTTGGGTGAAACAGCCTGGGCGTTAAAGCCGGACTCGGTAGCAATCAGGGCTTGCAGCAGCTCGTAGTCAATGCCGTGCGTCACCGAGGCCTCGCGCAACAAATGCTTGACGGCCCTGTAATTAGGCGACACCTCAAAATACGCCAGCAATTTGGGCGGCGCACCGGCCACACCGGCCGCCGCAGAGGCATTTTCGCCTGTACGCCGTCCACCGAAATTCGCACTGTCGAAGCTCTCCCTGTCCCGAAAAAACAGCTCGTAGCGCTCGTCCAGCCGCTCCGCCGCAAAATGGGTGATGCTCTGGGAATCGACATAACCCCAAATATCCGCGCGGACGGGCGTGGCCTGCAAAGCTGCGAGCAAAGCGACCAACAGGGGCAAACACAGTGCGGCCGCCCGCCTGTGGAGCCGCGACCACTCAACCGTCAACAGTTTCGCGCAAGGATTCATCAAATATCAATTTCCACGGCATCGCCGTGCAACTCCATCAGCTCGCGCCGCGCCGCCGCTTCGCCTTTGCCCATCAATTTGGTGATCAGGCTTTCGGTTTGTAGAAAGTCCAGATTGCCCAATTGCACCGGCAACAGGCGACGGGTGTCCGGATTGAGGGTGGTTTCCCACAACTGTTCGGCATTCATTTCGCCCAGGCCCTTGAAGCGGCTGATGCTCCAGGCGTTTTCGCGCACACCGTCCTTGCGCAACTTGTCCAGTATGGCGGTCAGCTCGCCCTCATCAAGGGCATAGACCTTGGAGGCCGGCTTCTTGCCACGGGCCGGCGCGTCCACCCGGAACAGCGGCGGGCGCGCCACATACACATTACCAGCTTCGATCAATTTGGGAAAGTGGCGGAAAAACAGGGTCAAAAGCAGCACCTGGATATGCGAGCCGTCGACGTCGGCGTCGCTCAGGATGCAGACCTTGCCATAGCGCAGGCCGCTCAGGTCAGGCGTGTCGTTCGGGCCGTGCGGATCGACGCCAAGGGCGACTGCGATATCGTGGATTTCGGTGTTGGCAAACAGGCGGTCGCGCTCGACCTCCCAGGTATTGAGCACCTTGCCGCGCAGTGGCAGGATCGCCTGGCTCTCTTTGTCGCGGCCCATCTTGGCGCTGCCGCCGGCCGAATCGCCCTCGACCAGAAACACCTCGTTGTGCGCCAAGTCCCGGCTTTCACAGTCGGTCAGCTTGCCCGGCAACACGGCCACACCCGAGCCCTTGCGCTTTTCAACCTTCTGGCCGGCCTTTTGGCGACTTTGCGCGGCCTTGATGGCGAGCTCGGCCAGTTTTTTGCCATAGTCCACATGCTGGTTCAGCCACAGCTCCAGCGCCGGGCGCACATAGCTGGACACCAGCCGCACCGCGTCACGCGAGTTCAGGCGCTCCTTGATCTGGCCCTGAAACTGCGGGTCCAGCACCTTGGCACTGAGCACATAGCTGGCGCGGGCAAACACGTCTTCGGGCAGCAGCTTCACGCCTTTGGGCAAGAGCGAGTGCAGCTCGATAAAGCTCTTGACGGCATTGAACAGGCCATCGCGCAGGCCGCTTTCGTGGGTGCCGCCGGCGCTGGTGGGGATCAAATTGACGTAACTCTCGCGCACCGGCTGGCCGTCTTCTGTAAAGGCCACGCACCAGCTGGCGCCCTCGCCTTCGGCAAAGCTGTCATGCGCGGCGTCGGCAAAACCCTCGCCCTCAAACATCGGGATCACCGGGTCGGCGGTGAGGGTTTGCATCAAATAGTCGCGCAAGCCGCCCTTGTAGGCCCAGGTTTGGGTTTCTTTGGTCTTCTCCGTTGTGAGTGTTACCGTCACGCCCGGCATCAGCACAGCCTTGCTGCGCAGCAGATGCGTCAGCTCGGGCATGGGCAAGGCGGCAGACTCAAAATACTTGGCGTCCGGCCAGGCGCGCACCGAAGTACCCGTCTTCCGGTCCCGGGAGAACTCCCCTGTTCCGTTGCGGTCGCCCTCACCGGCTTTGCGCACCTCCAGTTGTTCGATGACATCGCCGCCCGAAAACACCAGCCTGGCCACCATGCCTTCGCGGTAAGAAGTGACTTCAAGGCGTTTTGACAGCGCGTTGGTCACACTGACGCCGACGCCGTGCAGGCCGCCCGAAAAGCTGTAGGCGCCGCCCTTGCCCTTATCAAACTTGCCGCCCGCGTGCAGGCGGGTGAACACCAGTTCGACCACAGGCGCTTTTTCTTCCGGGTGCAGGCCAAACGGAATGCCGCGGCCATCGTCTTCCACCGTCACCGAGCCATCGCCGTGCAGGATGACCTTGATTTTCTTGCCGTGCCCGGCCAGCGCTTCGTCGGCCGAGTTGTCCAGCACTTCCTGGATGATGTGCAGGGGGTTGTCGGTGCGCGTGTACATGCCCGGCCGTTGCTTGACGGGCTCCAGGCCCTTGAGCACGCGGATCGAGCTTTCGGAGTATTCAGGGGGTTGTGTAACAGCCATGGCAGATCAGATAGTTGGCGCGATTGTAGACGGGGCAAGCCAAGTAGCTGGATGAATATACAGCAAAAACCAATTTCCAACGCCGGACCGCAAGCCGGCCGGCAGCAGACAAAACGCAGAATCGTTACAGTCAGCAGATGTCTTCCAACACACTTTCCCCCGCTAAAACCCTGTCCATGCTCCAGCTACTGGCCTGCGGCGCAGCCATTGTGACGCTGTCCATGGGCATACGCCACGGCTTCGGGCTCTGGCTGCAGCCCATTACCCAGGCACAAGGCTGGACGCGCGAAACCTTTGCCTTTGCCCTGGCCGTGCAAAACCTGGCCTGGGGCGTTTTCGGCATTTTTGCCGGCATGGCGGCGGACCGTTTTGGCGCTTTCCGCGTCATCGTCGTCGGCGCCTTGCTTTACGCGCTGGGCCTGCTGGGCATGGCGCTATCGCCCACCGGCCTGCTGTTCACTCTGACCACCGGGGTGCTGATTGGTGCGGCGCAAGCGGGCACCACCTATGCGGTGATTTACGGCGTGATCGGGCGCCATATTTCGGCCGACAAACGCTCGTGGGCCATGGGCGTGGCGGCGGCAGCGGGCTCGTTTGGCCAGTTTCTGATGGTGCCGGTCGAAGGCTTTTTGATCAACGGCCTGGGCTGGAAAGAAGCGCTGCTGGTGCTGAGTGCCGCCGTGCTGCTGATGGCACCGCTGGCGCTGGGCCTGCGTGAAAAGAGCTTTGCCGGTGGGCAACCAGCCAGGCGCGAGCAAAGCATTGGGCAAGCGCTGCGCGAAGCCTTTAAATACCCGAGTTTTCAGCTGCTGATGGCGGGCTATTTTGTCTGCGGTTTTCAGGTGGTGTTTATTGGCGTGCACATGCCCAGCTACCTCAAAGACAAGGGCCTGTCGCCCCAGGTGGCCAGCTACGCGCTGGCCTTGATTGGCCTTTTCAATGTGTTTGGCACCTACGCCGCCGGGGCGCTGGGTCAGCGAATCGCCAAAAGAAAGATTCTGGCGACGATTTACTTGTCGCGTGCCGTCGTCATTGCCGTGTTTCTGGCCGCGCCGATCAGTCCGGCCAGCGTCTATATTTTTGCCAGCCTGATGGGCCTCCTGTGGCTGTCCACCATTCCGCCCACCAATGCCGTGGTGGCGCAAATCTTCGGTATCCAGCACCTGTCGATGCTGGGCGGCTTTGTTTTCTTCAGCCACCAGATCGGCTCCTTCATGGGAGTCTGGCTGGGCGGTTATTTGTACGACCGCAGCGGCAGCTACGACATTGTCTGGTACCTCGCGATTGCGCTGGGCGTGTTTGCGGCGCTGGTGAACCTGCCGGTGCGCGAAGCCCCGATTTACCGCAGCCGCCCCGGAAAACTGCTGCAAGGAGCCTGAATTGGCGACAAGAATCGCGCTCTGGCTGCTCGCGATCACCGCATCGCTGGCGGTGTTTGCCCTCTACACGCGGCCGGATTTCCTGTTCACACTCGCCAATCAGGTTTGGGCGTGTTTTTAGGTCCTTCGGGCCGATTCTCGGGTCATTTCGGCCTTTAGCCCAATAACTACGGGCATAAGCAGCTATGAAAACAATAGTAATTACAGGCGCCTCCGACGGCATAGGCGCCGAAATGGCGCGGCAGTTGGCGCAAAAGCAGGGTGCTGGCGTGGCCCTGGTGCTGGCCGCACGCAACGAAGCCCTGCTCACGCAAGTCGCTGTGCAATGCGCGGCCCACGGCGCGCAAACGCTGGTCGTCAAAACCGACGTTTCGCAAGAGGCCGAATGCCGTCAGCTGGTGGCCAGTGCCATCGGCAGTTTCGGCCGCATCGACGCCCTCATCAACAACGCCGGCATGTCGGCGCAGGCCTTGTTTGACGACGTCAAGGCCGAGGATCTGGCCTGGTATGAGCAACTGATGCGCATCAACCTGTGGGGCAGCGTCTGGTGCACCCATGCCGCCCTGCCCTATTTAAAGCAAAGCCGCGGCAGCATCGTGGCGGTGTCCAGCCTGGCCGGGCTGATTGGCGTGCCGGGCCGCACCGCCTACAGTGCCACCAAATTTGCCATGACCGGTTTTTTTGAGGCCCTGCGCGCAGAACTAAAGGCCGCCGGCGTCAGCGTGACCACGGCCTACCCCGGCGTGGTGGCGACCCAGATCCGTTACCGTGGTTTCAACGCGGCCGGTGTCGCCGCGGGCGCCAGCGGCCTGAAGGAAGACGATGCCATGAGCGTTGAGGAGTGCGCCCGGCTGATTTTGCAGGGCATGGAACGCCGGGAGCGCGAGGTCGTCATGACGGCCAAGGGCAGGCTGGGCCGCTGGCTCAAGCTAATGGCACCAGGCCGGGTTGAAGCCATGGCGCTGGCCGCCCTGAAAGACGAAGTGAGGCCACATTGAAAGAAGCGCTAAAAGAACCGCTATCGCACGGCATGGAGCCGCCCTCCGCCTGGGTGCGGCGCTGGTCGCACCTGGTCCCAGCGAACGGAACGGTGCTGGACGTGGCCTGTGGTCAGGGCCGCCACGCGCGCTGGTTTTATCAGCGAAATCACCCTCTAGTCCTTGTAGACCGGGCGCAAGCAGCTATCGATTCCATAGCAATTCCGGCGCAGGCCTGCGAAACCGTGGTGGCCGACATCGAGAACGGCCCCTGGCCTTTTGCGGGCCGGCAGTTTGATGCGGTGGTCGTCACCAACTACCTCTGGCGACCGCTACTGCCAACACTGCTGGCCAGCCTGGCGCCCGGCGCGGTGCTGATTTACGAAACTTTTACCCAAGGCAACGAAACCGTCGGCAAGCCCTCCCGGCCCGACTTTTTGCTGCGCACCGGCGAATTGCTGGAGGTCTGCCGCGGCCTCAGGGTGGTGGCGTTCGAGGACGGCTTTCAGGAGGATCCACAGGGCCGGCAGCCGCGTTTTGTCCAGCGCATTGCCGCTGTACGCGAGTCCCCAAGCCATCCGGATTTGCCCGATCGTTTAGAGCCA
>DASXRN010000155.1:0-10539 GCA_036506595.1 Polaromonas sp. | reverse complement strand
TTTGTTCGCCAAAGGCGCGCTACGCGCGCGGGGTTTGCTCACTTCGCGCAGCGAAGTTACGCAAACACCAAACCTAACGAAAAGAAAGGCGACCCTGCTGTCTGCGACCCTTCGCTGCGCTACGGGCACCCTGCGGTGCTCGGTTCAGCCGGGGTCTCGCTCGAACTCGCCTGCGGCTCAGACAATCGCGAGCCCTGATCCGTCTGGACTTCCGCTCCTCGGCGCATACAAGGGGGTGAAGACAAGGAACCCCAATGCCAAACCCCAAAACCCCAAGGACACGCCGTGGCGTGTCCTTGTTTGTATTGGTATTTTTTTGCTCTCCCAACCCGTCCTGGCTGGGCCGAGCAGCGCAGACGTAGGCGGGATCAGGGCCGCAGTTGTTTGAGCGAAGCGAGTTCTGCGGCCCCCGCTGGAGTCGAGCAGCGCAGGTTGCCCGTAGCGCAGCGAAGGGACCCAGACTGCGGGTCGCCTTTTCTTTGGTGACTTTCTTTTGGCGAAGCAAAAGAAAGTTACTAGCCGCCGGGCTACCCCCGGCCAGCAATTCTCAGCAAAGCCAGTCCGCTATCAATTCAATAGCTGCCGATATCCGACTCCATTGAACTCAAACAGGAATCGCCGTAGTCTCAAACACCTCTTTCAAACACACAAAGGTGCGAATCTGTCTCACACCCGGCAAGCCTATCAGCTGGGCCGCGTGCAGCTCGTTGAAGGAGTCGATGCTCTGGATGCGCAGCTTGACGAAGTAGTCAAATTCGCCGGTCACCAGTTGCACTTCCAGGCAGCCCGTCAGGCCGGCCACGGCTTTCTCAAAGGCGGCAAAGGAGTCGGTGGTCGAGCGGTCCAGCACCACGCCGATGATGACCAGGCCGTTGTAGCCCAGCGCCCGCGGGTTCACCAGCGCCACGGTTTTGCGGATCAGCCCCAGTTCCCTGAGCTTGGCAATGCGGCGCGAGCAGGCGGGCGGGCTGAGGTTGGTTTTTTCGGCCAGCTCGATGTTGGGCAGGGAGGCGTCCTGCTGCAGCAGCTTCAGCAGCTTGCGGTCGATCCGGTCGAGTGTGATTTCCATTGGTGTATTGGCCAAATATTGCGTTGATTTTAAAAATATCGAAATGAATTTCTCAAAATTTCGAAAAATAGATTATCGGAGGGTGTTTCATCCTGAGAGTTTGCAATTAATTCCTGATGGGTTTGGCTACGATTTGATCACGACTGCGCAACATATTTCAGCCAACCATGCCCTCCTTTTTTGCGGCCATCACAGTCCACGCAATGGGGGCTTTCACCGGAGCCACGACCATGGAACTCACGCTCAACCTCAAAAAGTTTCCCAGACATTCGCTGACCTTCGGCCCCACGCCCATCCAGCCGCTCAAGCGCCTGAGCGCCCACCTGGGTGGCAAGGTCGAGCTGTACGCCAAGCGCGAGGACTGCAACAGCGGCCTGGCCTTTGGCGGCAACAAGACCCGCAAGCTGGAGTACCTGATCCCCGAGGCGCTGGCGCAAGGCTGCGACACGCTGGTCTCCATAGGCGGCATCCAGTCCAACCAGACACGCCAGGTGGCGGCGGTGGCTGCGCACCTGGGCATGAAGTGCGTGCTGGTGCAGGAGAACTGGGTGAACTATTCCGACGCCGTGTACGACCGCGTCGGCAACATCGAGATGTCACGCATCCTGGGCGCCGACGTGCGCCTGGATGCGGCAGGTTTTGACATCGGCATCCGTCCGAGTTGGGAGCAGGCCATGGACGACGTGCGCAAAGCCGGTGGCAAGCCTTTCCCCATTCCGGCTGGCTGCTCCGAACATCCTTATGGCGGCCTGGGCTTTGTCGGCTTTGCCGAGGAAGTGCGGGCGCAGGAGGCCGAGCTGGGTTTCAAATTCGACTACATCGTCGTCTGCTCGGTCACCGGCAGCACGCAGGCCGGCATGGTGGT
Organism: Polaromonas sp.; assembly: GCA_036506595.1. Classification (GTDB taxonomy): domain Bacteria; phylum Pseudomonadota; class Gammaproteobacteria; order Burkholderiales; family Burkholderiaceae_C; genus Polaromonas. The sequence goes on along the minus strand of DASXRN010000155.1, from coordinate 8,605 downwards.
TGGTTTTGCCGCCGACGGCCGTGCCGACCGCGTGATCGGCATCGACGCCTCTGCCAAGCCTGAGAAGACCAAGGCGCAAATCCTGCGCATCGCAAAGAACACCGCCGGGCTGGTCGAGCTGGATCGCGACATCACCGCGAAAGACGTGGTGCTCGACACGCGCTACGGCGGGCCCGAGTACGGCCTGCCGAACGAAGGCACGCTGGAAGCCATTCGCCTGTGCGCCCGGCAGGAGGGCATGCTGACCGACCCGGTCTACGAGGGCAAGTCCATGCACGGCATGATCGACATGGTGCGCCGCGGCGAGTTCCCCGAGGGGTCCCGGGTGCTGTATGCCCACCTGGGCGGTGTGCCTGCGCTCAATGCCTACAGCTTCCTGTTCCGCAACGGCTGACCCCTGCCCAGGTGCGAGGAAGGGGTTCAGCAGGGGGAACCACACCGGTCTGCGATTCGCGATCTGATGACCGGGAGAGCCTCGGAGACCGTGCGCCCCGCACGGTCTCCGGGCAGCGGGTGTTGAGCCCACGTCGCTGCCGATAAGCCGTTGAGGAGACGTGCTCATCCTGGAGCGAGGATTCGCTGTTGCAGCGAGGCCTACGCGCATGCCAACCGCGGCCCTCGGGCCGCCATTGATACGGTGGACAACATGATGAAACTGAAACTCGCAAACCTGGCGACAAGCCTTGCCATCTTCGCGGCAGTCCTGGCCGGGCTGGCGCCGTGGAGCGATGCCCGCGCACAAAGCTATCCGTCAAAGCCGATCCAGCTGGTCATTCCCTTTCCACCTGGCGGGGCGACCGACATCGTCGGTCGGCTTGTCGGCAAGAAGCTGGGCGAGCACCTGGGCCAGCCTGTGGTGGTCGAGAACAGGGCCGGTGCCGGCACCGTCATCGGCGCCGCCTTTGTCGCCAAAGCACCGGCCGATGGCTACACGCTGCTGATCAGCTCGGGTTCCACCTTCACCGTGAACCCGGCGCTCAACCCCAGGCTGCCCTATGACCCGGTCAAGAGCTTCGAGCCCATCGGCCTTGCCGCGCGCGTCCCTCTGATCCTGATTGCCAACCGCGACGTGCCGGTCAGCAACCTCAAGCAGCTGATAGCCGCCGTGCGCGGCACGCCGGACAAGTATGTCTATGGCTCCTTTGGCAGCGGCACGACGGGCCACTTTGCGGGTGAGCTGATGTGGAGCGCCATCGGCATCAAGCTGCTGCACGTCCCCTACAAGGGCAGTGCGCCGGCCATGAGCGACCTGATCGGCGGCCAGATCCCTTTCACGGTCGACACCGTGGCCGCGTCGCTGCCTCATCTGAAGGCGGGCAACGTCAAGGCCATCGCCGTCACGGGCGCCACGCGCGCTACGCAGCTGCCCGACGTGCCGACGGTGGCGGAAAGCGGCTTCCCGGGTTTTTCCGCCGACTCCTGGCTGGCGGTCGTCGCGCCGCGTGGCCTGCCAGTCGATGCGAAGGCCAGGTTGCAAAAGGCACTGGCCGCAACCATGGCCGACGCCGAGATCCGCGACAAGCTCATCGCCAATGGACTGCAGCCCGCGTACGAGCCCGCTGCCGCCGTGGCGGCGCGGATCGAAGACGAGCTGCCGCGCATGCGCGCCGTGGCGCAGCGCGCGAACATCCGGGCGGAATGAACATGGAGGCTGATGACGACCTGGTGTCCCGAACTGCCGTCGAACTGAGGCGACTGATCGGGACCAGGCAGATCTCGCCGGTCGAGCTGCTCGAAGCCTGCATCGCACGCATCGAGGCGGTGAACCCCTTCGTCAACGCCGTCACGGCCACCTGCTTCGAACGAGCACGCAGCGAGGCCCGGGCCGCCGAACGCGCCGTGCGCGAAGGTCGCCCGCTGGGCCTGCTGCACGGCCTGCCGATGGGCGTGAAAGACCTGGAGGCGACGGAAGGCCTGCTCACCACCCTGGGCTCGCCGCTGTACCGCGACCATGTGCCCACGGTCGACAACGTGCTCGTGGCGCGGCTGCGCGCAGCCGGCGCGATCGTGGTCGGAAAGACCAACGTGCCCGAGCTGGGTGCCGGCGCGAACACCCGCAACGCGGTCTGGGGCGCCACCGGCAACCCCTTCGACCCGAGACTCAATGCCGGCGGCTCCTCGGGTGGCTCGGCGGCGGCGCTGGCCTGCGACATGCTTCCGGTGTGCACGGGCTCCGACACCGGGGGGTCGCTGCGCATTCCGGCGGCCCTGTGTGGTGTGGTGGGTTTTCGGCCCTCGCCCGGCCTGGTGCCGAGTTCGCGCAAGCTGCTCGGCTGGACGCCGATCTCGGTGGTCGGGCCGATGGGGCGCAGCGTCGCCGACGCCTGCCTGCAACTGGCGGCTTCGGCCGGCACCGCCGTGGGCGACCCGCTCAGCTACCCGGTGGACCCGGCCGGTTTCCTGGATCCACCGGTGGTGGACCTCGGGGCCCTGCGTGTGGGCTGGACCGAGGACTTCGGCGCCTGCGACGTCGACGCCTCGATCCGCGGGGTCTTTCGCCGCAAGATCGCCTCGATGAAGCATCTGTTCCGCAGTTGCGACGAGGTGAAGTTCGAGCTGGGCGATGTGCACCGCTGTTTCGACGTGCTGCGCGCCGAGGCTTTCGTCGCCGGCACGCGCGATGCCTACGAACGCGATCCGGCAAGTCTCGGCCCCAACACGCGGGCCAACTTCGAAATCGGTGCCGCGATGAGCCTGCTTGACAGTGCCTGGGCGCAGGCGGAACAAACGCGCATCCTCGCGCGCTTCAACGCCGCGATGGCCGGCTACGACCTGATCCTCGCACCGACCACGCCGGTATCGCCTTTCCCCTGGACCACGCTGTATGCCGACGCTGTCGACGGCAAGCCACAAAGCAACTACTACCGCTGGCTGGCGCTGACCTACGTGGTCACGCTGACCACCTTGCCGGCACTCAGCCTGCCGTGTGGACTCGACCACGCCGGCATGCCATTCGGGCTGCAACTGATCGGCCGCTTCCGCGCGGACCATCACGTGCTCGGCGTGGCCGCGGCGCTGGAGCAGGCCTTTGCCGGGTCTGACGAGCTGCGGCGGCCGCGTCCCGCGCTCGACCGGCTGCGCCCCGTCGAGCCCGCCCTGACCTCGATCGTTACGGCGCCTCCCGTTCTTGGCGGCGGCGCTGGCGGCGCAGCGGCCCCGACTTCGGTTGCCTGAACAGGAAACAAGGCATGGACCTGCCCGCCTCGCTGGACCCGGTGCTCAGCGCCCGTTTGCGCGAGCTGCTTCGCGCGGCGGCGACGCCGGACGGCGAGGCCGGCGCTGGTGCGCTGCATGCGGCGCTTGACGACCCGGCGGTGCATGCCGTGGTCATCGCCGTCCAGCTGCGCGGCGAACCGGTCGCCAGCCTGGTGCAAGAGATTCGGGCGTCAGACCCCATCGCCGCATGGCTAGACCTTTCCTCATCTGAAGCATGCTGTGCATCAGGCGTGGGAACCAAGAGGGAAGAGGGGGGCGCTGGATGTAATGACACCGTCACAAGGTGTATCCAAGATGTGCATCTTTACAAAAAAGGATGCACTCATGTTTCCATCTGGCCTTTTCCGGCCCGCGTTGACGCGCCCACTGTCCATTGCCCTGGCTGCTGCTGCCATGGCTTCATCACCGCTGTACGCGCAGACCGCCTTTCCGGCCACCCTGGCCGGCCATGTGGTGATGCCCGCCAAGTCGTTTATCGCGGCGCCCAAGGATGCGCCGCAAGACTTGCAGATCAGCGGCAAATTCACCACGGGCAAGCGCGTGGAGTCCGTCGGCACGGTCGAAGGCTTGTCGGCCGGGCGCCCCACCGGCGTGTCCCTGCCCTTCAAGGGCCAGCCGCTGCAGGGGCACTCGGGCATCAAGAAAATGCCCGATGGTAGCTTCTGGATCATCACGGACAACGGCTTTGGTGCCAAGGCCAATTCGCCCGATGCCATGCTGTACCTGAACCGCTACCGCGTCGACTTCAAGGGCGGCACGATGAAGCGGCTGGAAAGCATTTTCCTGCACGACCCGGATAAAAAAGTGCCGTTCCGCATCGTCCACGAAGGCACGAACCAACGCTACCTGACGGGCAGCGATTTCGACACCGAGAGCTTCCAGTTTGCCGGCGGTGCCTTGTGGATTGGCGATGAGTTCGGCCCCTTTCTGATCAAGGCCGACCTCAAGGGCAAGGTGCTGGGCGTATTCGAGACGCTGGTCGACGGCAAGGTGGTGCGCTCGCCCGACCACCCGGCCATGACCACGCCGGCTGCGCCCGGCGGTGCGGTGGATTTCCAGGTGCGCCGCTCCAAGGGCTTTGAAGGCATGGCCGCTTCCAAGGACGGCAGCAAGCTCTACGCCCTGCTGGAAGGCGCGCTGTGGGATGCAGCCGCGAAGGCCAACGAGAAGCTTGGAGACAAGGACTATTTGCGCGTACTCGAGTTCGATGTGAAAAGCGAAACCTGGACAGGCCGCCACTGGAAATATGTGCTGGAGAGCAACAGCCATGCGATTGGCGACTTCAACATGATTGACGGCAACACCGGCCTCATCATCGAGCGCGACAACGGCGAAGGCACGGCCGACAAGGCCTGCCCGGAAGGCCAGAAGCGCACCGATTGCTTTCACGACATCGCCAAATTCAAGCGCGTCTACAAGGTGGAACTCAGCGATGCCAATGTGGGCGGTGCGCTGCGCAAGATCGGCTACATCGACCTGATGGCGATTGCCGACCCGGCCAAACTGGCGCGCAAGCCGCTCAATAACGGCGTGCTGACCTTCCCGTTTTTCACCATCGAGAACGTGGACGTGGTTGATGCCACGCACATCGTGGTCGGCAACGACAACAACCTGCCGTTCTCCAGCAGCCGCGAGCCGAACAAGGCCGACGACAACGAGCTGATCCTGCTGGAAGTTGGGGATTTTCTGAAAGCAAACTGAGAAAGCGCGGATAAATCTACTGCGCAGGCCGATCTCGCACCTGCGGTCCTCACCGTACGCTGGTACGGCTCCGGTCCTCGATGCGACTTCGACCCGCTCGCTACGATTTCTCCACGCTTTCGGGGGCGGCTTGAGGCGGGTGCAGGGCGCGAGCTGCTATAAAAACAATAGCTGCTTGCGCCTTTTCTTATTGGGCTGAGGCCCTAAGTCACTACATTTTTGACTGAAACATCAGACCCGCATGCTCGCGCAGCGCATGGAACTTGATCTTGGGCCACTGCTGCTCCACGGCACGCAGGGTGGCGCTGTGATCGACCAGCAGGGTGGGGGCATCGACAGCATCCAGCGCCACGCGGTGCGAGTTGGCATCCATGAATTTTTTCAGCTCGTTGGCATCGTCGCTGGTGACCCAGCGTGCCAGGTTGAAGTTGCTGCCCATGATGCGGGCTTTCACGCCGTACTCATGCTCGAGACGGTGCGCCACCACTTCAAACTGCAGCTGGCCGACGGCGCCCAGCAGCAACAGTGAGCCGGCAATCGGCCGGAACACCTGGATCGCCCCTTCTTCACCGAGCTGGGTCAGCCCGGCGCGCAGCTGTTTGCTGCGCAGCGGGTCGGCCACTTCGACGGCGCGGAACATTTCCGGCGCAAAAAAGGGCAGGCCGGTGAACTGCAGCGCTTCGCCTTCGGTCAGCGTGTCGCCCAGCTGCAGCACGCCGTGGTTGGGAATGCCGATGATGTCACCGGCAAAGGCGGTGTCCAGCAGTTCGCGGCGCTGGCTCATGAAGCTGACCACGGTGTTGGGTCGCAGCTCCTTGCCGCTGCGCACGACTTTGAGGCGCATGCCGCGCGTGAACTCGCCGCTGGCCACACGCAAAAATGCAATGCGGTCGCGGTGGGCCGGGTCCATATTGGCCTGGATCTTGAAGACCACGCCCGAGAATTTCTTTTCTTCGGGTTTCACCACGCGCTGCAGCGCGGCGCGCTCGGCCGGTGCCGGCGCCAGATCGACCAGTGCATCGAGGACCTCGCGCACACCGAAGTTGTTGATGGCCGAGCCGAAGAACATCGGCGTCTGCTTGCCGCTCAGGAACTGGGCCCGGTCAAATTCGTGCGAGGCGCCGGCGACCAGCTCAATCTCGTCCTGCGCCTGCCGGTATTCGGCGCCAAAGCGCTTGGCTGCCTCGGCGTTGTCCAGGCCCGACAAAATTTCGTCATCGCCGCCGCGCTTGTCCTCGCCGGGGCTGAAAACGCGCATCTGGTCTTCGCGCCTGTCATACACGCCATGAAACAGCTTGCCCATGCCGACCGGCCAGGTGAAGGGCACCACCGCCATGCCGAGTTCGCGCTCGATCTCGTCCATCACGCTCATCGGGTCCTGCACCTCGCGGTCCATTTTGTTGACAAAGGTCAGGATGGGCGTGTTGCGGGCGCGGCACACCTGCAGCAGGCGGCGCGTTTGCGGCTCGACGCCGTTAGCCGCGTCAATCACCATCAGCGCCGCGTCCACGGCCGTCAGCACGCGGTAGGTGTCTTCCGAAAAGTCCTGGTGGCCGGGCGTGTCGAGCAGGTTGATCACGCAGTCGCGGTATTCCATCTGCATGACCGAGCTGGCCACCGAGATGCCGCGCTGCTTCTCGATCTCCATCCAGTCGCTGGTGGCATGGCGCGCGGCCTTGCGCGCCTTTACGCTGCCGGCGATCTGGATCGCGCCCGAAAACAGCAGCAGCTTCTCGGTCAGCGTGGTTTTACCCGCGTCAGGGTGGGAGATGATGGCAAACGTGCGGCGGCGCTTGACCTGTTTGGCGATTTCGGTGGTTTCAGACATAACCCATGATTATCGGCGACGGCGGTCGATGAAGCGCTTAGTCCGCTTCCCTGGCGAAGCGCGGCTGCCGCACGCCGTCGATCACCACCTCTTCGTTGAACATGGCGGCGGGCCTCACCCACAGGCCTTTTTCACCGTACAGCGCCCGGTACAAGGTCATGGGCTCCAGGCTCTCGCTGTGGCGCACCGTGCCCACCACCTCATACAGCATGCCCTTGTAGTGGCGGTACAGGCCGGGCGGGGTTTCTATCAGCGGGGGAAGGTCGTGGCTCATGGTTAAGATTGTCGCCAAAAGAGGGGGCGCGAGTGGAGAGAGCTGATTTCATTCATTTGGTGCGACTGAGCGAACACGCCAGCGCCGAAGACAGCCAGGCATACCGCCGTAGCGTGGCGGCCTTCGCGGCCTTGGGCTATGCCTGGGTCATTGGCTGCCTGCTGCTGGCCGTCACTCTCCTGGCATGGACGGTCGGCTTGATGCTGCGGGGGCAGTTCAAGGGCTTTTACATCGGGTTGCTGCTGGCTGCGGCTGGCCTGCTCTGGACCAGCTTGCGCGCCCTGTGGTGCCGGCTTGACGAGCCACAAGGCGTGCTGCTGCTGCCCGCCGATGCGCCGGCCTTGTTCGAAGCGCTGGAGCGTATCCGCAAGAAAATCAAGGGCCCGCCTATCCACCGGGTGCTGTTGGACGCGGACTTCAATGCCAGCATCAGCCAGTATCCGCGCTACGGCTTGTTCGGCGGTGCCGTCAATTACCTCAATATTGGCTTGCCCTTGCTGCTGGCGCTGGATCGGCCGCGCTTTCTTGCCGTATTGGCCCATGAATACGGCCACTTGCGCGGCGACCACGGCCGTTTTGCCGCCTGGATTTACCGCACCCGCCTGAGCTGGGCCAAGCTCAACCATGGCCTGCGCGACGATGAGGGTCCGGTGGCGGCAGCGACACAGGCCTTTCTGCGCTGGTATTTCCCGCGCTTTTCGGCCAAAACCTTTGCGCTGGCGCGTCAGGACGAATACGAGGCCGACCGCATTGCCGGCAAGCTGCTGGGCAAAGACGTTGCCGCCGCCGCGTTGACTGAAATCGCCATCAAAGGGGACTGGGTGGCCAGTGAGTTTTGGCCTGGTCACTGGAGCGCCGCCTCGGCCAGCGCGCTGCCGCTTGGGCCTTATGTGGCCATGCGCAAACTGCTGGCCTTGCCGCTGCCGGACGACTTCGCCCGTGAGACGCTGCGGCAGGCCTTGCGGCGAATCAGCGACGTGGATGACACGCACCCGGTGCTGCGTGACCGTCTGGAGGCGCTGGATGGGAGCAAGGGTTTGCCCAACTGGTCGTCCAGGCCTGCGCTGGAGCTGCTGGGCGCTGGTAGCGCCAAATGGATCGCGCATTTCGACAAGCAATGGTGCAAGGACAACGCCAGCAACTGGAAACAGCACCATGCTTACCTGGGCCGGGTGCGGGCCCGGGCCGAGACCTTGGCTGCAAGCGCTGGCCGCAACAACGCGGAGGAAATGGTCGAACTGGGCGACCTGCAAAGGCGCCTGAGTGTGCGCGCCGAGTTACGTGCCGACGTGCGGGGCCACTACGAACGGGCCTTGCAGATCACGCCCGGCCATGCCGGGGCCTTGCGCGGCCTTGTGCAATGCCTGCCGGGCGCCGAGCGTACCCTGCGCCTGGACTGCCTAAGCCAGCTGTTCGATCACAGCATGCCCAACCGCTGGTGGGCCTGCCGGGTGGCGGTGGCCGAGCTGGAAAAACCTGCAGCCGACGGGAGTCTCGACGAAAAGGCACTCAAGCGGTGGCGAGACAGGCTCAAACAAGCAGGGGAAGCCGAAGAGCGCGCCTGGGAGGAATTGACAAACACGCCG
>DASXRN010000154.1:0-6879 GCA_036506595.1 Polaromonas sp. | reverse complement strand
CGGCTTTGCGTTTCTGGGTGTCGCGCCTCTGGGACTACCACATGCCCCGCGACGCCGCCGTTCTGAAAGCTCATGACCCCAGCCACTTCGAAAGCGTTCTGCGCCAACGCGTGAGCGATGCCGCCGACGCCGACATTTTCTAGAAAGGAACTATGAAAACCACCACAGATTTCTACGCCTCCCTGAGGGGTGAACTCGAGGAAATACAGGCCGCCGGCCTGCTCAAGCTTGAACGCCCGATCCGATCCCCGCAAGGAAGCCAGATCGCAACCACCGATGGGCTGGAGGTGATCAATCTCTGCGCGAACAATTATTTGGGCTTGTCATCTCACCCCGGCGTGATCGAGGCCGCCCATGGCGCCCTGGCTGCGCGCGGATTCGGTCTGAGTTCCGTCCGGTTCATTTGCGGAACGCAGGATGTCCACAAAAGGCTCGAAGTGCGGCTCTCACAGTTTGTCGGCACGGAGGACACCATCCTGTATGGGTCGGCATTCGATGCCAATGGCGGGCTGTTCGAGACACTGCTCGGGCCCGACGATGCCGTGATTAGCGACGAGCTCAATCATGCCTCCATCATCGATGGCATCCGCTTGTGCAAGGCGAAGCGCTACCGCTACCGGCACAACGACGTGATGGATCTGCGCGCACAACTGAAATCCGCTGATGAAGCGGGAGCCCGGTATAAGCTGGTGTTCACCGACGGGGTCTTCTCGATGGACGGGACCATCGCCCGCCTGGACGAAATCCGGAATATCTGCGACGAGTTCGGGGCATTGCTGGGCGTTGACGACTCACACGCCACTGGTTTTCTGGGCAAGCGAGGGCGCGGCACCCATGAATACCGGGGTGTCTTCGGCAAGGTCGACATCATCACGGGCACCCTCGGCAAGGCGCTCGGCGGTGCATCCGGCGGGTTCACGAGCGCTAGGGCAGAGGTCGTTCAGTTGCTGCGCCAGCGCTCGCGGCCCTATCTGTTCTCGAACAGCCTGGCACCGGTGATCGTCGGCGCGACCTTGAAGGTGCTCGACCTGCTGGAAGCAGACACGAATCTTCGCGATAGCCTGGAGAACAACACGCGGTACTTCCGCGCCGGACTCGCGGCACGCGGTTTTGAGATGAAGCCAGGTGAACACCCGATCATCCCGGTGATGCTTTATGACGCGGAGCTTTCCCAGAGATTGGCCCGCCGGTTGCTGGAACTGGGGGTCTACGTGACAGGATTCTTCTACCCGGTCGTGCCCAAGGGGCAAGCTCGCATTCGTGTTCAGATCAGTGCGCAACATACCCGCGCCCAGCTTGACGCCGCATTGAGCGCCTTCGCGCAGGCTGGTAAAGAGCTGGAGGTGATCGCATGACCGGATCACCTCGCATTCTGGTCATCGGGGCCAATGGGCAGTTGGGCACCGAACTCTCGGCCGCGCTTGCGGATCGCTATGGCGCGGACAACGTGGTGGGCAGCGACCGTCTGGAGGTGGGCCGACACGCCGATCTTCGCTATGAGATGCTGGATGCCACGGACGGTGGCCAACTCGCCCAGGTAGTCGAGAGGCATCGCATTACCCAGATATACCATCTCGCGGCAGCCTTGTCGGCGACGGGCGAGACTGCACCAGAGTGGGCGTGGAAACTCAACATGGGCAGCCTGTTGAACGTCCTGGAGGTCGCGCGGCAACACAAGCTGGACAAGGTATTCTGGCCGAGCTCCATCGCTGCCTTTGGTCCGACGACACCCGCCGATGCCACGCCTCAGCGCACGGTCATGGAGCCCAGCACCGTCTACGGCATTTCGAAGCTGGCCGGCGAGGGCTGGTGCCGCTGGTATTTCGAGAACCATGGCGTGGATGTTCGCGGCCTGCGCTATCCGGGACTCATTTCCTACAAGGCGAGCCCCGGCGGTGGAACGACCGACTACGCGATCGACATCTTTCACGCGGCCCTCAAAGGGGAACGCTACACCTGCTTCCTCGCGGAGGATGAACCGCTGCCCATGCTCTACATGGACGATGCGGTGCGCGGAACCCTGGAGTTGATGGAAGCCCCCAGATCGGCCATCACCGAACGCGGCAGCTACAACCTCGCCGGCGTGAGCTTCACGCCCCGCGAGATCGCGCAGGAGATACGCAAGCACCTGCCGGACTTCGAGATCGCGTATGAGCCCGATTTCCGCCAGGCGATCGCCAGCGGGTGGCCCGATTCGATCGATGACAGCTGCGCGCGGCGCGATTGGGGGTGGGCACCGAGATACGACCTTGCGGCGACTGTTCGCGACATGCTGAATAACCTATCTCCCAGGTTGAAACCGCGCTCCACAGTGACTGCGTGAGTCGCTGGATGCTTGAAGGCGAGACGTGAGACGACATTGATTTTATTGAGGACTCTCTACTATGGAAACGATGCACTACATCTCGGGCTGCTGGCAGCCCGCCCAAGACGACCGCTGCTTCGAGGTCCGCAATCCGGCCGACGACAGCCTGATTGCGCAAGTGAGCGAAGGCTCCTCCGCCGACGCGCGGCTGGCCGCGGACGCCGCCGCCTTGGCGCTGCCGGCCTGGAAAGCACGTCCGCCACGCGAACGCTGCCTCATCCTGAAGAAATGGCAAGCATTGATCGAGCGCGACGTGGAGCCGCTCGCCCAACTGATCTCGCGCGAGCAGGGCAAGCCGCTGGCCGAGGCGCGCGGCGAGGTCGCCTACAGCGCCGGCTACGTGGAATGGTTTGCAGAGGAGGGCGTGCGTGCCAACGGCGAAGTGATCGCGGCGCCCGTGAACTCCAAGCGGTACATCGTGCTGAGGGAAGCGGTCGGTGTCGTGGCGGTGGTCACGCCCTGGAATTTCCCGGCTGCGATGATCGCGCGCAAGATCGCGCCCGCGCTGGCCGCCGGCTGCACGGTGCTGGCCAAGCCGGCCGAGGACACGCCGCTCACGGCGCTGGCCCTGGTCAAGCTGGCCGAGGAAGCCGGCGTGCCGCCGGGTGTTCTCAATATCGTGGCGGCTTCGCGCGAACGTACCCCGCAAGTGGTGGGCGAGTGGCTGGCCGATCCACGGGTGCGCAAGATCAGCTTCACGGGCAGCACCCCGGTGGGCAAGCTACTGGCGCGCGACTCCGCCATCACGCTGAAGAAGCTGTCCCTCGAGCTGGGTGGCAACGCACCCTTCATCGTCTTCGAGGACGCGGACGTGGACGCCGCCGTCGAAGGACTGATGGCGGCCAAGTTTCGCAACGGCGGGCAGACCTGCGTGAGCCCGAACCGCGTCTATGTCCACGCCGCCGTGCACGATCGTTTCGTCGACAAGCTGGCCGCTCGGGTGGGCGCCCTGAGGGTTGGGCCGGCGGACTGGCCAGAGGCAGAGATCGGCCCGATGATCAACGCCCGCGCGGTGGACAAGATCGAGCGGCACGTGAACGATGCCGTGGCCAAGGGCGCCCAGGTGGTTGTGGGTGGTCAGCGGGTGTGCAACGAGACTGCCAGCGGCCCCAACTACTACGCGCCCACGGTGCTTATCGGCGCCACGCGTGCGATGGAACTATCGTGCGAAGAAACCTTCGGTCCGGTCGTGCCGGTATTTTGCTTCGCGGATGAAGCCGAGGTGATGGCGCAGGCCAACGACACCCCTTACGGCCTGGCCGGTTATTTTTTCTCGCAGGACGTCAAGCGCATCTGGCGCGTGGCGGCGGCGCTGGAGACCGGCATGGTCGGCATCAACGAGGGTGCGATCGCCGCGCAGGCAGCGCCCTTTGGCGGGGTGAAGGAGTCGGGGTACGGCCGCGAGGGGTCGCACTGGGGTCTGGATGAATACATGCACACCAAGTACCTTTGCCAAGGGGGATTGGTGTGAACGTGATCGACGCGGCCCGGCCCTAGAAATCCGCCACCTTGCCCCAAGACGACTGGTTGAACCGGGCGGGGTCGAAAGGCGCGGGATCGAAGATCGGCTTGGCCCCAGACACCAGGTCGGCGATCAGGTGGCCTGCGCCGGGACCGATGCCGAAACCGTGCCCGGAGAAGCCCGCGGCCAGGATGAACCCGGGCACCTGCGGAATTTCTCCGATACCCGGCACGCCATCGGGCGTGCTGTCGATGTAGCCCGCCCAGGTGTTTGTGATGCGGGCTTCGCGCAGCGCGGGCAACAAGTCGAGGGCACGCCGGTGGATTTCGCGGACACCCGCGGGGTCGGGCTTCGGGTTGAGGATGCGCGCCCGTTCCATCGGTGTCACTTCGTCCAGCTTCCATCGCGCGCGGGTTTCGTGACCCCAGCGTATGCCTTCCAGGCCGCCGGGAAACACGTTGCGCCAGCGCTTGGCGAACATCGGGATGAACTGCGGCGCAAAGCGCAGCAGCTGCGGCGTGGGGTCGGCGCGCCCACGGCCGCTGATGGCCAGGACGTAATGACCGTCGGGGCGCCGGGTGATGGCGACGCGTGGGCTGGTCACGGCATGAGGCAGGCTCTGCTCCACCGGCGACACACGCACGATCGATTGGCGTATCGTGGCGACCGGAAACCGCACGCCGAGCTGGTTGCAGAACGACGACGCCCACGCACCACCCGCGAGAACCGCGGTACGCGTCTTGATGGTCCCCGCTTCGGTCACGACGCCGCTGAGCCGGCCGCCCTCCATCTCGATACCGCGCGCGGCGCAGTTCTGGTGGACGCTGCCGCCGAGCTTGATGAGCGCGGCTGCCACGGCCGGCGCCGCCTTGGCCGGGTCGGCCGTGCCGTCGCTGGGCGAAAAGACGCCGCCTTTCCAGGTGCGGCCAGTCGCCTGGCCCCGCTCCGAGGCCTCGCGGCTGCTCAGCATGTGCGTGGTCACGCCGGTGGTCTTCGCGAATTCGCGCCACTGGGCCCAACCGGCAATCTGGGCTTCGTCATCGCTGAGGTACAGCAAGCCGTGGCGCTTGAAGCCCGTGTCTTCGCCACTCTCGGCGGCAAATTGCTCCCAGAGCTCGAGGCTCTTGGTGGCCATGGGCAGTTCGCGCGCGTCGCGGTTCTGCTGGCGGCACCAGCCCCAGTTGCGGCTCGATTGCTCGGCGCCGATTCGGCCCTTTTCGACCACGGCGACGGAAAGCCCGCGCTGGGCCAGGTAATAGGCGGTGAAGACACCGATGATGCCGCCGCCGATCACGACGACGTCGGCGCTGGCCGGCGGGTTGGGCGAAGTCTCGAGGAGGCGCAGCGGCTGGGACATGGATGGATCTCGCTCGTTATTTCGCGTCTGCACTCTTTGTATCAGGGCCGTGCTCATGCTTGCTGCTCCTGCCCGAACCCCAGGATCGCCTTGGTTTCCAGGTATTCCTCCAGGCCTTCTATTCCGTATTCGCGGCCGTTTCCTGACCGCTTGTATCCGCCAAAGGGGGCATGGGGGCTCCAGGCTGGATAGTTGATGTGCACCTGACCGGAGCGGATCCGCGCCGCGACCGCGCGCGCCGCGGCGAGGTCCTGGCTCTGGACGTGCGCGCCCAGGCCGTAGACCGTGTCGTTGGCGATCTCCACGGCTTCATGGACGCTGTCGTAAGCAATGATCGCAAGCACCGGCCCGAAGATCTCTTCCTGCGCGATCCGCATTTGGGAATGCACCGCGGAGAAGATGGTCGGCCTGCAGTAGAAGCCGCGACTCAAGCCCTCTGGCCGGCCGGAGCCGCCACACACGAGGCGTGCACCCTCGGCGATGCCGATGTCTATCATTTCCTGCACCCGGTTGAACTGGGCGCGGTTGGCCACCGGGCCGTGCGTGGTCTGCGGCGAACGCGGGTCGCCCACGACGATGCTGGACGCCGCCTCGCACGCGAGCCGCTCGACCTCTTGCAGGCGTTCGCGCGGCACGATCATGCGGGTCGGTGCGCTGCAGGACTGGCCGACGTTGCGAAAGGCGGCCGCCACGCCAGCCGCAACGGCCCGTGCAAAGTCCGCATCCGGCAGGATGACGTTGGGCGATTTGCCGCCGAGTTCCTGGGCCACGCGCTTCACCGTCGGGGCCGCCGTTTGGGCAACGAGGACGCCGGCCCTGGTCGAGCCGGTGATCGAGATCATGTCCACGTCCGGATGCGCCGACAGCGCGGCGCCGACCTCCGGCCCATTGCCGCTCACCAGGTTGAACACGCCCGGCGGGATGCCGGCGTCGTGCACCACCTCCGCAAAGAGCAATGCGCTCAGGGGCGACAGCTCGCTTGGCTTCAGGACGACGGTACATCCCGCCGCCAAGGCGGGGCCAACCTTGGCGGTGATCTGGTAGAGCGGCCAGTTCCAGGGGGTGATCAGGCCGCACACGCCGATGGCCTCGCGCATGATGGCCACGTTCCCCCGGTGGGTGAGAAACGGATAGCTGGCCAGATTGTCCCGGGCCACGCGGATGTGCTCCGCCGCGACCGGCACCTGTGTGCTGCGCGCAAACCCGATGGCAGCGCCCATCTCCAGTGAGATCGCCTGGGCGAACAATTCTGCCCGCTCGAGGATCAGGGCATGCACGCGGCCGAGCAGCGCAGCCCGGCTTTCGGCGGAGCTGACGGACCAGGTCGCGAAGGCGGAGCGGGCCGCGGCCACCGCCGTGGCGACGTCTTCAGCCGTTCCCAACGCGATCTGCGCGACGGGCTCCTCGGTCGACGGGTCGATGACGCTGGCTCGGGATTGCCCTGCGGGCAGGACCCACTCACCGTCTATGAAAAGGCGATCCAGCCGGCCGGCCACTTTGAGTTGCTCAACAAGGGAGACGTTCATGGGCGCTTATCCTTTGCTGCGGCGCGGCGGATTCTGCGTTGCTCCGCGGGGAAACTGCCCTTGCGGAACCAGTGTGCGTTGCGCGGCGGTCGGCCGCGCATTGTGTCGTCATTTTCCATGCTTGCCCTCTCAAAAGAATCGAAGTCATGGTACGCCCTTGCCTGGAATT
>DASXRN010000153.1:0-4793 GCA_036506595.1 Polaromonas sp. | reverse complement strand
CACCCACAGCACGTCGGGCTGGGCCGCGCATTGCACCATGCGGTGCACGTCCTGGATGTTTTCGTCATGCGCGCCTTCTTCGGGCATGTAGTCGGCCCGCATGCCGGCCGCCGTGAGCGCCCAGCTGGCGCCGCCATCGCGCGTTTGCCAGACGCCACCGCACGAGACGGCCACGGTCAGGTGCCGGGCATCGCGCGGGTCCACCAGCACCGAGTGAATGCCCGGGTGGTCGTAGCCGCCGCCAAGCCAGCCCTTGCGTTTCGGCTCTTCCCACAAGGGAGTGTTCAGTTCCCAGCTCGCCCCGCCGTCCTCGGACTTGAACAGGCCCGCGGGCATGCAGCCGGCCCACAGCGTGCCGGGCTGGTTGGCGCCGCCGGCGGCCAGCGTCCAGATCAGGTCCACGCTCCAGGGTGTCGTGTCATCGGCCCAGGGGCCTTGCTCGGGTTTGGTCGGGAAGGCGGGAGCGGCCATCTCTTGCCAGGTCGCGCCCTGGTCCTGGCTCTTGCGCAGCTTGACGCCGAAATGCCCCATGCGCAGCGCGGCGTACCAAGCGCCGTCGCGCGGGTCGGCCAGCACCTGGCTGACCGGGTCGCCGGCAAAGTGATGCGACGCGATATCCCAGCGCGCGCCCTCGCCACGGATGACAAACAAACCCTTGCGGCTTGCGACCAGCAGTGTGTGCATGATGACTCCTTGCGATGTCTGGTGTATCTGATTTCAGCCGCCGGTGAGGGCCTGGATGACCAGCACGCGATCCCCCGGCATCAAGGGCTGATTCAAATGGATGCGGTCCAGTACCATCTGCCGGTTCACGAACACGGCCACATGCTTGCGCACCGCGCGCTGGTCGTCAAACACATAGTGCGCCAGCTCCGGCGCGGCCTTCAGCGCGGTCTCCAGCACCTCGCGCAGGCTGCCTTGCGCAACCAACTGCGGCGCGCACTCCACATGGCGGCGCAGGCTGGGGGCGAATTCCACGACAACCATCAGCGACGCGGCGCCTCGGCACCGGACAGAAAGCTTGGAAGCATCGCGAAATTGTCTGGCGCCGGTTGGACCCCGTCAAGCAGCTGTAGGGCACCCATACACATTGCAACATTGACGACTTATGGATGCGGGTGAAGAGGCGCCGCCTGCTCCGATGTGGCCAAATGGTGGTGCTCCAGCAGGCGTATGACCTCCTTGACGATGGCGTACATCACCGCCCGGTCGCGATTGGGGTGGTCGCAGAGCGTGACCGTGGTGGCGCCGGCGTTCACAACGCCGCCAGGGGCTTCTTCCGTGTCCTCGGCGTACGTCAGCGCAATCCGGTACTCGGTCAGCAAAGGCCCGCAGGCTTGCCAGTCACGCGTCCACCGCGGCAATGCCTGCGCGTTGTCCCAGAGTGTGCCAGCGCTTTCATAACATTCTTCAATGTGCTGATGGCCCAGCAACTGCGCCAGGTGCCGCTCTTTGGCGACGCAGCTGCGAAAGTACTCCTGGTCGTTCATGCGCATGGCCACGCCCCTTTTTTGAGTCAAGCAAAAGATTGATGGTCATGGTAAATCTGAAACCGGGCCGTGCCTAGGGCCTGTTCACGCTAAAACGGGAGGGCGAAGGGCGACTGCGGGAGGCAATGCAAGGCGCGGTGGACGTTGCCGGACAGGGGACAATACAGTCTTTGCCTTGATTCCTTGCTTCACATTGTTGCTTTAGCGCTTTAACGTTCGGCCCTTTTTTCTTTTCAAGACACTCATGCCAGACAACTATTTGCCCGAGGTCAGAAACCAGTACGAGGCCCTGCCCTATCCGCCGTGCAACCCGGAAGACGACCGCAAGCGCCTGGTGCTGACCTGGCTGGAAGATCTGCCCATGATCAACCATTACTGCTTTGCCGGAAAACAGTCGTTTCAACATGGCTTCAGGGCGTTGGTAGCCGGCGGCGGAACGGGAGACGCCACGATTTTTCTGGCCGAGCAGCTGCGCGCCACCAATGCCGCCATCGTGCATCTGGACATGAGCGAGGCCAGCATTGCGCTGGCCCAGGAGCGCGCGCGCATCCGCGGCCTCACCAACATCACCTGGGTGCACGACTCACTGCTCAACCTGCCCACGCTGGGGCTGGCCCCCTTCGACTACATCAACTGCAGCGGTGTGCTGCACCACCTGGCCGACCCCGACCTCGGCTTCAAGGCGTTGCGCAGCGTGCTGAAAGATGACGGAGCGATAGGACTGATGGTGTATGCCACGGCGGGCCGCACCGGCGTGTACCAGATGCAGGCGCTGATGCGGCTGGTCAACGGTGGGCAGAGCGACGAGCAGCGCAAGATCGCCAACACCCGTGACCTGCTGGCCAGTTTGCCGCCCAGCAACTGGTTCGTGCGCAGCGAAGACCTGCACCACGACCACAAGGCCGGCGATGCGGGCATTTACGACCTGCTGCTGCATTCGCAGGACCGCTCGTATTCGGTGGGTGAGCTGTTTGACTGGCTGGGCCAGGAACCCGGGGGTCACGGCATGCACCTGGCGTTCAGCGATGTGCAGCGCGGCCGCTCGCCCTATTTGCCTCACATGGTGCTGGGCAGCAAACCACCCGCCATCGCCGCCGAGCTGCGCAAGATGCCGCGCCGGCAGCAGTATGAAATGGCCGAGCTGATGATTGGCAGCATCATCACCCACTCGCTGTATGTGACAAAAGACGCCGACTGCACCGCGCCCTACGGCAACGCCGAGTACATCCCCTTTTTCTTCCACGAGCCCCTGACGGGTGAGGCGGCGGCACAGGTATTCGGCAGCAACCGTGGCCAGCCTTTCAGGCTCCAGCACCAGCACGCCGGCGTGTCCGTCATGGTCAACCCCGGCAAATATGGGCCGCAAATCCTGCGCCTGATCGATGGCCAGAGAAGCTTTGGCGAGATTTTTGACCAGTTTCGCGCCGACTGGCGGGGCCAGGCCGCCGCGCCCGACAACACGGTATTGTTCGCCGACTTTGCCGCCTCATTTGAGGCTTTGAACGCACTTGAGCGCTTGCTCCTGAGGCACCCCCAAGCCGGCGTCATGGCGACCTGAATGCGGCGCTTGCCGGGCGATGCCCTCCTTCACACCTGAGCCCCCGCACCTGAGACAATCTAGCCATGTTTGCCCCTCTTCAAAACGACACCTTCCTGCGCGCCTGCTTGCGCCAGGCGACGCCCCACACCCCCGTCTGGCTGATGCGCCAGGCTGGCCGTTATTTGCCCGAGTACCGCGCCACGCGCGCCCGGGCCGGCAGTTTCATGGGCCTGGCCACCAGCACCGACTACGCCACCGAGGTCACGCTGCAGCCGCTGGAGCGCTACCCGCTGGACGCCGCGATTTTGTTCAGCGACATCTTGACGGTGCCCGACGCCATGGGCCTGGGCCTGTCGTTCGCCTTGGGCGAAGGCCCGCGCTTTGCCACGCCGGTACGCGACGAAGCCGCCGTGGCCAGGCTGCAAGTGCCTGACATGAACAAGCTGCGCTATGTGTTTGACGCGGTCACCTCGATTCGCAAGGCCCTCAATGGCCGGGTGCCGCTGATCGGCTTTTCGGGCAGCCCCTGGACGCTGGCCTGCTACATGGTCGAGGGCGCGGGCTCTGACGACTACCGCCTGGTCAAGACCATGCTCTACCAGCGCCCCGACCTGATGCACACGATGCTGGCCATCAACGCCGACGCAGTGGCGGCCTACCTGAATGCGCAGATTGACGCCGGTGCCCAGGCCGTGATGATTTTTGACAGCTGGGGCGGTGTGCTGGCCGATGCGGCCTTCCAGACCTTCAGCCTGGCCTACACCGCGCGCGTGCTGGCCCAGCTCAAGCGTGAGCAGGGCGGCGTGAAAATTCCGCGCCTGGTGTTCACCAAGGGCGGCGGGCAGTGGCTGGAAGCCATGGGCCAGCTGGACTGCGAGGTGCTGGGGCTGGACTGGACCGTCAACCTGGCCCAGGCGCGGGCGCGGGTCGGTGAAAACGACCAAGGTGATCAAGCCAAGGCCCTGCAAGGCAACCTGGACCCGAATGTGCTGTTTGCCCAGTCGGCGCAAATTGAGGCCGAAGTGGTTGCTGTTTTAAACAGTTTTGGTGCACCGCATACCGACATGAACACCACCGGACCCACCCATATTTTCAATCTGGGCCATGGCATCAGCCAGCACACCCCACCCGAAAGCGTCGAAGTACTGGTCAACGCAGTGCACGCTCACTCTCGCAGCATGCGCGCGGCGCGGGCTTAAAACGGGTCTGCCGGCGCTGCAAAATGGGGCAAACCGAGGGTTTTCCCGAGGCCTGGCTAGCACAGAATCAGGCGCTCCCAACCCGACTTATGCACAAAATTCGTGCTGCGGTGTGACATTGCCAAGGCTGTAACCCGGACTGCGCTATCAAAGCCATAGCGCAGCTAAGTTGTTGATTTATATAGAAACTTTGAATTGCTTTTTTTCCGGGCATTCTAAGGAAAGCCTTGATTTACAAGGCTTGGCGATGATCGCAGACAAGCTATCAACAAAGTTATCCACAGAAATACGGGAAATCTTCAAAACGATGTCAAATCAAGGACTTAGCGCATTGTCTGGATGTAACTTTGAAGACATACCCATAAATGGGTAGCTCAAATGAGTAACTGGAGTAACTGGTTGCAAGTGGTCGTGGCCACGCCCGCCCACAGCGCCATCGCCGGGCCCCTGACTTACCGAAGTGAGTTGCCACTAAGCCCCGGTACCCTGGTACGTGTGCCTCTGGGCAGGCGCGAGGTGCTGGGCGTGGTGTGGGCCACCCTGCCGGACAGCGGCGATTTGCCG
>DASXRN010000152.1:0-19525 GCA_036506595.1 Polaromonas sp. | reverse complement strand
ACCGGTGGCCATGTCGGTGGCGGTTTTCACGGCGTCCTTGGCCAGGCCCGTGGCCATGCTTTTGGTCGTGTCGATGGCGGTTTTTTTGGCGGCATCTTTCATCGCCTCGGCCGCAATCGTCTGAAACTGCTGGGTCAGCGCGCCCCACCATTGCAGCGGGTCCACCACGCCGCCCGCCGCCGGTGCTTTTGCAGCGGGAGCGGGCTTTGCCTTGGGCGCGGCGGCCTTGCTGGCGGCCGGCTCGGCTTGAGCCTCCTGCGCCGCCGGCACTTCAAACCCGGCAAAGGTCTTGGCCTTGTCCGCCACACGCTGCGCGCCACCGGCCACGCTGTCGGCCACCTTGAGCTTGAAGGCGTTGGCGACCTCGCCCATGTTGAAGTTCATGCCCTTGAGGGTGGCCAAGGTCATCTTTTGCACCTCCAGCGCCTGGATGGTGGCCTTGAGCGCCATGGCGTTCTGGTCCAGCCAGAACTGCACGGCCTTGAGCTCGTTAATGCGCTTGTCCAGCTCTTCGACATTCAGCGTGGGAGCCACCCAGCTGCCAAGATTGGGCAGTTGCGGAATGCTTTGCGTCGCACTGTCGGCAGCCTGCTTGGCCAGGTTTTGCAAAAAATCGAAGCCGGGCACCAACTTGCCGAAACTGGTGAAAGAGGGGTTGTCTGCGTCACTCATGGTGTCTCCTGGCGGGTTGTGCCTTGTGTTTTGTTGGGATGGGCGGCCTTGCCAGAGGCAGATCGGCACCCAGGCATGCGCCTTCATTGTGCAACGCCATGGCGGCACGTCAACCGTTTTTTATGCGGGCCCGCGCCGATTTTCGGCCTGATCTGTTCGGCCCGCTTCATGGCGCCGCCCGGCTCGCGTGCCCGATCAACTGTTCAACTGGCCTGCTAAGCTTGCGCCATGAAAAGCCTGTTCCACTTCGCCTTCAACGTCCGAAACCTGGACGAGGCGCGCCGCTTTTATGGCGGCGTGCTGGGCTGCACCGAAGGGCGCAGCACCGACACCTGGGTCGATTTTGATTTTTTCAGCCACCAGATTTCACTGCATCTGGGCGAGCCCTTCAAGACCGAGCGCACCGGCCATGTGGGCGACACGCTGGTGCCCATGCCGCATTTCGGGCTGGTGCTGGAACTGCCCGACTGGCAGGCCATGGCCGAGCGCCTGCAGGCGGCCGGCACAGAGTTTGTGCTGGCGCCGCAGGTGCGCTTTGAAGGCCAGCCCGGCGAGCAGTGGACCATGTTTTTTTGCGACCCCTTTGGCAACCCGCTGGAGATCAAGGGTTTCAGGTCGCTGGACGCGCTCTACGCCGCCTGACGTCTCTCGCCCATGGCTTACACCTTTGCCTCCGCCACGGTTTTGCTGCTGCTGATCACCGACCCGATCGGCAACATTCCCATCTTTGCCAACGCCCTGCGCGGCGTCGCGCCCCAGCGGCGCATGTGGGTCATCCTGCGGGAAGTGCTGATCGCCTTTTTGCTGCTGCTGGCCTTCATGTTTGTCGGCGACGGCTTTCTGCGCCTGATGAACCTCAGCGATCTGTCGCTGCAGATCGCCGGCGCGGTGGTGATGTTCCTGATCGCGCTGCGCATGATTTTCCCGCCGCCACCGTCCGACGCCCCGCCGCTGTTGGGCGAGCCGCTGATCGTGCCGCTGGCGATTCCGGGGCTGGCCGGCCCCTCGGCCCTGGCCACGGTGATGCTGCTGGTCTCGCAGGCCCCGGCGCGGCGGCTTGAATGGGTTGCCGCGCTGTGCGTGACCATGGCGGTCTGTGCCGTGGTGCTGGTGCTGTCCGAGCGAATCCAGCGGGTGGCGGGCGATCGCGTCATGATGGCCTTTGAACGGCTGATGGGCTTGATCCTGGTCGCCATCTCGGTCGAGATGCTGCTGCGCGGCATCCGGCTTTTTGTCACTCAAATCGGCGCCGCTTCGTAAACACTCCGTCATCGCATTGCCGCGCAGGGACCGATGCGGCATATGAGGTCCGTGGCTCAGTGCCGCCTGCCACGCAGCCACTCCAGCGCCAGCAGCAGGCTGGTGGTGAAGACGATCAGCAGGGTAGCGACGGCGGCGATGGTCGGTGAGATGTTCTCGCGGATGCCGGTGAACATCTGGCGTGGCAGCGTGACCTGGTCGGGACCCGCGAGGAAAAGGATGACCACCACCTCGTCGAAGGACGTGGCAAAGGCGAACAGGGCCCCGGAAATCACGCCCGGCGCGATCACCGGCAGCGTGACGCGCATGAAAGTATTGAACGGTGTCTCGCCCAGGCTCAGCGAAGCGCGCACCAGGTTGTGGTCGAAGCCGGCCAGTGTCGCGAGCACGGTGGTCAGCACGAAAGGCGCGCCCAGCGCCGCGTGTACCGCAATCAGGCCGATGTAGGAGTCGGCCAGCCCGATGGGTGCGAAGTAGAGGTAGGTCGCCACGCCCACCACCACAATGGGCACGACCATGGGCGCGATCAGCACGCTCATGAGCAGGCCCTTGAAAGGAAAGCTCGCGCGCGACAGGCCCACCGCAGCCATCGTGCCCAGCACGGTGGCGATCACCGTCGCGGCCGGCGCAATGATGAAGCTGTTCCTGGCGGCGCGCGCCCATTCGGGCGAGTCGAACAGGTTCCGGTACCACTTGAGCGACCAGCCGGGGATCGGGTAAGCGAGAAAGGAGCTGTCGGAGAACGACAGGGGGATCACCACCAGGATGGGCGCCAGCAAAAATACCAGCACCGCCACACAGCCGATGCGCAGCGCCCACCAGCCAAGCTTGTCGGCCAGCGTGGCGTAGGCGGGGAATTGGGGGCGTTTGAACATGCGTGTCTCGGGTTCAGCCCAGGCTCAGTTCGGCCCTGCCGATGCGGCGGTACAGGCCATAGAGAACCAGCGTGGCGATCAGGAGCAGGGTGCCGAGGGCACAGGCCATGCCCCAGTTGATTTCAACATTGGTGTAGCGTGCGATGTAGTAGCTCAGCATCTGGTCGTCGGCGCCGCCCAGCAGCGCCGGCGTGACGTAATAACCGAGGGCGAGGATGAACACCAGCAGCACTCCCGCACCGATGCCGGGGTAGGTCTGCGGCACGTAGACGCGAAAGAAGGCTTGCAGAGGCGTGCTGCCGAGCGACACGGCCGCGCGCAGGTAGCTTGGCGGCACGCTCTTCATCACGCTGTATAGGGGCAGGATCATGAAGGGAAGCAGGATGTGCACCATCGAGATGACCACACCAGTGCGGTTGAACAGCAGCGCCAGGGGCTGCTCGACAAGGCCCAGGCCCATGAGGCCGCGGTTGACCAGGCCTTCGGACTGGAGCAAGACGATCCATGCCGCAATGCGCACCAGGATGGAGGTCCAGAACGGCACCAGCACCAGGATCATCAGTATGTTCGCCTGGCGTGCAGGCAGCGTGGAAAGCCACCAGGCCAGCGGATAGGCCAGCAGCAGGCAGAACACGGTGACCACGGCGCTGATCTGGAAGGTGCGCAGCAGAATCTGGGTGAAGGCACGCTGGTCCGGCGGCATGCGCGCCACCTGTCCCGCAGCGTCGCGGCGGAGGTCGACAGACGCGAGCAGGTAGTCGGGCGTCCAGCGCGAGCCGTTCTTGGCAATGGCCTGCCAGTACGGTGCCTCCCCCCAGCGCGGGTCGATCTCGAGCATGCGCGCCTTGATCTCATCGGGCGTACCGGCAATGGGCAGTGCGCGATACACCCCCATCACCAGCGAGCGGGCGCCGGCGATCTCGGTATTGAGCCGGCGCGCCAATGCGCCGGCATCGGCGCTATCGGGCAGGGCGCCAAGGTCTGCGGTCAGCGCCGCATAGGCACCTGGAGCGGGCGCCTGCTGGCGATTCCAGGCGTCCAGCGCGCGCACGGTGCGCGGCAGCGCGTTGGCAACCTCGGGATTCTCGACCGCGCGCTGCAGCAGCGCAACGATGGGCACCAGCAGCGTCAGCAGCAGGAACACCAGCAGGGGCGCGGTGAGCGCGAACGCCCGCCACTTGCGGCGCGCCCCGGCACGGGCCAGCGCGCGCCGAAGCTGATGCGGCGGGGCATCAGCAGATTCCAGGGCGACGGCTGCCGTGCTCATCGTTGCTTACTGTGTGGCCCAGGTCGCGAAGCGCTTCTCCAGCGCTTCGCCCTGATCGGTCCAGAAGCCCACGTTGAACTGCAGCGCCTCCTTGGCGTTGGCCGGCGACGTCGGCAGGTCGTCAAGCACCTTCTTGTCGAGCTTGGCAAGCGCCTTGGTGTTGGTCGGGCCGTAGGCGATGTTGCGCGCATACACCGCCTGCGCATCGGCCTGCATGGCGTACTGGATGAACTTGAGCGAGGCCTCCTTGTTCGGCGCACCCTTGGGAATGACCCAGTAGTCGAGGTCGTAGATGCCGCCCGGCCAGAAGATCTTGAGGTTACGGCCTTCGCGGTTGGCGGCGTCGATCCGCCCGTTGTAAACCGTGGTCAGCACCACATCCCCCGCCACCAGGAACTGCGGCGGTTGCGCACCGGCCTCCCACCACTGGATGTGGGGCTTGAGTTCGGTGAGCTTCTTGAAGGCCCGGTCGGCACCGTCCTTGGTGGCGAGCACCTTGTACACGTCGGCGGGCTTCACGCCGTCGGCCATCAGCGCGAACTCGAGGTTGTAGCGTGCGCCCTTGCGCATGCCGCGCTTGCCGGGAATCTTCTTGGCATCCCAGAAGTCGGCCCAAGTGGTGGGGGCCGTTTTGAGCTTGTCGCCGTTGTAGGCCATCACCGTCGACCACACGAAAACGCCGACGCCGCAGTCCGTCACGGCGGCCGGCAGGAAGTCGGCCTTGTTGCCGATCTTCGAATAATCGAGCTTCTCGAACAGGCCTTCGTCGCATCCGCGCGCGGCATCGGGCGATTCGACCTCGACCACGTCCCAGGTGACCTTCTTCGTCTCGACCATGGCCTTGATTTTGGCCTGCTCGCCGTTGTATTCGACCGGGATCACCTTGGTGCCGGTCTTCTCGTAAGGCTCGTAGTAGGCCTTCTTCTGCGCGTTCGCGTTGGCGCCGCCGAAGTTGACCACGGTGATCTGCTGCTGCGCGAAGGCCGGCAATGCCAGCCCGGCAGCGATCGTGCACGCGACGAGGGATTTTTTCATGGAAGAAGCTCCTTGGTGGTTGACAGTGAAAAAGGATGGAACGGACAAAAAGTGCTCAGGCGGCATAGATGCGCGTATGGTCGAGCGGAAACTCCAGCGAGACACGCTCGCCGCTTTGCGGAGGCGCCGCACCGTCAAGCCCCGAAAGCGGCAGCTTGACGGTGGCGCCGGCCTGGCCGCCGTCCACGCTGCACAACAGCCGCAGGTGATCGCCGAAATAGATGACGCGCGAGACTTCCGCCGCCAGCACATTGGCGCCCGTGGCGGCCGCTTGCCTGTGCAGCACGATGCGTTCCGGCCGGATGCAGGCTTCCACCGCCGTGCCGTCCGCAACGCCGTTGACGTTCAAGCCGGTGAGAACGCGGCCATCCGGCAGCGCCATGCCGGCGCGGTCGCCGTCAGCGAGCAGCTTGCCCTTGAACACGGTGCTATCGCCAACGAATCCGGCCACGAAGCGGTTGGCCGGCTTTTCATACAGCTGCTCGACCCCGTCAAGTTGCTGGATCACGCCCTCGTTGAAGACCGCGACGCGGTCGCTCATGGTCAGCGCCTCGCCCTGGTCGTGCGTCACGTAAACGAAAGTCACGCCGAGCTGGCGGTGCAGTTCCTTGAGCTCGATCTGCATGTGTTCGCGTAGTTGCTTGTCGAGCGCGCCCAAGGGCTCGTCCATCAACACCAGTTGGGGCTCGAACACCAGCGCGCGGGCCAGCGCCACGCGCTGCTGCTGGCCGCCCGAGAGCTGGCCGGGCAGCCGGTCCGTCATGCCGCGCAACTGCACCATCTCGAGCGCGCGCTGTACGCGCCGATACTGTTCATCCTTGGGCACCTTGCGCACCGTGAGCGGGTAGGCCACGTTCTGGCCGACCGTGAGATGCGGAAACAGTGCGTAGTTCTGGAACACCATGCCGAAATGCCGCTTGTGCGGGGGCGTTCCGGTAATCTGGCGGCCCTCAAGGAGGATCTCGCCGGAGGTTGGCGACTCGAAACCGGCGAGCATCATCAAGGTCGTGGTCTTGCCCGAGCCCGAGGGCCCGAGCAGGCTCAGAAATTCACCGCGGTGAATATCCAGGTCGAGCTGGCGCACCACAAGGTTTTCGCCATCGTAGGTCTTCTGAACGCGCTGAAAGCGCACCAGGGGTTCGTCGGACATGGGTGTATTCACCGGGCGGTCGGAGTTGTTCAACGCAATGCGGCGAAGCTGTCGGCAAGGATTGCCAACCCTTCATCCAGAATGGCGTCAGATGCCGTCAGCGGCACCAGCACCCGGATCACGTTGCCGTAGGTGCCGCACGACAGCAGGATCAGCCCGCGGCGCGCGGCTTCGGCAACCACGCGCCGGGTCAGCGCCGCATCGGGCCGGTTCCGGTCGCCCTCCTCGAACAGCTCGATTGCCACCATTGCGCCAAGTCCGCGCACGTCGCCAATGGCCGGTACGCCGGCTGCGATGCGCCGCAGGCTGGCCTGCAAGTGCTCACCCATCAACCTGCTGCGTTCCAGCAGCCGCTCGCTGTCAAAGACCTTGAGCACTGCCAGCGCCGCGGCGCAACCGATCGGGCTGCCGGCGTAGGTGCCCCCCAGTCCGCCGGGACCGGGGGCATCCATCACCTCGGCGCGGCCGACCACGCCGGAAATCGGAAAGCCGCCGGCCATCGACTTGGCGGTGGTGATCAGGTCGGGCGCTACCGGCCACTGCTCACTGGCAAACCAGGTGCCGGTGCGGCCGGCGCCGGTCTGCACCTCGTCGGCGATGATCAGGATGCCATGGCGATCCGCCAGCGCGCGCAGCCCCTCCACAAAGTCATTCGGCGCCACATAGAAACCGCCTTCGCCCTGCACCGGCTCCAGGATGAACGCCGCCACGCGTTCGGGCTCGATATCATTCTTGAAGAGCAATTCCACCGAGTGCAGCGCCTCGTCCACACTCACGCCGTGCAGCGCGTTCGGGTACAGCGCGTGGAACACCTCCCCCGGAAAGGGGCCGAAGCCGAGCTTGTAGGGAGCAATCTTGCCGGTCAGCCCCAGCGTCAGCAGGGTGCGGCCGTGGTAGCCGCCAGTGAAGGCAATGACGCCGGGCCGCCTGGTGTAGGCCCGCGCGATCTTGACCGCGTTCTCGACGGCCTCGGCGCCGGTGCTCAGGAAGATGGACTTCTTGGCGAACTGGCCAGGGGCCAGCGCGTTCAGGCGCTCGGCCAGTTCCACATAGGGTTCGTAGGCCAGCACCTGGAAGCAGGTGTGGCTATAGAGGTCGAGCTGCGCCTTGACGGCCGCGCTGATTTCCGGATGACAATGGCCGGTGTTGAGCACCGCGATGCCCCCCGCAAAGTCGATGTAGCGACGGCCTTCCACGTCCCAGACTTCGGCATTGCTTGCGCGGCTCACGAAGATTTCGTGGGTCTGCCCGACACCGCGGGCGACTGCGGCGTGGCGGCGGGCCATCAGGGCGGCATTGTTGAGGTGGGATTCGCGCTGCATAGTTAAACCCTGTGAATGAATCGGCTGGATGAGCGGAGCATAAGCTCTCCATGTCGGCGCAACCATATACAGCCGCACCGCTTGTTCAGCAGACTGTATGGGTCTTGTACACTGTACACAGTTACCCCAATATGGTGCAACTAGGGGGCCACAGCCTTGCACATGCTCATACTTCGCCCCGAACTTCCGATACCGCTGGTGAGCCAGATCGTGGACGGCCTGCGCGCACTGATTGGCGGCCAGAAACTCAAGCCCGGCAGCAAGCTGCCTTCCATCCGCGCCTTCGCCGCGGCGCACGGCGTCAGCGTCTTCACCGTGGTCGAGGCGTATGACCGGCTGGTGGCGCAGGGATGGCTGGTTTCGCGCGCCAACGCGGGTTTTTTCGTCAAGCGGCACAGCGATGACGGCGCTTCGGGCGCGGCCACGGCGCCGCAGCGCGACCCGCGTTTCGACGCGCGCTGGTATCTCCAGCAGATCTTCGAAAGCCGCAACCTGCCTGTCAAGGCCGGATGCGGATGGCTGCCGCACGACTGGCTGTTTGAAGACGGCATGCGTCGCAGCCTGCGCCACCTGTCGTCCGACGGCTCTGATCTCGGCGGCTACGGCTTGCCCCTCGGCCATATGGCACTGCGCACGGTGATTGCCGAATCGCTTTCCGAGCACCAGATCGCCGTCAACGCCGGGCAGGTGCTGCTGACCCAGGGATCGAGCCAGGCACTGGACCTGGTGGCACGCCGGCTGCTGAAGCCGGGCGACGAGGTGCTGGTGGACGACCCCGGCTATCCCAACCTGATGTTCATGCTGCGCTTTCTGGGGGTGCGGCTGATCGGCGTTCCGCGCACGCCTACCGGCTACGACATGCCCGCGCTGGAAGCGCTGTTGGCAGCGCACCAGCCCAAGGCCTTCTTTTCGCAGCCCCGGCTGCAAAGCCCGACCTGCTCCCTCGCGTCGCTGCCGCAGCTGCATCGCCTGCCGCAACTGGCCGAGCAGCACGATTTCACGCTCGTCGAGAACGACATCTACGTTGACATGGATGCCACGATGCGTCCATCGCTCGCAAGCCTGGACCAATTGCGCCGCGTCATCTATGTGAGCAGCTTCTCCAAGACCATTTCCCCGAACATCCGTGTCGGCTACGTCGTCGCGAGGCCCGAATTGCTGGAAGACCTCGCGCAGCTCAAGATGGTGTCAGGCCTGACCTCCTCGGACATCACCGAGCGCCTGGCCTTCGGTGCGGTGATTGACGGCCGCTGGCGCAAGCACCTGAAGTCGCTGCGCGATCGGCTCGCACAGTCACACGTGGGCGTTGCGCGGCGCCTGGAGGCGCTGGGCTTCGAGCTGTTCCACGAACCTGCCGCCGGCATGTACCTGTGGGCGCGCCATCCGGACATTGCAGACAGCGCCGAGCTTTCCAAACTTGCGACAGGCGAAGGCATCATGCTCGGCCCGGGGCAGCTGTTCCTGGTGAATCCGCACCCGACCGGGTGGCTGCGCTTCAACGTCGCGTTCAGCGAGGATGAGCGGCTGTGGCGTTTCCTGGAGCGGAGCATCGAGCAAAAGGGCCCCGAGCTGGCGCAGGAGGCCGAGGACTGAGGAACGGTTCAGCTAAGCCGCCGCGGCAACTTTCTGCTCAATCGCACCGAACACCGACTGCCCGTCCTTGCCCTTCACCTCGATGCGGATGGTGTCGCCAAACTTCATGAAGTCTGTCTTGGGCTTGCCGTTTTCAATGGTTTCAATCGCGCGCTTTTCGGCGATGCAGCTGTAGCCGTGGCTCCAGTCCTTGTTGCTGACGGTGCCCGAACCGACAATGCTGCCGGCGCGCACGTTGCGGGTTTTGCAGATGTGGGCAATCAGTTGGCCGAAGTGAAAGGTCATCTCGGGGCCGGCCTCGCACATGCCGACCTTGCGGCCGTTCCAGGTACTTTGCAGCGTGAGGTGCAAACGGCCCTTGTCCCAGGCATCGCCGACTTCATCCAGCGTGACCGCGACCGGGCTGAAGGCGGTGGCCGGCTTGCTCTGGAAAAAGCCAAAGCCCTTGGCCAGCTCGTTGGGAATCAGGTTGCGCAGCGACACATCGTTGGCCAGCATCACCAGGCGTATGCCTTCGAGCGCCTGCTCGGGGGTGGCGCGCATGGGCACATCGGCCGTGATCACGGCGATTTCGGCCTCAAAGTCGATGCCGAACTCTTCGCTGGCCACCACCACGTCGTCGCACGGCCCGAGAAAGTCGTCGCTGCCGCCCTGGTACATCAGCGGGTCGGTGTAGAAGGTTTCCGGCACTTCGGCGTTGCGCGCCTTGCGCACCAATTCCACATGGTTGATGAAGGCCGAGCCATCGGCCCACTGGTAGGCGCGCGGCAGCGGGGCCATGCACCGGGCCGGCTCAAACGGGAAGGCGTGGCGCGCCTTGCCGTTGTTCAGGGTCTCGTACAGGTCCTGCAATTGCGGCGACAGGAAGCTCCAGTCGTCCAGCAGCTGCTGCATTTTGCTGGCAATGCCCGTCGCATAATGGGCCGTGGAGAGATCGCGCGATACCACCACCAGCTGGCCGTCGCGTGAACCGTCTTTGTATGTAGCAAGTTTCATGGGTGTCCTGTTGATTCTGTTGAATGGCGGGGCCGTTTTTTCAGTTTCACGTTCTGGATGACAGGCTTGTTGGTGATCGCTCAAGTGAGCGCAACACAGCATCTAGAATTACGATAAGTGAAACTTATTTACCTAAAAGTAATTACAAATTCTAATTCAACTCCATGAAAGCATCGTCCGGCTCACTTTCCAGCACGCTCACCGAGTTGCCGCCCCAGCGCGCCGGCATCCAGTCGGTCGAGGTCGGCTTCAGCCTGCTGGAGGTGCTGGCCGCATCGTCCGGCCCGCTGATGTTGCGCGACCTGGCGGCGGCGGCCGGCATGAACGCGGCCAAGGCTCATCGCTACCTGGTGAGCTTTCAGCGTCTGGCCCTGGTGATGCAAGATGCCGCCAGCACCCGCTACGACCTCGGGCCGGCAGCGCTCAAGTTAGGGCTCGCTTCCCTGTCGCGGCTTGACTGCGTGAAACTGGCGCGGCAACGCCTGCAGCCGCTGATGGAGCAAATCGGCCAGACGCTGGCGCTGGGCGTGTGGGGCAACCAGGGCCCGACGATTGTTCACTGGGAGGAGTCGCCCCAGGCCATCACCGTCAACCTGCGGCTAGGCGATGTCATGCCGCTGCTGTCATCGGCCACCGGCCTGTGCTTTTTGGCCTTCATGTCGCAGCACTATCCGGCGCCGCAAAACCGGCTGGCCGGGCTGCTCGAGGACGAGCTGGCCCGTGCCCAGAAGCTGGCCCGCAAGGATGTGCCGGCCAGCATGGCCGAGGTCAACGCCCTGCTGGACGAGGTGCGCCGGCGCGGCATGGCGCGCGTGGTGGACACCTTGCTGCCCGGCGTAGCCGGTTTTTGCGCGCCGGTGTTTGATGCCGACGGCCACCTGGTGCTGGGCATGGTGGCGCTCGGTTCGCTGGCCACCTTTGACCCGGCCTGGGACGGTGCGGTGGCCCGGCCGCTGGCCGCCGCGGCCCGGCAGCTTTCCAGCGATCTGGGCTTTTCGGGCGCATGAGCAACAGCCTGGCGCCCCCCTGGCGAGTGCTGGCGCTGCTGGCCGCGCTGGTGGCGGCCGCCCACGCGATGCTGCTTGGAACCCACCCGAAACGGTTTGAACCCGAGTCCAACTCGGCTTCGCCGCAGGCCCAGGCTTTCGTGACGCGCCGCATTGAAAGGCCGCCAGCGCCCGTGGCAGCGCCCCCCGTCAAAGCGCCGGCAAAACCTGTCACCAAGGCCGCAAAGCCCGCCAGCAAGCCCCCAATCAAAGAAAAAGAGGCTGCAGCCCAGGAAGAACGGCCGCCAGCAGCTACTGATTTGATAGCAACAACACCCCAACCCGAGGTCAGCAACCCTGAGACCCCGGCGGCCCCGGCCAGCGAGCCCGCCCAGGCCACGGCCCCAGCGGCCGCCGCCAGCGCCCCCCTACTTCCGGCCGGCCCCGGCCAGACGCCCGTGACCGCCATGGCCCTGCCCGAAAGCGTCCGGCTGGCCTACAAGATGACCGGCAGCGCCAAGGGCATGACTTACCACGCCAATGCAGAATTGGGCTGGCACAACACCGGCACCGGATACGACGCCTCCATGAAAGTTGGCGCCTTCCTCATAGGCTCGCGCAGCATGGCGAGTACCGGCCAGGTCAGCGCGGAAGGCCTTGCCCCGACGCGCTATTCCGAGAAATCGCGGAGCGAGGTCGCCGCGCATTTCGAGCCCGACAAGGGCCAGATCAGCTTCAGCGCCAACACGCCGTCAGCGCCATGGGTTAAAGGCGCACAAGACCGGGTGAGCGTGTTCATGCAGCTGGCCGGCATGCTGGCCGGCAGCCCGGGCGGCTTCCCGGTCGGCTCCAGCATTTCGCTGTACACCGTGGGGCCGCGGGATGCCGACATCTGGACTTTTTTGGTGGAAGCCGAGGAGAAAATCAGCCTGCCTTTCGGCGAGATGGCCACGCTCAAGCTCACGCGCCAGCCCCGCCGGGAATACGACACAAAAGTCGAGGTCTGGTACGCCCCCGCGCTGGGCTACTTGCCGGTGCGCAATAAAATCACCCAATCCAACGGCGATTTTGGCGACCAGCAGCTCACCGACGTGAGCAAACCCTGAGCACTCCAGAACGCCCCAGAACGCCGCGCTGCGTGACTTTTCACGCAATTTACCCTGCTCACCTCCCTGCCACTTGAACTTGGCATCATCGTTGCTATCTAAAAAGCAGGAAATAAGGACCCAACCATGCACATGCTTTACGACTCGGAATCTTTTGTGGTGGTGCAGATTCACGCGAACGCCCCAGAAGAGTCTGCGCCTGCGCCCGCCATTCCCCAGCTGGCTCGCCATGGCTTTGAAATCGTCGACAAGCGCTCCGGCAAGGAGGTGTACCTGGACGGTTCGTGGGCAGAGATGTTTCAGCAGCAACTGAGCGCCTGGGCGAAAAACACGCCGACACAGGAAGAAATCGAAGACACGCTCGAAGGCTATAGCGGGCTGGCGAACACGCCTATTTCCCTGCACTGACCTTGAGGTAAAGCCATTTGTACATGGGCTCGGCCAGCAGCAGCACGGCCGCCAGCCGCGTGACATGAAAAGCCGTCACCACCGGCACGCCCAGTTGCAGCACCTTGGCCGTGATGGCCATCTCGGCAATCCCGCCCGGTGAAGTCCCCAGCAGCAGCGTGGCCCAATGCAGGCTCATGAACTGCGCCAGCAGCCAGGCAAAACCGGCACACAGCCCCATCATCCCGACCGTGGCCAGCGCCACGGAGCCGAGCCAGCGCGGCGCCAAATGCACAAAGCTGCGGGTAAAGCGCACGCCCAGGCTGATGCCGATCACCAGTTGCGCGGCATTGGTCATCCATTGCGGAATGCCCGACAGCGTGAAACCGCAAGCGGTCAGCAGCAGTGACACCGTGAGTGCGCCAATAAACCACGGATTGGTGCGCTTGAGTTTGAGCATGACCCAGCAGCCCATGCCGGTCAACACCGCCAGCAGCGCCAGCCCCGGCCCCTGGACAAGACGTGCGCCAGGCAAAGTGCTGTCCAGGCCGTGCAATCCAGCCCATTGAAAACCAAAGGGAATGACCAGCGTGACCAGCAACACCCGCAGGCTATGCGCCGAGGCCACCAGTTCGGTCTGCGCACCATGGCGCTCGGCCATCAGCGTCATTTCCGACGCCGCACCAATCGGCGCGGCGAAGTAGGTGGTGATGCGGTTCAGGCCCACGACATGAAAGGGCCCCGGCCCATGGTGCACCCGGTGCAGCCAGGTGCCAAAGACCAGGCCAAGCGCCAGCGCCCAGACAATATTGAACGCAATCGCCCACCACAAACCGGCCACCAGCGCCACCACCTGCGGCGTGAAATAAAGCCCCAGCGCGCAGCCAATGATCCACTGGCCCCCGTTGCGCAGCGGTGTCCAGCTGGCGGTGGCCGCCCCCAGCATGGACACCACGGCCGTCGCCAGCAGCGGCCCGATCATCCACGGCAAAGGCGTGCGCAGCATGACACACAGGCTGGCCGCAGCCCAGGCGAGCAGCAGCGTCAGGATGACGCGGGCGGGCGTCGTTTGAAACAGGGACAGCAAGGTGGGGGGTGCGCGGAATGACATCAAAACGGCATGGCGGAAATCGGTAAGGCATTAGTATCCACGGATGCGCCATTT
Source organism: Polaromonas sp. (assembly GCA_036506595.1). Classification (GTDB taxonomy): domain Bacteria; phylum Pseudomonadota; class Gammaproteobacteria; order Burkholderiales; family Burkholderiaceae_C; genus Polaromonas. The sequence goes on along the minus strand of DASXRN010000152.1, from coordinate 5,711 downwards.
CTCATTGCTCCCCTCTTTGGCTTTCGGGCTCTGCACCGCCGGGGCGCTGTTTGCCAGCGGCTGCGCCGGCCGACCTCAAGCGCCCATCATCGAGTCGCCCGGCGTTAACACCGCGGCGACGGCGGCCCGACTGGAGGCGCTGCTGCCCACCGATGTGTTGCTGCTCGGCGAACAGCACGATGCCGCAGAGCACCAGCAGATTCATCAGCAGGTGATTGCCCTGCTGTCAGCGCGCGGCCTGCTTGGCGCGGTGGCACTGGAGATGGCGGATGTCGGTGTGAGCACCGCCGCGCTCCAGCCGCGTTCGACCGAAGCCCAGGCCAGGGACGCCCTGAAATGGAACGACAAAGGCTGGCCGTGGGCGGCTTACGGCCCCGCCGTGATGACGGCGGTGCGCGCCGGGGTGCCGGTCATGGGTGCCAACCTGCCCCGGGCCCAAATGCCAGGCGCCATGGCCGACAGCAAGCTCGACAGGCAACTGCCGGGACCGGCCCTCAAGGGACAGCAGCAATTGATTCGCAGCGGCCACTGCAACCTGTTGCCCGAGAGCCAGATCACGCCGATGGCGCGCATCCAGATTGCCAAAGATGTCACCATGGCCAACACCCTGGCGCAAGCCGCGCTGCCCGGCAAAGTGGTGCTGCTGCTGGCGGGCAGCGGCCATGTGGACCGCAAACTGGGCGTGCCGCAGCACCTGCCGGCAGACCTCAAAAGCAAGACGGTGCGCCTGCGTGCAGGCGCAGGCGCAGACTTCGACAAGGCCGATGAATTCGACAGCGTCTGGCCCACGCCCGCCTTGCCCGAGACCGACTACTGCGCCGGCCTTAGGAAACAGCTGACCCCCATACCCTGAGCGTGTTGTTCAGGCATTCTTGCGTATCGCATCCGCCACCACATCGACGATGCGCTCAATGTGTTCTTTCTCCACGATGTAAGGCGGGCAGATCACGATGTTGTCGGCGGCGGGCCGCACCAGCACGCCGTGGTGGAAGCAGTCCATGAAGATGTCGTAGGCGCGCTTGCCCGGCGCACCGGCCACCGGTGACAGCTCCACGGCACCGGCCAGCCCGAGGCTGCGAATGCCGATCACGTTGGGCAGGCCCTTGAAGCCACCGTGCATGGCATCGCCCAGCACCTGGCCCATCTGGCCGGCACGCTCGAACAGGTCTTCCTGCTGGAACAGTTCCAGCGTGGCAATCGCCGCCGCGCAGGCCACCGGGTGGCCCGAATAGGTGTAGCCATGAAAGAACTCGACCGCATGCTCGGGCGCGCCGGCATGGGCATTCATCATCGCGTCGTAAATACGGTCCGAGCAGATCACGCCGCCCAGGGGAATCACGCCATTGGTCACGCATTTGGCGAAGTTCAGCATGTCGGGCACCACGCCGTAATAGTCCGCGCCGAAGTTGCTGCCCAGGCGGCCAAAGCCGGTGATCACTTCGTCAAAAATCAGCAGGATGCCGTGCTTGTCGCAGATTTCGCGCAAGCGCCTCAGGTAACCCTTGGGCGGCAAATACCAGCCGGCGCTGCCGGCCACCGGCTCGACGATCACCGCGGCAATATTGCTGGGGTCGTGCAGCGGCAAAATGCGGTCTTCCAGCTCCAGCAAAATGTCTTCCTGCCACTCGGGCTCCAAGCCATTGATGTAGGCGTGGTTCACCGGGTCATGGATGAAGCGCAGGTGGTCCACACGCGGCAGCAGAGCCGCGCCATAGGCCTTGCGGTTGGCCGGAATGCCGCCCACGCTCATGCCGCCAAAACCGACACCGTGGTAGCCCTTTTCGCGGCCAATGAACACATTGCGCTGGCCTTCGCCGCGCGCACGGTGGTAGGCCAGCGCCAGCTTCAAAGAGGTGTCGGCGGCCTCCGATCCCGAGTTGCAGAACAGCACCTTGTTCAGGTCACCGGGAGCCATGGCGGCAATGATTTCGGCGGCCTTGAAGGCTTGGTCATTGCTGGCCTGGAAAGCGGTGGCGTAGTCCAGCGTGTCCAGCTGCCTTTTAATCGCCTCATTGATGGGCTGGCGGTTGTGTCCGGCCGCCACGCACCACAGGCTCGAAATGCCATCGAGCACCTGCCGGCCATCGTGCGTGGTGAAGTGCATGCCCTCGGCCGCCACGAAAATCCGCGGGTCCTTCTTGAAACTGCGGTTGGGCGTGAACGGCAGCCAGTGGTGCTCCATGCTGAACTCTTGATAAGCCATGTCGGTCTCCTGCGTAGAAAGAGAAAAAGAGGCGCGGCCGAGGGTAATCTTGCATTCTGGCACTCTCGTGGTGGCTGTGCGCCGGCAGGCCGGCAAAGAAGGCCTCCACCTGCGACAATTCACTCTCTATGAATCACGCTTATATCCTGACCCTGTCCTGCCCGGACCGCATGGGCATTGTTCACGCCGTTTCGGGCTTCTTGCTGCAAAACGGCGGCAACATTGAGGAAGCCGCCCAGTACAACGACCACGACACCGGCCTGTTTTTCATGCGCGTGCAGTTCGCCTGCGAGCAGCTGACGCACGAGGAACTGAAGACGCAGCTGAAAACGTTTGCGGAGCCTTTCCAGATGAGCTGGAAGCTGCACGCGACCACCCAGCCCATGCGCACCGTCATCATGGTCAGCAAGGAAGGCCATTGCCTCAACGACCTGCTGTTTCGCTGCAAGTCGGGCCTGCTGCCACTGGACGTGCGGGCCATCGTCTCCAACCACCGCGAGTTCTACCAGCTGGCGGCCAGCTACAACATTCCCTTTCATCACCTGCCCGTTACCGCCGCGACCAAGGCCCAGATCGAGGCCAGGCAGCTGGAGATCATCGAGTCGGAAGGCGCCGAGCTGGTGGTGCTGGCGCGCTACATGCAAATACTCTCCAACGAGCTGTGCCGCAAGCTGGCGGGCCGCGCCATCAACATCCACCACTCGTTTTTGCCCAGCTTCAAGGGCGCCAAGCCTTACTACCAGGCGCATGACCGCGGCGTGAAACTGATAGGCGCCACCGCCCACTATGTGACGGCCGACCTGGATGAAGGCCCGATCATCGAGCAGGATGTGGCACGCGCCGACCACGGCATGACCGTGGAAAACCTGACCGCCATGGGCCGCGACACCGAGAGCCAGGTGCTGGCGCGTGCGGTGAAATGGCATAGCGAACACCGCGTGCTGCTCAATGGGCACAAAACGGTGATTTTCAAATAACGGCTGATCGGCACCGGCCATGACAGCGCTGCACTTGCTCAACCGACTCGGCACCCTGCTGCTGTGCCTCGGTCTGGGCACGGCGCACGCCGACAAGCTCGACGACAACCTGCAAACGGTCTGGGAAAGCCTGTGGGACCAGCGCGGCACGCCCAGACCGCTACTGCGCTGGGACAAAACCATTCGCTACCGTATCCATGGCGCCGATGCTTCGCGCCACCGGGAGCACATCGAACGCGCGCTGAAGGCTGCAACAGACATAGCCCGCATCGAGCTCGTCGATGTGTCCGGGCAAGCCAACGCCGAAACCGCCGCCACGCTGGATATCGAAGTCGTCAAAGACACCGACTTGCAGGACCACGAGCCCTGCTTCACCCAGCACCTCAAATGGAGCAACTGGGCGTATGACAAGGCGCGGGTGAAGATGCGTTCGAGGGATGCCTGGCGCTGCACATTTCACGAGATCATGCACGTCATGGGCATCCCGGGCCACCCGTCAGGCAAGACGGTACTCAGCTACTTTCCCTACCGGCGCGACATGCTGATGGACCTTGACCGGCTCATGCTTGCCGCCTGGTATTCGCCCGCCATGCCCAAAAATGCCACGCCGCTGGAGGCGCTGGCGGTACTCAGCGAGGCCGTGGCGGGGCAGACTGATCTTGACCTGCCCGCCGAAGAGGCCAGCAGCCGCGCCAAGGCTTTTAACCAGCGCATGCTAAGGCAGATGGAAGCTATTGCAACGGGCCAAGGCGAGGTCCCCGATATCGTGCTGCGCTCCGGCAAGGCCAGCCAGGAATCCATCAACAAGATGCAACCCAGCGCCGCGTTCTTTGTCGGCATGGCCTATTTGCGTGGAGGCATTGTCAGCGTAGATTTGGCCGCTTCTGCCGCTTGGTTCAAGCGTGCGGCGCAAAAGGGCTACCTGCCCGCGCAAATCATGTGGTCCACCGCCCTGACCACAGGCACGGGCGTTGAGGCCGATCGACTGGCCGGGCATGCCTGGTTGACCCTGGCCGCAAAAACAGGCTCGCCCGCCGTCATCAACATGCTCGCCCGGCTGGAGAAAAGCCTGAGTTCCGAAGAATTTGAGAAAGCGCGCAGCCAACCCGCGCCCTCGCTGGATCCGCCATGAATGCAAGAATCCCCCCCATCCAGTGCCTGCTGACTTTCGAAACCCTGGCGCGCTTGCGCAGCGTGACGCAGGCCGCTGAAGAGCTTTGCGTCACGCCCAGCGCGGTCAGCCACCGCGTCAAGCAGCTGGAGCAAATTATCGGCACCAAGCTGTTTGGCCGGGCTGATTTCTCATTGACCACCGAAGGCAGCGAATACCTGGCGCATGTGCGCGAGGGCCTGGCCACGCTGCAGAAGTTTCCGGGTGCGGCAGGGCAAAGCGGCGCGACCGGCAAACGCAAGCTGCGGCTGGCGGTCACGCCGACCTTTGCGCGCTCGATTTTGATTCCGCGCCTGCGCCAGTTCACCGAGGCCTACCCCGAGATCGACCTGACCCTGCAGGTGTCGATTCCCCTGCTCGACGTGGTGGCCGAGGACGCCGACTTGATTGTGCGCTTCGGCACCGGGCGCTATGCCGACCTGGAGCATGTGTGCCTGGCCAAAGACGAGGTGACGCCGCTGGCCTCACCCGCTTTTGTGCGCGAGCACGGGCCTTTTGAAACGCCCGAAGACCTGGAAGGCGAAAGCCTGCTGCGGTCGCCGCTGGAGCCTTGGCGCACCTGGTTTGCCGCCAACCAGCTCGACTGGCCCGAGCCGGTGGACGGCTCGCAGTTCAACGACATCGGCCTGATGTGCGATGCCGCTGCGGCGGGCATGGGCATTGCACTCGTGCGCCTAAAACTGGGCGCACCCTGGCTGGAAAACGGCTCGCTGGTGCGGCTGGGCAACAACGCGGTTTTTACCCACAACATCCCCAGCCCGCACGCCCACTACCTGTGCTGGCGCACCGGCACCATGGACCGCTGGGAATGCGCGGCGTTTGCGGAATGGCTGCGCAAAAGCCTGGGGTGAGGGGGTGCCAGGTCTTGCCTTCGGCCGGGGCTGCGCGTGCTTTTTGAGGTTTTGATTTTTTTGGGGGGTCGGAGGCCGGGTCTCGCCCCGGCGGGCGAGGCACTTGTTCTTTGCTTCGCCAAAGAAAAGTACCCAAAAGAAAGGCGACCCGCAGTCTGGGTCCCTGCGCTGCGCTACGGGCACCTTGCGCTGCGCGAGAAAAGTGGGGGTCCGCGCAAACTCGCCTGCGGCTCAAACAGCGCGCGGCCCTGTATATGGCCAGCCTGAGTGCAGTGCGCCATGACCCCTTGATCAAGGCTTTTTACCAGCGCTTGCGTGCGGCAGGCAAGCCTGCGAAGGTGGCGTTGGTGGCCTGCATGCACAAGCTATTGACGATCATGAATGCCATCATCAAGTCGGGCAAGCCCTGGCAGGCGGGCTATGGTTGTCCACAGGCTGGAGAAGCTTGAAGTTTTATTCAAAATCGTTTGACTTTGAACACAGTTGCTTCTGTCTGCGCCGAGGAGCGG
>DASXRN010000151.1:0-11197 GCA_036506595.1 Polaromonas sp. | reverse complement strand
GCGGCCTGAGCTTTGACTCCTATGACGCGCTGTGGCGCTGGTCCACCACGGAGCTGGACGCCTTCTGGCAAAGCATCTGGGATTACTTCGAGCTGCAATCGCCGACGCCGCACAGCGCCGTGCTGGCAGAGCGCCGCATGCCCGGTGCCCAGTGGTTTCCGGGGGCGCAGGTCAACTACGCGCAGCAGGTGTTCCGCCATGTGGACAAGGCCCACTCCGCCGGTTTTCCGGCCCTGGTGAGCCACAATGAAAAGAGCCTGGCCAGTGGCCAGCACCGCGAGCTGAGCTGGCCCGCATTGCGCCAGCAGGTCGCGTCGTTGGCGCTGCACCTGCAAGCCCAGGGCGTGCAGCCGGGCGACCGCGTGGCGGCCTACCTGCCGAATATTCCCGAGGCCATGGTGGCGTTTCTGGCGGTGGTCAGCATAGGCGGCGTCTGGAGCATCTGCGCACCCGACATGGGCACCAACGCCGTGCTCGACCGCTTCAGGCAGATTGAGCCCAAGGTGCTGATCGCCTGCGACGGCGTGACCTATGGCGGGCGCGACTTTGAGCGCACGGCCGTGGTCAACGAGTTGCGCGCTGCCTTGCCCAGCGTGCAGCATGTGATCATCCACAACAACCTGAGTGCTATAAATTCGATAGCTGATTGCGCCCTGTTTGATAGGGCTACGGCCCGAAATGATGCGCAAACAGCGGCGTTTGAACCGCTCTGGCTGCCGTTTGACCATCCGCTGTGGATTGTCTATTCCAGCGGCACCACCGGCCTGCCCAAACCCATCGTGCATGGCCATGGCGGCACCTTGCTGGTGGCGCTGGCGCTCAAGACCCTGCACAACGACGTGGGCTGCAGCTACGAGGCCAACAGCTGGGGCGAGCGCTACCACTGGTACAGCTCCACCGGCTGGGTCATGTGGAACGCGCAGATGAGTGGCCTGCTCAACGGCACCACCTGCGTGATCTTTGACGGCAACCCCGGCGGTGGCAAAGACAAGCCCGACTGGACCACGTTGTGGCGCTTTGCGGCGGAGCAGGGCGTGACCTTCTTTGGCGCCGGCGCGGCCTTCTTTGCCAACTGCATGAAGGCGGGGATTGACCTGACGCAACTGCCAGGCCTCAAGAGCGTGCGCGCCCTGGGCTCCACCGGCTCACCGCTGTCGCCCGAAGCGCAGAACTGGGGCACGGAGCAGTTTGAACGTCTGCGAGCACACGCCGATGCAAGCGCAGGAATGCAATTTTCCGACGGGCCGCCCCTAGGAAAATTAGCCCCCTCGGGGGGCAGCGCATTACACGAAGTGAAAAGCGTGGGGGCACCCATCTGGTGGTGCAATATTTCTGGCGGAACCGACTTTGCGGGCGCTTTCATCGGTGGCAACCGTGAGCTGCCGCTGGTGCCCGGCGAGATGCAGTGCCGCCTGCTCGGCTGCGCGGTGGAGGCCTGGAACGAGCAGGGCCAGCCCGTCATCGACGCCGTCGGCGAACTGGTCTGCACCCAGCCCATTCCCTCCATGCCGTTGTACTTCTGGGGTGACCTCGGCAACCAGCGTTACCTGTCGAGCTACTTCGACATGTACCCCAACGTCTGGCGACATGGCGACTGGCTCAAAATTACGCCTGCGGGCGGCTGCATCATCTACGGTCGCAGCGACGCCACCATCAACCGCCATGGCCTGCGCATGGGCACCAGCGAGCTCTACAGCGCAGTCGAAGCCCTGCCCGAGGTGCTCGACTCGATGGTGGTGGACCTGGAGTACCTGGGCCGCGAAAGCTATATGCCGCTGTTCGTGGTGCTGCGTGAAGGCGTGGTGCTCGATGATGCGATGAAGGCCCGACTCAACAACGCCATCAAGACCGCGCTGAGTCCGCGCTTTGTGCCCAATGACATCTTTGCGGTGCCCGAAATTCCGCGCACGCTGTCGGGCAAAAAGCAGGAACTGCCGATCAAGAAGCTGCTGCTGGGCCAGCCGCTGGAGAAGGTGGTCAACCGGGACGCGATGGCGAACCCGGCCTGCCTGGCATGGTATGTTCAGTTTTCAGAAAACTACCTGACCAAACTGAACAAGAGGGCTACATGAAACGACGAATGATGACTATCGCCGCGCTCGGTGCACTCGGTTTGTTGACCGCATGCGCCACCGGCCCGGCTTCCCAGTCGCAGCCGGCGGCATCGGGCGCGGCGGCCGCACCCGTGGTACCGGTCGCCTCTACCGGGGTGCGCGTCAGTGGCACCATTTCCTACCTGCAGCGCGTGGCCCTGCCGCCCGACAGCGACGTCATTGTGCAGCTGCGCGATGTCTCGCGCGTGGACGCGAAGGCAGACATTCTGGCCGAGCAGCGTTTTACGACACGCAGCCAGGTTCCCCTGCCGTTTGAGCTGATGGTGGAACCCGCCAAAGTCGACCCGCGCATGCGCTATGCCGTGGCCGCCCGCATCGAGCGCGGTGGCAGGCTGATGTTCATCAACGACAAGCTCTACCCGGTGCTCACGCAAGGCCACGGCAGCCGGGTCGAGATGGTCCTGCACATGGTGGCCAAACCCTGAGCCGGCCCCCAAGCCCGGTCGCTCAGGCCGCCGCCGGTTTGCGGTTGACCAGCACAATGCCCACGGCCACCAGCGCCAGCGCCGCGAGCAGGCTGGGGGTGATGTTTTCATGCAGCCACAGCGCGCCAAACAGCAAGGCAAACAGCGGCGTGAAGAACACAAACACCGAGAGCTTGGTGGCCGGGTAGCGGCCCAGCAGCCACATCCAGGCCAGGTAGCTGGCAAAAGCCCCCATCACCGTCTGCAGCAGCAGCGAGGTGACGGCAAACGGGCTGAACTGCCAAACCCAGGCCTCGCCCAGTGCCAAAGACAAGGCCGGAAACGCCAGCGCGCTGACGGCCAGCTGGTAAAAAAGCAGCTTCTCCGCCGAAATTTTCGCCAGGCTGGTCGCGCGGATCACCACGGTGGTGAGCCCCCACAACATGCCCGCAAGCAGCGCCAGCAGATCGCCGTGCGCCGTGGCGCCCGCGCCGCCCGTAAAGCCTTCACGCAAGGCAAACACCACGGCCACAAAGGCAGACAGCAGCCCCGCCCACTGCAAGCCGCGCAGCGTTTCCGCTTTGACCCACAGCGGCACCAGCAGCGCCACCCAAAACGGCGAGGTGTACAAAAACACGGTCAGCCGCGACGCCGTCGTGTGCTGCAGCCCCAGGTAAACGCAGGCAAACTCGGCACCGAACAAGGCGCCCGCCAGCAGACCGGCCCGCAAGGAGCCGTCACGACGGAACAGCGGCACGCCGCAGCGCAGGCACCACAGTCCCAGCAAAACCGTGGCGCCGATCAAACGCAAAGAGGCCTGGAACATGGGCGGGATTTCACTGATCGTGGCCTTGATCAGCACCTGCTGAAAACCCCAGAACAGGCAGCAGACCAGCAGCAGGGAAATGGCAAGGGTGTCGAGGTGGGCTTTGCGTGCGGTCATGGGTTCGGGGAGTCGAAAACTCAGGGCTGTCGTGCGTCATGGGTGACGCTCAGCGCCGGTTCACAAAGGGTGTTCGGTGTAGAACTTGCCGCCATGAAACAGCAGCGGCGCTGCGCCGGCGCGGTGGCTGCAGCGCTCCACCTCGCCCACAAAAATCACATGGTCGCCTTCTTCGTAGCGGCTGCGGTTGAAGCATTCAAAGGTGGCGGCGGCGCCGCTCAGCAGCGGCGCGCCACCGGCACCTTCGGTAAACAACACGTCGGCCCAGCGGTCTTCGCGTTTGCTGGCAAAGCGCTCGGCCAGCTCTTTCTGGTCGGCGGCAAGAATGTTGATGGCGTAGTGCGACCCAGCGCTCAGCGCCGCCATCGAGCCTGCGGCCTGCGACAGGCTCCAGAGCACCAGAGGCGGGTTGAGCGATACGGAGTTGAAGGAGTTGGCCGTCAGGCCGATCAGCGTGCCTGCCGGCGTGCGGGCGGTGACGATGGTGACCCCGGTGGCAAACATCGCCAGCGACGCCCTGAATTCGCGTTGGGAAAAGCTCGGGCTGCGCGCTTTGGGAGGGGGGGCGGGGGACAACATAACAGGGTAATTTAACTGAAGCGCAAGCCTCGCGGTTGAACTGCGTTGACGTTGCGCTGGCTTCTGGCCGGTAGTTAAACTTGAGCGCATGTTTCTTCGTCGCTTCGAAGTGCTCTTTGTCGCTATGTTTTTGATAGCTAGTGACGCCCAGTCTGCATCGCCCTGCGTTGATTTTTCAGCCCGCTTGCCGAATGTAAGACGCGAGCAGTGCGAGGCCGCGCAGCTGCAGGCCAGCAGCGCCAGGTCGGTCAGGGGGCACACGATATGGGTGCGCGACATCAAGCCCGAGCAGGCCAGCTTGCGGGTGCTGGTGGTGGGGGCGATTCATGGCGACGAGCTGTCCTCCGCTGCGCTGGCCCTGCACTGGATCGGGCAGGCGGCGCAGACCTCTCTTGGTGCGCCGAAGCGCATTCACTGGCGCTTTGTACCCATGCTCAATCCCGACGGCGTGCTCAACCGGCCGCCGCGCCGCGTCAATGCCAACGGCGTCGATTTGAACCGCAACTTTCCCACGCCCTACTGGGAAAGGGATGCCAAAATTTACTGGGAAAAGCGCACCGGCAAGGACCCACGCCGCTGGCCCGGCCCCAAGCCGCTGTCCGAGCCCGAATCACGGTTCTTGCATGAAGAAATGCAGGGCTTCAGGCCCAACCTGATCGTCAGCATTCACGCGCCCTACGGCGTGCTCGACTTCGACGGCCCTTCGGTGCCGCCCTCCAAACTGGGGCGCCTGTACCTCGACCAGGTCGGCATCTTTCCCGGCTCGCTGGGCAATTACGGCGGCGTGCACAAGGGCGTGCCGGTGGTCACCATCGAGCTGCCCAACTCGATGCGCACCCCGCTGGAGGCAGAGATGCGCCAGATGTGGCTGGACCTGTTGCGCTGGATAAATGAGCGGGTAGGGCAGGGCGGCGCAGAGCGGCCGCCGCAGGTGCCGTGAAGCTCATGCGATCAGCGAAGCGCGGGCTACGCGGCAGCCGGCTGCCCCTGGCCTTGTTTGTGATGCTGAAGAAAAAAATCGAGCATGGCCTGTGATGCGCTAGGGCCATGCGGGTCGGTGAACGAGCCCGCCGGGTTGCCGCCCGACCACGCGTGCGGGCCTGATCCGACGGCCCAGTGCTCGACATAGGGCGTTCCTTCCGCGGCACTGTAAATGGTTCGTACGGCGGCCCGGCCATCTGCGTCGGCATCGCTGCTGGCCGGGCTGCCCTCGTCGACCTGAATTTTTTCCAGCACAAGGCCTGAAGCGTCCAGGGCCGCCAGGGCGGCATCCATGATCTGCTCACCGTTCTCGGGGTGAACGGTTTTGTCAGCGTCACCGTGGAAAACGATGGTGGGCATGACGGCATCATTCTCGCCCTCAACGCCGCTCTTGCGCGCGCCCCGGCGCATGGCGCTTAAGGCTGACATCACACCGGTGGCGGCGCCCGCCGGAAGTCCCGAGTGCACGCCGACCGCGGCAAACAAATCAGGGTAAAGCCCGGCTACCACGGCGGCCATGGCCCCGCCTGCCGAAAGTCCGGCAATATAGACTCGCGCGGGGTCGGCGTCGTGGCTTTGGAGCACGTGGCGCGTCAGTGCTGCAATCATGCCGGGCTCACCGGTATCGCGGGCCTGGTGGGCGGTGTCAAACCAGTTCCAGCAGCGCATGCGGTTCGCTTTGGACGACTGTTCGGGGTAAAGCACCAGGCATTTCTTTTGTTCTGCGAGCGCGTTCATGGCCGTGCCTTGCGCAAAGTCGGCGGCATCCTGCTTGCAGCCGTGCAGCAACACCACGAGTGGCATGGATGAAGCCGCCGTGGCGTCGAAAGCATCGGTTGTGGCCGGAACGTAGAGCCGGTAGTCATAAAGCTCGTCTTCAAATTCGAAGACATGTTCGGTGAAGCTGGCTGGCCGGACTCGCTTTCTCGGTGACGGCATCACCGGGGCTTCCATCGGCGCCGCTTTCAGGGCCTCTACCGCTTCTTTGCACACAGGTTTTGGCGCTGCCGCAGCCGCATCGGCTGGTGCAGGGGGTTTAGGCGTCGGCTGAGGCTGGATGTCGCGAACCGGCTGATCAACAACCCCGGCGTCCGGGTTCGCCGTTTTGGGGCTGATGTTTGGCATCAGGGGCGGCTTGGCCGCAGGTTGCGGGCTGCGCGCGCGTGGCAGGGTCGGTGCCCAATCCAGCAGTGCACGTTGAATTAGCCGGATCGCATCGACCAGGCGGCCATGGCGAGTCAGCTGTGTGGCTTTTAAAAATTTGGTGATGGAAATAGACACTGAAAAGCTCCGTTGCGCAGAAAATTGCTGCAGTGCAACAAAGAATACGCTTTTTTCAGTTTTGTCATGTAGGACGGCGGGACTTCACTTAAGCGCCAGGTCCTGATAGGGAGGCGCTCGCAAAGCACCCTCGGCGCGGACGCTGCCCGACTCTGCCACCTTTGGGCCTTTTTACGATGAGAAAAAGGGACTACAGCCCAGTCGAATTAGGTGCAATGCGCTATGAAAATAGTAGCTTAAAGGCCTTGAGCGGCGTGATGGGGAGTAGGCTTGGGAGCCCGCTGCCGCTAGCGAACGAGCTTTTTTTAGACCTTGCCCATGTCAGGGCCTTTGCGGGTACCCTTGAGCCCTCGACCGACATCGTGGGCGGCCTGCTCGACGAGGGGGCTCGGCGTGCTGGCTGTCATGTCAAGCGCCTGATCGTGAAATAGCCGGGGGTTAGTACTGCAACCCGAAAGTATCGAAACATGAAAGCGCGCTGTTTTGTGTGTCAACGCACCCATGGCGGCGTTGCAACCTTTGCGAAGGCGCAAAGCCTTCGCTGCAGCTTGCGCCTTGCCCTGGGCACGAATCCATCACTTTCATTTTGTTCCGCTACTTCCGGGTTGCAGTATTAGCGCAGCATGGTCGACATGGCCGACAGGCAGTTGAGCATGCGCACGGCGGCTTCCACCGTGGATGCCTCAAAACCGACCTCGTCGCCACTCAGGCGCTGCAGGGTGGGCCACTGGCAGAACAGGTCGGCCAGCGCCGGCGTTTGGGTCTGAAGGCGCACGCTGATGGGGCCGGGCAGCACGAAGGGACGGGCGGTGTTGTGCCGGGTCAGCGCCGCCGCCACGCCCATACGGATGGCGCTGCAGGCCTGCTCGGGCGACAGGCTGATGCCGCTGGTCTGGCCGGTGGCACGCTTGGTCTGCACAAAGGTGGTGTGCGGGAACAGGGGCCGGTGTTCCTCGATGAACACATCGTCGCCGCTGGCCATGATCACCGGCACGCCGTATTCGCCGGCCAAGGCGCCATAGATGCCGGCCTCGCCTAGCTCGCGTTCGTTGAAAAACACGCGCGTGAAGGCAAAGCTGTTGATGGTGTGCGCCAGAATGCCGCGGCCTTGCGCACGCGAGTGGTAACCGATCATGCAGACGGCGTTCACGCCGTCGTCGACCCCGGCCATCATGCTCAGGTAGCGCGGCTTGCCCATGACGGCCCGGGCACGCGGGTCCAGCAGGTCCGGCGGCATGTTGCGAAAGCCGCCGTGCGAATCGTTGACCAGCACCTCGGTGGCGCCCGCCTCGAAAGCGCCGGCAATGGCCGCGTTGGCCTCATGCGTCATCAGCAGGCGGGCGCGCTCGTACTCGGGGTTGCCGGCGCGTACCTGTTCATGGTGGAAAACGCCGGCAACGCCTTCGATGTCGGTGGAAATCAGGATCTTCATGGCGCATCCGTTGTGGGTTGAGGGAGGGCACCGGGCCAGTCGGGCAGCAGATCGGCCAGCGCGCGGCGCTGGTGGCCGTTGCGGCCGGTCACGGCGTGGGCGCTGCACAGGGCGTGAATGATCGCCTGCTCGGTGCTGTCGACCACGGCCTGAAACAGCCCGTCGATCAGGCCGTCATGCAGCATGGCCAAAGCTGGCATGGGTGCGTCGGCTTGTTGGGGAAGCGTGTAAGCGGTGGAAAAAGCCAGCGCGATATCGCCGCTGCCGTGGCCGAACACCGAACCGGTGCGGGCCAGGCCGGCGCCGGCGCGCAGCGCGAGCCGGCGCAACTGGCGCGCATCGAGCGGTGCGTCGGTGGCAATCAGCAAAATGATGGAGCCTTTTTCGGACTCGGCAGCGTCTAGGCCTGATGCGTCGGCCAGCTTGTCGGCCAGCCCGGCACCCAGGGCCTGCCCGGCCATGATCAGCTGCGGCAGCCGGCCGTAATTGGCCAGCACCAGCGCGCCGACGCAGTGTTCACCGCCGTTGGTTGCGGGGATGCGGCGCGATGCCGTGCCTATGCCACCCTTGAGGCCAAAACTCGACATGCCGCGCCCGGCGCCGACCGAGCCTTCTTCAACACTCGCGCCCGCCTGCGCGCAGGCCTGCAGGTAGTGCTGGCCTGTGATGGCCATGCGCTGGATATCGTTGAGAAAACCGTCGTTGCATTCAAACACCAGCGGGTTGACCGTGGGCAGGCTGCGGCCGGTTTCGGGGTTGGCCGCGATGCACTGGCGGATCTGCGCCGCGGCCACGGCAGCGACCGAAAAGGTGTTGGTCAGCGCAATCGGGGTCTCCAGCAGGCCGAGCTCCTCGACCTGCACCAGTCCCACACTCTTGCCGAAGCCGTTGAGCACGACAGCGGCCGCGGGCACCCGGTCGCGAAACAGGTCGCCGGCGTGCGGACGAACCACCGTCACACCGGTCTGCACTTCTTGCGCATCCAGCGTGCAATGGCCCACGGTCACGCCGGCCACGTCGGTGATGGCATTGCGCGGCCCTGGCGGCAGGCTGCCAATGTGGGGCAGCAGATGGCGAAGCATCAGGAAGCGCCCCTCTTACTGGCGGTCAATTTTGGGGTCCAGCGCATCGCGCAGGCCGTCGCCCAGCAGGTTGAAGGCCAGCACCGTCAGGAAGATCGCCAGGCTGGGAAACAGCGCCACATGCGGTGCGTTGACCATGTCGGCGCGCGCCTCATTGAGCATGGCGCCCCATTCGGGCGTGGGCGGCTGCGCCCCCATGCCGAGGAAGGACAGGCTGGCCGCCGTGATGATGGAGGTGCCCAGGCGCATGGTGAAGTAGACGACGATGGACGAGATGGTGCCGGGCAGGATGTGGCGCATGATGATGGTCCAGTCCGAAGCGCCTATGCTGCGCACCGCCTCGACATAGGTCATCTGCTTGAGCACCAGGGTGTTGCCGCGCACCAGCCGGGCAAAGGCCGGCACGCTGAACACCGCCACGGCGATCACCACGTTGACCATGCTGCTGCCCAGGATGGCGACCACGCCGAGCGCCAGCAAAATACCGGGAAAGGCGAACAGCACGTCAGAGATGCGCATCACAATGCGGTCCCACCAGCCTTCGTAATAACCGGCCAGCAGACCGAGCATGGTGCCGATGGCGCCACCTACCGCCACCGATAAAAAACCTGCGGCCAGCGAGATGCGAGCGCCCACCAGGATGCGGCTAAAAATGTCTCGGCCCAGCGGGTCCACGCCCAGCCAGTGCTGCCATGAAGGCCCGTCATTGAGCTTGTCGTAGTCAAAGAAGTTTTCAGCATCGTAGGGAACAATCGCCGGTGCAAACACCGCCACCAGCACCAGGACAAGTACAAACACCAGCGCCGCCACGGCGACGTGTTGCTTCTTGAACTTGCGCCAGAATTCGGTCCACGGCGTGCGTACCGGCGCGCTTTTGAGGGCAACAGTCAGGGCCGGCGGGACGGCGTTGACGGAGGTTGAGGAGGTCTGTGTCATGGCCGGCTTACTTTTACTTGTAGCGAATGGTGGGGTTGATAAAGCCATAAAGCACGTCAACCACCAGATTGATCAAAATGAATTCCAGCGAAAACAGCAGCACCAGGGTCTGGATCACCGGATAGTCGCGCATGATCACGGCATCGACCAGCAAACGGCCCAGGCCGGGCCAGTTGAAGACCGCCTCGACGACGATGGAGCCGCCCAGCAGAAAACCGAACTGCAAGCCCATCATGGTGACCACCGGGATCAGCGCATTGCGCAGGCAATGCTTGAAAATCACAGTGCGCTCTTTCAGGCCCTTGGCGCGCGCGGTGCGTACAAAGTCTTCCTGAATCACTTCAACAAACGAGGCGCGGGTAAAACGCGCCATCACGGCGGCCACGGCCGCGCCCAGGGTCAAGGACGGCAGGATGTAGTGTTTCCAGCTATCAGCCCCCACCGTGGGCAGCCAGCCGAGTTGCACCGAGAACACTTGCATCAGCAACATGCCCAGGGCAAAGGCCGGAAAAGAAATACCCGATACGGCAATCGTCATGCCCAGCCGGTCCGGCCACTCGTTGCGAAACACCGCAGAGGTGATGCCAATGGCCATGCCAAAAAACACCGACCAGGTCATGCTGGTCAGTGTCAGCAGCAGTGTCGGCATGAAGCGCTCGGCGATCTCGGTCGACACCGGGCGCCGCGTGCGCATCGAGGTGCCGAAGTCGCCTTGGAGCATGTGGGTGAAGAAGTTCACAAACTGCTCGGGCAGCGGCCGGTCCAGGCCGAGCTCCTGGCGCACCAGTGCAATGGTCTGTTGGTCGGCATCCTGTCCGGCCGCCAGGCGTGCCGGATCACCCGGCAGCATGTGGACGAACAGGAACACCAGCACCGCGACGATCAGCAGCGTGGGCGTCAGGCCGAGCAGCCGTTTCAAAAAATAGTTCAGCATGATGGAGTCGGGTCAGGGCGTGCGCCCGCGAAGGCTGGCGCACGCGGGGGCGGTGCAAGGCGCACGCAAAAAGGAAGGCTTACTCGGCGACCGCGATCTCGTCCGCATTGATGTTGCCGTCAGGCATCACGTAGACGCCCGACAGACGCTTGGACGTGGCGTACAGGAGCTTCTCGGTGACCAGTGGCGCCCATGGCGCGTCTTTCATGATCTGCTCCTGTGCTTCGCGGTACAGCTCGGTTTTTTCCTTGTCGTCGACCGACTTCAGCGCCTTGGCGACATTGCCGTCCACCGTTGCGTTGCTGTAATAGGCGGTGTTGTTCAGCTTGGGCGGCCACGCTTCGGTCACCAGCAGCGGCCGCAGCGCCCAGTCGGCTTCACCGGTCGAAGCCGACCAGCCGATGTAGTACATGCGGATTTTCGCGGTCTTCGGGTCCGGCGCAGTTTCCACCCACTCGGTACGCTGGCCGGGTTCGAGCGCCTGCACCGAGACCTTGATGCCCACCTGGGC
>DASXRN010000150.1:0-4973 GCA_036506595.1 Polaromonas sp. | reverse complement strand
CGATGGTGCGCACGAACTCGATTCCGTCGAGCGCCTGCCCGGTCGCGAGCGGCGTGCCCTCGACCTGCACCAGCATGTTGATCGGCACCGACTCCGGGTGCGCCGGCAGCGTGGCGAGCGCCGAGATCATCCCGACCCTGTCCTCGCGGCTCTCGCCCATGCCGACGATGCCGCCGCAGCAGACATGGATTCCGGCCGCGCGCACATGCGCGAGCGTGTCGAGCCGGTCCTGATAGGTGCGGGTGCTGATGATATCGCCATAAAACTCGGGCGAACTGTCCAGGTTGTGGTTGTAGTAGTCCAGGCCGGCTTCTTTCAACGCCTGGGCCTGCTCGACTTGCAGCATGCCCAGCGTCATGCAGGTCTCCAGGCCCAGCGCCCTGACCTCGCGCACCATCTCGGTCACGCGCTCCATGTCGCGCTGTTTCGGGCTGCGCCAGGCCGCGCCCATGCAAAAGCGGGTCGCGCCCTGGGCCTTGGCCGCCTGTGCGGCCTCGATCACCTCGTCCAGCGGCATCAGCTTGCTGGCTTTCACCTCGGTCTCGAAGTGGGACGATTGCGGGCAGTAGCCGCAGTCCTCGGCGCAGCCGCCGGTCTTGATCGACAGCAGCGTCGAGAGCTGCACCTCGTTGGCATCGAAGTGCGCGCGGTGCACCTGCTGGGCGCGAAACAGCAAATCCATGAATGGCAGCTCGTACAGGGCGGCTATGTCTTCGACCTGCCAGCGAAGCGGTGCTTGCGGCACGGTGGAGGGCACGTGAGCGCGACGCAGGGACGAAACTGGAATGGTGGCAATGGTCGTCATGGGTGTATTTCTCAGGTGAAGAGGAAAGAGAGAAAAGGGAAAGCTATAAAAACACGCTTCTGAGGGCCGTATTGTCCAGATGGGCCGCCACGGCGGCGCGTGACGAAACAGCCGTGCAGCGGAGGTAATGCGGTCATGGCAACTCCCGGGCGGCGCAGGCCAGGCCATCGACCAGACGCTGCACGTCCTGGGCGCTGTGGCTGGCGCTGAGCGTGATGCGCAGCCGGGCCGTGCCCACCGGCACCGTGGGCGGGCGGATGGCCGGCACCCACAGACCTTGCGCATCCAGTGCGGCCATCAGTGCCAGCGCGGCGGCGTTGTCGCCCACGATCAGCGGCTGAATCGCGGTGCTGGAGTCCACCACCAGCCGCCAGCCTCGCTCCGGGTGCGCGGCGATCAGGACAGTGAGCTGCGTGCGCAGCTGGGTGATCAGTTGCTGCAGATGCTCGCGCCGCTGCTCACCCTCGGCGCCGCCGATGAGGCGCAGGCTCTCGCGCAAGGCATGGGCCACGGCGGGCGGCGCGGCGGTGGTGTAGATGTAGGCGCGGGCGGCCTGCACCAGCCAGTCGATGATGCTCGGGTGGGCGGCGACAAAAGCACCGCCCAGGCCCGCCGCCTTGCCCAGCGTGCCCATGTAGATCAAGCGTTCGCTGTGCAGGCCAAAATGCGACAGGCTGCCACGGCCCTGGGCGCCGAGCACGCCAAAGCCATGGGCGTCGTCCACGATCAGCCAGGCGTCAAAGCGCTCGGCCAGCGCCAGCAGCGCGGGCAGGTCGGCCAGATCGCCGTCCATGCTGAAGACCGCATCGGTCACGATCAGTTTGATGGGCGTCGTGCAGCGTTCCAGCTGGCTGGCCAGTACGGTCAGGTTGCGATGGGCGTAGCGCTGCATAGACGCCTTGGCCAGCAGGGCCCCGTCAATCAGCGACGCATGGTTGAGCTTGTCGGCAAAGATCGTGGCGCTGGCGTCGCCCAGCGTGGTGAGCAAGGCCAGGTTGGCCAGGTAGCCGGTGCAGAAGTACAGCGCCGCGGCATTGGGAATGCTGGGTGCCAGCCAGGCAGCCAGATCGTCTTCGAGTGCGGCATGGGCGCGTGAGTGGCCGCTGATCAGGTGCGAGGCGCCGCTGCCCGCGCCAAATTGCCGCGCGCCCTCGGCAAGCGCCTCGATCAGGGCCGGGTGATTGGCCAGGCCCAGGTAGTCGTTGCTGCAAAACGCCAGCAACTCGCGCGCGGGCTGGCCGCCCTGGCTGACCCACTGGCGCGGCGCGCACGGGGTCTCGGCGACGCGGCGCTGGCGAAGGAGCCCCAGAGCCTCGCGCTCAAGCCGTTGACGGTTCAGGTGGTCTATCAGCATCGGAGAAGTCCGCGGTTTGGGTCAGCACATCGTCCCGCGTGGCCGGCACGCGCTGGGCCAGGGTGGTGGCGGGTAGGCCGCCGGGGTGCGGCATCACATGCGTTGGGTTGGCACCTTGTGGCGCAACTCGGTCTGGCGGTTCTTGTCGTCCACAAACACCAGTTGGGGTTGATGTGTGCTCACCTGGTCGTTGTGCACCTGGGCAAAGGCCGCGATGATGATCAAATCGCCGGCAGCGGCGCGGCGTGCGGCCGAGCCATTGACCGAAATCATGCCGGAGCCGCGTTCGCCCTTGATGGCGTAGGTGACAAAGCGTTCGCCGTTGTTGATGTTCCAGATATGGATTTGCTCGTTCTCGACAATGTTGGCCGCGTCCAGCAGGTTTTCGTCGATGGCGCAGGAGCCTTCATAGTGCAGCTCGCAATGGGTTACTGCAACACGGTGGATCTTGGATTTGAGCAGGGTTCGAAACATGAGGGGTCTCTGTAGTCAATAGGGGGAATTTTCAGTCACGTCATGGGGCATCAGGCTTTGCAGAAGACCTGGCTCGAAACGGCCGGCACAGGCTGAAACCAGGCCCGTTGACCACGCAAAGTTCGCCCCATGGATCAGTTGTTGCCTCATGGGTTCGATTTCTCAACCTGCAGGGACGCGCCCGCCGCCCTTACATCCGCTCAAAAATCGCCGCAATGCCCTGGGGCCGCCGCCTATGCACATCGTCACCAGCGCGTAGCGGCCCCCGATACGCTGCAGCTCGTACAGGGCCTTTACCGTGATCAGCGCGCCGGTGGCGCCAATCGGGTGGCCCAGCGAGATGCCCGAGCCGTTGGGGTTGACCTTGGCCGGATCCAGCCCCAGGTCACGCGTGACAGCGCAGGCCTGAGCGGCAAAGGCTTCGTTGGCCTCGATCACGTCCAGGTCATTGACCGTGAGGCCGGCTTTCTTCAGCGCCATTTGCGTGGCCGGCACCGGGCCGATGCCCATGTACTTCGGGTCCACGCCAGCATGGGCGTAGGCCACCAGCCGGGCCAGCGGCTTGGCGCCCCTGGCCTTGGCGGTGCCGGCTTCCATCAGCACCACGGCGGCGGCCGCGTCGTTGATGCCGGAGGCATTGCCGGCGGTGACCGTGCCGTTTTCCTTCAGGAAGACGGGTTTGAGCTTGGCCATGTCGGCCAGGCTGCAGTCGGGACGGAAATGCTCATCGGTGGCGTAGGCCACGTCGCCCTTTTTGCTTTTCAGCATGACCGGCACGATCTGGTCCTTGAAGTAACCGGCCTCGGTGGCGCGCTGGGCGCGGTTGTGGCTTTCGACGGCAATCGCGTCCTGCTCTTCGCGGCTGATGCCCCACTTGGCGGCGATGTTCTCGGCGGTCACGCCCATGTGGATGGTCTGGAACGGGTCGTGCAGCGCGCCCAGCACCATGTCGACCATCTTGCTGTCGCCCATGCGGGCGCCCCAGCGGGTGTTCAGGCTGGCATAGGGGCCGCGGCTCATGTTCTCGGCGCCGCCGCCGATGGCAATATCTGCATCGCCGAGCAGGATGGACTGGCTGGCCGAAACGATGGCCTGCAGGCCGGAGCCGCACAGGCGGTTGACGTTCATGGCCGGTGTGCTTTCAGCACAGCCGCCCTGTATGGCTGCCACGCGTGAAAGGTACAGGTCGCGCGGCTCGGTGTTGACGACATGGCCGAACACCACGTGGCCCACGTCCTTGCCTTCGACGCCGGCGCGCAATAGCGATTCGCGCACGACGGTGGTGGCCAGCTCGATGGGAGGGATGTCCTTCAGGCTGCCGCCATAGGTACCAATACCGGTGCGCACACCGCTGACAACAACAACTTCACGGCTCATAACTTGATCCTCATTTTTACTATATTCCAATTTGAATTTTCGCATTCAGGAGTCGGGCCAACATTTACCTGTTACCTTCCTTCGAAGCAAGGTCTCCGCTTCTCCAAAAACGCGCTACATCCCTCGTGCGCATCCTCGCTGTCAAACACCAGGCTGATGGTGGCGGCCTCGTGTGCCAAGGCTGCTGGCAGCGCCATGTCTGCGCCGTGGAGCATGGAGCTTTTTAAAAATTTCAGGGCGATTGGTGATTTTTCGGCGATGCGGTGGGCGAGCTTCATGGTCTCGTCCAGCAACTGCGCCCTGGGCACAGCCTGGTTGACCAGGCCCGTGGTCACGGCTTCTTCTGCATTCAAAAAGTCGCCGGTGAACATCAGCAGCTTGGCCTGACACAGGGGCAACTGGCGCATCAGGCGCTGGGAGCCGCCGCCGCCGGGAAAGATGCCGAGCTTGATTTCGGGCAGGCCGATCCTGGCTTCGTTGGCAATCAGGCGGATGTCTATGGTGAGCATGAACTCCATGCCGCCGCCCAGCGCCCACCCGTTAACGGCTGCAATTGTCGGCTTGTTGCAGGCTTCAAAGCGCCTGAAAACGCGGTGCACCGTTTCAGAAAATTCGTTGTAGTGCTGCAGGCCGCGCCTGGCATTGAGATCCTTTATGTTGCCGCCAGCGATAAAGGCCTTGTCGTCCACGCCGGTGACCACGATCACGCGCACGCTGGCGTTGTGCTCCAGCACGGTGAGCGCCTCTTCCATGGCCAGCAGCATGGGAACATGCAGCGTGTTCAGCTCTTCAGGGTTGTTGAAACGCATGAGGCCGACGTGGCCTATGGTTTCCGTGATAACGAGGTCTTGCTTCATGCGTGTCTCCTGGGGTTTTGCATGGTGCTGTCTGCCGTCAGGCGGTGGCGTGGCCACCCAGTCTTGCTGCAATCTGCGGCAGGCGGTCAACGCCAAAGAAGGGCTC
>DASXRN010000149.1:0-4724 GCA_036506595.1 Polaromonas sp. | reverse complement strand
CCATGGTTGAAAAGCTGGCCGCCAATTCACCCGTGGCCCTGCGCATCGGCAGGCGTGCGATTTCCGCCGTGACCGACCTGTCTTTTCTAGACGCCCTTAATCTGACACAGGCAGTGCTGCCCATCCTGGCCCAGAGCGAAGACACCAGGGAAGGCATGAAGGCTTTTGCCGAACGCCGCGCTCCCGTGTGGCCAGGCCGCTAGTCGTCCTTATATTCATCGCAACCATGACAACACAGACATCACTCCGGACGAAATCTTTGCGCATAGGCTGCGCCACAGGTTTCTGGGGCGACTCCGAAGCGGGCGCCACACAACTTGTGAAGCATGGCGAGATTGACTATCTCGTCTTCGACTTTCTTGCCGAAATCACCATGTCGCTGCTGGCGCGCGCGCGTGCCAAATCGGCCGATGCCGGTTATGCGCCTGACTTTGTGCGCATCATCGCGTCGCTGGCCGGCGAGCTTAAGGCGCGCGGCATCAAGGTCGTGTCCAACGGCGGTGGCGTCAACCCGAAGGCCTGCGGCGAGGCACTTGCCAAACAATTGCAGGCGTTGGGCGTGGACCTGAAAATCGCAGTCATCGAAGGAGACGACCTTTCCGCCAGGGCCGATGAATTCAGGGCTGCCGGGGTCCACGAGATGTTCAGCGGCGCTGTCATGCCAACCCAGTTTTTGAGCATGAATGCCTACTTGGGAGCCCAGCCGATTACAGCTGCACTGGCTGCAGGCGCCGACATCGTCATTACAGGCCGGGTTGTTGACAGTGCCGTGACGCTGGCCCCGTTGGTGCATGAATTCGGCTGGTCCTGGACCGACTGGGACAAGCTTGCCACCGGTAGCCTGGCGGGCCATGTCATCGAATGCGGAACCCAGGCGACAGGTGGGCTGTTTACCGACTGGGAGCGCGTGCCCGGCTGGGACGACATGGGTTTCCCGATTGCCGAATGCGATGCGTCGGGCGAAAGTTTTGTGCTGACCAAACCTGTCAATACCGGCGGGCTGGTGGAGCCGGCCAGCGTTGCCGAGCAGGTGATTTATGAAATTGGAGATCCTGCTGCTTACCTGCTGCCTGATGTGACATGCGACTTCAGGAATGTAAAGCTGGTGCAGGACGGGGCACAGCGCGTGCGGGTCAGCGGCGCGCGCGGCCGCCCTGCGCCCGCAACATACAAAGTCAGCGCCACTTTCAGCGAAGGCTGGCGCGTCCTCAGTACCGTGATGATTGGCGGGACGGATGCAGCTCGCAAGGCGCAGCGCGTCGGTGAGTCCATACTGAAGCGCACGCGCCGCATGTTTTTCGAAAAGGATTGGGCCGACTACAGCGAAACCAGCCTGGAAGTACTGGGTGCGGAAGGCACTTACGGCCCCCACGCACGCACTGCCCATACACGCGAGGTGGTTCTCAAGATTGCCGCCAAACATGCGTCGCGCGAGGCGCTGGAATTGTTGGCACGCGAGATTGCCCCCTCGGCCACAGCCATGGCGCAAGGCCTCACCGGTTTTGCCGCGGGCCGGGCCTCGCCTTCACCTGTTGTGCGCCTGTTTTCCTTCCTGACCGATAGAAACCTGGTGAAAGCTTCGGTCAGCATGGATGGAGAAAACCTGCCATTTGAGGAAATCTTCAAACCCGGCGAGACTGCGGCCACCGATGAAAGCGCACCCGCCCCAGGCCCCGCCGACGCTTGCCACGGAAAAATAGAGACCGTGCCTTTGCTGCGCGTGGCGCACGGCCGCAGCGGCGACAAGGGCGATATGGCCAACATCGGCATCATTGCGCGCTCGGACGCGTTGTATGCGGTGCTGCTGAAAAACCTGACCGCAGACACCGTGCGCGACTATTTCGCCCATGTGGCCAAAGGCAAGGTCTCGCGTTACAGCCTGCCCGGCTTCAACGCCCTCAATTTC
The DNA here is from genome assembly GCA_036506595.1 of Polaromonas sp. Lineage (GTDB taxonomy): Bacteria > Pseudomonadota > Gammaproteobacteria > Burkholderiales > Burkholderiaceae_C > Polaromonas. The sequence goes on along the minus strand of DASXRN010000149.1, from coordinate 2,818 downwards.
ACGCTGGAAAATGCCCTGGGCGGTGGTGGGGTTGCATCGCTGCGGTACGACCCCCAGGGCAAGGCCCTGGCCCAGATGCTGCTGGACATTCCCGTGGATGTTCCTGCGGCCCTTCTGCAGAATTTGCCATGAGAACTGTTATGAATACCAACAACGATACCCAGGAAGCCGATGCACCGGCCACCAATCCGGCCGGAAAACAGACGCCCCGCCGCATGCGGCGAGCGGCAGAGATCATTGCCGCAGCGCGCGACACCTTCCTCGACAAAGGCTTTGAGCGCGCATCTGTCAGTGAAATAGCTGCAAAGGTCGGCGTGGTTGAAGGCCTTCTGTATTCCTATTTTCCGACCAAGCGCGATCTGCTCAATGAGGTCCTGCACGGCATGTACGAACCGCTGATCCGCGAGATGGAAGACGGTTTCAGCCGCCTGCAGGGCCTGCGTAGCCGGCTGCGATTTTTGATCTGGCGGCACCTGCGTGTGTATGTGGAAGACCCGGGACTCTCGCGCCTGGTGCTGCATGAAGTGCGCACGCGGCCGGAATATTTCAACTCCGCACTGCACGAACTGCATGTGCGTTACACGGATTTTTTGATGCGCACCGTGCGTGATGCCATCACATCCGGCGAATTGCCCCAGGACACCGACGCCGAAATGATTCGCGGCATGGTTTACGGCGGCATAGAACACCGCATGTGGGGTGTGCTCTTCGGACGTGACACCGTCAATGTTGAAGTCGCTGCAGACCGTTTCACCGACATGGTGTTGCGCGGCATCGTACCAGCCGGACAGACTGAAGAGTCACCAGCATCCGCCGCGCCTTACAGCCGCGAAGACATAGAACGCCGGCTGGAACGCCTGGAAAAAATAGTGGCTGCCGGCGCCTCGCCAGTCTCCGCCCCCGCAGCACCACGCCGCAAGAAAATCTTATGACCACTATACGAAAACTTTTTATTGCGAACCGCGCCGAGATCGCACTGCGCATTGTGCGTACTGCACGGCGCATGGGCATCGCCACCGTCGTACCGCGCCACAGTCAGGACCAGTTCGGGCCTGCACTTGCCGAAGCTGATGAAACAGTCGAGGTGTTTGGCACCCCCGCAGTGTCGGCCTGGCTGGATATTCCTGGCATGATACGCGCGGCGATGGATACTGGTTGTGATGCGATCCACCCGGGCTATGGCTTCCTCTCCGAGAATGCCGCCTTCGCAAAGGCAGTGGCACAAGCCGGCCTGACATTTGTAGGGCCACCCGCGACCGTGATTGAGCTGATGGGTGACAAGATCACCGCACGCCGCTTTGCCATCACGCAGGGTATGCCGGTCACGCCTTCAGCGGACGAGGCCGAAGACCCGGCCACCTTTGCACAGCGCGCACGCGCGGTAGGCTTTCCGCTGCTGGTCAAGGGCGCTGCTGGCGGTGGTGGCAAGGGCATGCAAATTGCGCGGCGTGAAGAGGAACTGGCCCACGCCATCAGCGTCGCGCGTGCCGAAAGTCAGCGGTATTTCGGCGATGGCCGGCTGTTTGCGGAACGGTTTGTCGAGCAGCCCCGGCATATTGAAGTGCAGGTGTTTGGCGATACCCATGGCCAAGTCATCCACTTGGGCGAGCGTGAGTGCTCGATACAGCGGCGCTTCCAGAAATTGATTGAGGAGTCCCCGGCCCCCGCATTGCCGGACGGCCTGCGCGACCGTATCTGCGATGCTGCGGTGAAGCTGGCCGCCGCTGCGGGTTATGTCAACGCAGGCACGGTGGAATGCATTGTGTCGCCCGACGGCGAGTTCTTCTTCCTTGAAATGAACACCCGCCTGCAGGTGGAGCATCCGGTGACCGAGATGGTGACCGGGCTTGATCTGGTCGAACTGCAATTGCGGGTGGCGCAGGGTGAGCCGCTGCCCATCAGGCAAGCCGATGTTCTGTTCAGCGGCCATGCCATTGAATGCCGCATCCTGGCCGAAGATGCCGATGCCGGTTTTGTGCCCGACACCGGCAAGGTGTTGCTGCTTCATGCACCCACAGGCCCCGGTGTGCGTTTTGATTGCGGCGTGGCCGAGGGCGCGCCGGTGACGGCCGATTTCGATTCCATGCTGGCCAAGCTGGTGGTGCATGGCGCAGACCGCACGCTGGCGATCTCGCGCATGCGCAGCGCCCTGGCTGAAACCGCCATGCTGGGCGTGACCATCAACAATGATTTTCTTTCTCGCGTGCTGCACCACTCCGCCTTTGCGCGTGGCGAGACCGACACCGGCTTCCTTGAACGCCACAAGGCCGATCTGGCGCCCGCCACCCTGACCGGCGCAGAACGCCAGGCCTTGCTGGCCGTCGCAGCCAGCGCCGCGCCCGATATTTCAACCACCCGCGTCCCCGAGCCCTATGCCTCCATGGGCGCGTGGCGCAACTGACTTTCAAAAATGACCACACTTCAATTTTCTGACACGCCGGACACACGGCACCAGGTGCAGGTCCGCACCGATGCCGTGTATGTCGATGGCGCTTCCGTGCAGGTCCGCAAGGCCTCCAGCGGCAATTTCGTTACCACGCTGGGCGGCCGCAGCGAACATTTGCGCGCGGTGGCCCATGGTGACATCATTTATGTGCAACTCAGGGGCCGGTCGATCAAGGTCAACCGGGTTGACCCGGCGCGCGCCGCCGCTTCTGGCGCTGCGAGCGGCGCCGGTGCTTCACATGCGCCCATGCCAGGCGTGGTCGTGTCGCTGCTGGCCAGCCTGGGCCAACAGGTCAAACAAGGCGATGCCCTGCTGGTCATCGAAAGCATGAAACTGCAGATGACCATCTCTGCCACGCTCGATGGTGAAGTG
>DASXRN010000148.1:0-15668 GCA_036506595.1 Polaromonas sp. | reverse complement strand
GGCGCTCAACCGCAGCTCTGGGAGTTCATGAAGCAGGCGGATTTCTCGAACATGCCGCAGCCGCTCAAGGACGCGTTCCTGCGGGTGAACCCAGACGTGCAGCAGCTCAAGACCATGCACGACAAGGACGCGGCAAGGATGCAGAGCTTCAAGGACGTACCGGACGAATTGGTTCGGTCGGTCCGCGCGCCGACGTTGATTGTCCTTGGAGATCGAGACATCGTGAAACCTGAGCATGCGGTCGAGCTGACTCGCCTGATTTCGGGCGCACGCCTGCTGATCCTGCCCGGTGGACACGGGGACTATCTTGGCGAAGCCGTGATGACGCAGAAGGACACCCGCTATCCCGAGCTAACCGCGCGGCTGATTGAGGAGTTCCTCAACTCCCAGTGACGATTGTGTGTGGGTGCTATGCACGTCGCTTTGGAAGTCCTCATGAGTAGACCACTCTCGCCCAACAGGTCGCTCCAGCCAACGGGCCACTCGCTGCGCTCGCGGCCCGCGGCTGAGCTGGGGCGTTCGGCGGCATAGAAGCACACAACACGCTTGCGGGCATGGAACGTGATTGCGAAGACTCAGCCAACGCGGGACAATCTTGGTCAGACGGTTGGTTCTGACGAGACTATGAGGTGGGCGTGAATAGCCCGGTCGCACAGAATCGATGAGTCCTTCTTCGCGAAAGGTGCCGAAAATGACGATTGAGTTCTTTGACGAGAGTAATGCGGGTACACGAACACTGCCGCGCTCACTGGCGACGAAGGCCGGCGGCTTTGTGTTTGTGTCCGGCCAAGTAGCCAGGGACGAAAACGGCAACCTCATCGCCGGGGGGATAGAAGCTCAGACGCGCCAGACGATGAAAAATGTCGCTCACGCACTTGCATTGGCCGGTTGCACGCTCGAGGACGTGGTGAAGACCATGGTCTGGCTCGATGACGCACGCGACTTTGGTGAATTCAATCGCATTTACAGCGAGTTCTTTCCTGGAAAGAGGCCGGCACGCTCGACCATTCAGGCAAAAAACATGGTCGCCACCAAGATTGAGATCGAGGTTATTGCCTACAAGCCATGAGGCGGCATGTCAAAGCAGGTACCGTGCCCCTTCGGTACATCTTGAGGCCCCGCACCGAACACGCGCCTAACAAACGGTTAGGCCGCAGGCGAAGCCGCATCATCTTCACCGGAGCGTCAGATGAACTACGCCCTTGATCGTCTCGCCAAAGACCTTGCTCTGGCAGACACGGGCCACGAGCGGTTGCGTCTTGAGTTTGGCTACGCCTGTGCTCTGCGAGTCAAGCATCTGCTCGAGGAACCAGCAGTCGAACAATGTCTGCTCGGGCTCGGCGCATACCTCGCTGGCAGCACCGACCGTGAGTATCTGAGAACGCTCGCGGCCGAAGCCGCACGGCTTGCCAACCATCATCAAGGGTCAAAGTCGATCGACGGGTGTGGTCACGCCGCAGTCTCAGCAACCTATGCAGTGGCCAAAGCAGTCGAGGGAAAGGCGCTTGAAGCTGCAAGCTATGCCGCATACGCAGTCGTCTATGCCCAAGGTGGCTACGCGGCAGCTGCAGATCGAGGGTCGTTCGAGCCTGAGTTTGAGTGGCAGGTCAATTCACTCACGTCCCTCGCAAAGCACGCAGCATCGCACGGCTGACAATGCGGCCTAAGGTGAGGCAGCTGACAACGTACCTGGCAGAAATTAAAGACTGAGCCTCTAACGGCATCTAACGGCATCTAACAGTTCAAACCGAACGCCACAAGCGGTGTCGGCTTAATTCAGGTGTTAGGCCCCAAGGAGAGTTCGTATGCTTGCCCTTATCCAGTTCATCGCCGTCCTGGCCACCACCTTCTTTGCGGGCGCCGCGATCTACATCAACCTCGTTGAGCACCCGGCGCGGATGGGCTGCTCCACGGACGTTGCGGCCACGGTTTGGGCTCCCAGCTATAAGCGCGCCACTGTCATGCAAGCTTCGCTGGCGATCATTGGCTTTTTGGCGGGTTTGGCTGCATGGCTGCTCGGAGCCGGTCTTGTGTGGCTAGTCGCAGCACTCTTCATTCTTGCTGTCGTTCCCGTCACGCTCATCATCATCTTCCCAACCAACAAACAATTGCTCGCTTCGGGGCGTGATCTTGGCTCGTCCGAAACACGCGAGCTTCTGGTCAAGTGGGGCCAGCTTCATGCAATCCGTAGCGTGCTCAGCCTCATCGCATCTGTCATCTTTGTCTGGCAGCTGGTTGGGGCCTGATCAAGCGTGTGTGCCGGGCATGGCACGTAACTACCTTGGTGAAAGCCCGAGGGTCAGGTTTTCGCAGAGCCGCAGGTTTCCATGATGACGAGGGACACATCGCGGTTGGCGAACCAGCGTCCAAACCGGGTAAGCGTCAGGCGCTGGGTTTCAACAAGGCGCCAGTGCTCATCGGCCACGGCCAGCTGAAACACGGACTTTGCAAGATCGCCGGCAACGGTAGTAGCATTCATGTCGGACTCCTTTCGTTTGAAGATCTGATCCCCACGCCAACGCTGGGATGTTAAGTGCGTGTAAACGACCAGCCAAGATTCAGTTGAGGAGCAAAGCCATGTCCGTATCTCGACTTGCGCATATCACCAAGATCGGCGTCGAACAGATGGGCGATCTGGCAGACAACCTCAAGGACCCTGACGTGTTGCGACTTGAAAATCTCGACACCGATTTGCGCCCGCCACAAAGCGCACTGGCCTTCACCAAACGCGCTGTGGATGACGATGCTGCCAATAGTTATCTTCCCTTCTTTGGCCTGAATGTCATGCGCCAGGCTGCCGCCAATCTCGTCGGTCGGCAGTCGGGGCAAACATACGACTGGAAGACGGAGTGCGTTATCAGCGCGGGCGGGCTATCAGGTATCTTGAATGTACTGCTGGCAACTCTGGAACCCGGCGATGAAGTCTTGATGACCGATCCGATTTATGTCGGATTGATCAATCGTGTTCGCCTCGCCGGAGGCGTGCCGCGCTTTGTGCCGTTGATTCCTTCAGCCCAGAGTTGGCGGCTGGACCTCGATGCGCTGGCAAAGATTGACACCAGGCCGGTCAAGGCAGCATTGCTGATGAGTCCCGCTATGCCATCAGGTGCCGTATTCAACCATGAAGAATGGCAGGCATTGACTGACTTTTGCCAACGCGCCAATTGCTGGTTAATCAACGATTCAGCCATGGAACGCATTCTCTATGACGGCCGCAGTGCCATTCATCCTGCATCGTTCCCGGGGATGCGCGAAAAAGTCATTACGGTTGGATCGGCGTCAAAGGAATACCGCATGATTGGCTGGCGTGTGGGCTGGGTGGTTGGGCCCGCCGACATCATTGCGGACGTCGGCAGGGTCAGCATTTCAAACGTGGTGTGCCAAGCAGGAATAGCGATGGGTGCGGTTGCCGCCGCCATCAATGATCCCCATGACGGCATTCAAGCCTGTGTGGCTGAATGGCAACTTCGCCGGGATGCCTTGCTGGAAGAGTTGCGCGAATTTACGGTCATTCCACCCCACGGCGGCTGGTCGCTGTTTCTGGATGTTTCGCAACTGGGGCTGGACAGCGCGACAGCCTCAAAACGCTTGCTCGACTTAGGCAGAATCGCTGCGACACCGATGGTCAATTGGGGCAGTGCCAATAGCAATAAATATGTTCGCTTTGTGTTTGCCAACGAACCAGTTCATCGGTTGCGTGGGGTTGCAGCGCGTGTTAGACGAGCACTGACGTAATGCAACAAGCCGCCCAACAAGGGTTTGCAGGGGCGGCTTCCAGCCGCGCCTGAAAACTGGCGTTATGCCGCATGCATGAATTAGAGGAGAACAGCCTGATGACGAACGCACCGGTTCTTATCGTGCCGGGCCTTGGCGGCTCAGGCCCGGCGCATTGGCAGAGCTTGTGGGAAGCATCCGATCCAGCCTTTCGCCGTGTGGTTCAACGTGATTGGGCGAATCCCGATCTGGAGGAATGGCTTGAAACGTTGCACCGTCATATCGCCGCCTGTGAAGTTGCTCCGGTCCTGGTGGCTCACAGCCTCGCTTGCTCGCTGGTTGCGCACTGGGTCAAGAGGTTTGGGCATGGGGTCGGGGCCGCGCTATTGGTGTCCCCGTCGGACGTGGATTCTCCGGCCCACACACCAGCTACGGTGCGTAGCTTCAGCCCCATTCCCCTTGTTCGCTTCCCCTTTCCAAGCATCGTGGTTGCAAGTACCAATAACCCGCGCGTCGCGTTCGAACGCGCCGAGTTCTTTGCCCGGTCGTGGGGTAGCCGCTTTGTCGCGGTATCTGGAGCTGGGCACATCAACGAGAGTTCGGGGTTGGGCGAATGGGCAGAAGGCAGGAAGTTTCTGCAGGAGTTGCTACGTGCAGCCTAACCCTTTTACCAGGACTTTCCACGAGGTCAAATAGCGGAAGGCGATGGATATTCATCGATAACGGTACTTCCTGCGTTGGCGTGAAGTGAAGCGGCGGCATTCGTCAGTCTCCAAAGAAAGGTGTTGTATGCGTAACGCTACTTGGTACTCCCGATTTGCGAAGGCGGCGGCGCACTTCTGCGGTCGACCCAGGGTGTTCGTCCTTGCCGTTGCCGTGATCGCAGCGTGGATAGTCACCGGGCCAATATTCGGCTTCAGTGACACCTGGCAACTGGTCATCAACACCGGCACCACGATCATCACGTTCCTGATGGTCTTTCTGATTCAGAACACCCAGAACCGAGACACTGAGGCCATCCAGGTGAAACTCGATGAACTCATCCGCGCAACCCAAGGCGCGCATAACGCGCTTCTCGATCTGGAAGAACTTGAAGAAGACAGCCTCGATGCATTCCGGGCCAAGTATGAGGCGCTTGCCAGTGAGGCAAGAGCGGAGTTGAGCCATGGCGTTCAAGACACCGGAACGCCAGAGCCGTGAACCCGTGGCAGGGTGGACTCTGCTGTGTCCTGTGCCGACATGGAATCCGCGAAAGCTTGGCAGACCCGACTTGGGCTTAGGGTCATTCGGTTGTCACATGATCCGGGCCCAGGCGCCTTTAAACTTTGAAGCGGGATGTCTACGTCCCCGAATGTCCCACTTTTCTCACCCAAGGAGGCAATATGAACACGCTGGATATCGCCAACAAACTGGTTGATCTGTGTCGGCAAGGAAAGAACGAGGAGGCCCTGTCCACCCTGTACGCCGAGGATGCTGTGAGTGTGGAAGCGGTCGCGATGGCGGGCGGATCGCAGGAAGCAAAGGGCCTTGCGGCCATCAGGGCCAAGGGTGAATGGTGGTTCACCAACCATGAAATTCACTCGGCCTCGGTGACCGGCCCCTGGCCGCATGGCAACAGGTTTATCGTCGGATTCCAATACGACGTGACGAACAAGCCATCGGGCCGGAGGATGAAGATGGACGAGGTTGGCCTCTATACGATTGAAAACGGAAAAATCGTGCGCGAGGAATTTTTCTACTCGGTTGGGGTGTAGCGGGTTGGTTCGCTACAAGCGCAGCGGCTGGGCATAGCCCGTCATCTCCAGGTAGCCCCAGCCCACGCGCTGGCCCTTGCTGTCCATCAGCTCGCTCAAGCCTTCCCAGTAAATCCCGCCAGTGGACTGGCGGCTGTCGAGTTCCTGGTTGTCGATGACGGCCTTGACGGTATAAAAATCTGCCGGTGTGCGCACCATCCATTCGACCGGGTAGCTGGTTTGCGTGAGCGGGCTTTTCCAGTTGCGCACGGGTTTGAAAATCACTTCGCCGCGGCTGAAGGTGTAAAGCTCATTGTTGGCTGACCTGAACGAGCCGCCGTCCCACACCGCATTACCGTCTTTGTCGCGCAGCCTGAAGGCGGTGAGGGCGCTGCCATCAATCAGGTTCATGCCTATCCAGTCCCAGCCCACGGCGCTGGGGTGCAGCAGTTCTTCGCTCCATTCGTGGTCCAGCCAGGCCTTGCCGGTGACTTCAAAGCTTTGCCCTTTGACTTGCAGGCTGCCGGTGGTGGCCAGCTGCGGCTGGCTGTAGTAGTAGCTGGCCTGCTTTTCCTCCGGCCCCTTGCGTGACAGGCCCTGTTTGCCTTGCAGCAGCACGGGCTGGGTTTCATTGAATTGCAGCTTGAGGCCAAAGTCCGTGGCGGGCAGCTGTGCGCTGTACTGCCCGCCCTGGCTTTTCAAGGACCAGTCGCGCAGCTTGATCTGCATGTCGTCCTGGTTCGCAAAAGCCACGCCAAAGCCATCGCGTGCGATGCGCTGGTCGTGCCAGAGTTTTTTGCCCTGTACGTCGGTGATGGCGGCATGGGCGAATAGCAATTGTTTGGCCGCAAATTTCGAGGCCATGCCTTGGGTGCCCTCGACCCTGGAGCGAAAAAACGTGAGCTGGAAACCAAACTGGCGCGCAACCGAGGCACGGTCGCTGGCGGTGGCGTGGCCGGTGATGTACCACCACTCGGTGCGAAATTCGGGGTGCGAACCCCGGTCACGCGGAAAAATCAGCGCCTTGGCGGGCAGGGCGTGCGCCTGCCCCGTCAGTCCCCAAAATCCTGCAAGCCCGGCCATGCTCCCCAGCAGCAACTGGCGTCGCAGCAGGCTCGGAGGCATGGGGGGGCGCATATCAGGTCACCAATCCAGGCCGCATCAGCCGCCCAATCTGCAGCTGCGCCGCTGCACAATCGCCCATTTTCGCCGCCACCCAGTCCGCATCGTGGTAGGTGGGCAGGTAGCGCTCACCCGAATCGCAGAGCAGCGACAAAATGGAGCGCTCCTCGCCACGCGCCAGCATCTCATACGCCAGCGTCAAGCAGCCGACAAAGTTGGCGCCGGTCGGTTGGGGCGATTCGTCCTTGAGGTAGAGGTCAATGCCGCGCGCGGCAAACTCGGGCAAGGGCAGGGCAATCAGGTGGGTGTCGGCGCTGCGCTGAAAGTCGGCCTCAATGCGGGCGATGGCGCTGCTGAGCCAGGAATCGTTGAGCGTAGCGAAAGAGGTCATGGCGCTGATTCTCGCAGCAAGCAGTCCACAAGCGGGTGAGCCATGCCGCTGTCAGCGCGGCCCAGTTGCATGGCGCGGCTGGAAGGTTTATCCTCGAATGGCTCGAGTCACTCAATCCAGGAGGTGCACCATGTACAAGCGAATTTTGCTGGCTTACGACGGCTCCCAATCGGGCCAAAAAGCCTTGCTGGACTGTCGCGATATTGCGCAGTGGAGCAAGGCGTCTTTGACCCTGATCGCTGTCACACCTATTCATATGCAGGTGATCGGCATTGAAGGTGGCATTTACGACAGAAGCCTCGCCGAGCAGGACAAAGAAAAGTACCAGGGCATTCTTGACGAAGGCTTGCGCCGGTTGGGTGAGTCGGGCTACCAGGCTGATGGTGAAGTGCTGTACGGCGAAACCGTGGATGAAATTGCCAAATACGCAGCAAGAATCGAAGCCGATTTGATTGTGGTCGGGCACAAGCATCTGGAAGGCTGGGCGGCCCGTTGGTGGCGCGGCTCGGTGTCCAAATCGCTGATCGAACACGCGCCCTGCAGTGTGCTGGTGGTGATCACCCGTTGAGCCCTTGAATTGGGCCCTTGAATTGGGCCCGTATAAGGTCTACAGCGCTGATCCGGAGGGCGCAGTCTGAAAGACGATTTCACCCGTCGGCACATGCACGACCCGCACTTGCTGGCGCGTCGGGTCGGCCACGCTTTTCACCGCCACGGCCACGGCCAGCGAGCAGTCTGCATAAACCTGTTTGAAGGTGGCGGGCGGTAGCAGGCTACCCATCAGCGGACACCTGCTTTCAATGCGGTATTGAGCGGAAGCCATGATGAAGACCTTGTTGAAGTGAGGCCACCATGCGAGAGGGTTTGTGTGATACGGTGATGACAATACCGCGTCAAAAGCGTGACGGACGTAAGCAAAAGAATCGAGCCTGAGGGCGAGGGCGGGTGCGCTGCTTTTCACCCATGATTTTCACCATGAATCTGTGCCGGAAATGACGCCTGAGGCGATGCGTGAAGTGCTCTGCACTGCGTAGCAAACGCGGCTACCATGCGAGTTCTAAAAATCAAGGAGACACGCATGAAGTACCGCAGTAGTCATCAAGCATCCATGGCCAAAGTACCCAAAGTACTACCCGGACGGATTGGTCTGATGGCCGCCGTGCCCGTGGCGGGTTGCGCCACCGGCCCCGCAGGCACGGGCACAGCCAGCCAGGCACCGTTGGCGTTCACGGTCAAGGGGCTTGAGCAACCCGCCGAGGTGCTGGTTGACCGCTGGGGCGTGCCTCACATGTATGCGGGGACCACTTACGACGCCTTCGTCGCGCAGGGTTTCATGGCGGCGCGTGACCGCTTGTGGCAGATGGACTTGTGGCGCAAGCGCGGCCTGGGCGAGATGGCCCGTGATTTCGGCCCCGCCTGGGTGGAGAGCGATCGCATGGCGCGTGCCGTGCTGTTTCGCGGCGACATGTACCGAGAATGGCTGGCCTATGGCTCCGATTCCAAGCGCGTGGCTGAGGCCTTCGTCGCCGGTGTCAACGCCTATGTTGCGCAAGCCAGGGCCAATCCTGCGCTGTTGCCGACGGAGTTCAAGCTGCTGGGCTATCAGCCTTCTGCCTGGTCGGCCGAGGATGTGGTGCGCATTCGCCACCATGGTTTGACGCTGAACTTCACTTCGGAGGTGGACCGCGCGCTGGCGCTGTGTGGCGGCGAGGCCGGTGCCCGCACCGACTGGCTGCGCCGCGAGCTCGATCCGCCCATCACGCCGAAACTTGCCGACGGCCTGGACGCCTGCGCGCTACCGGCGGCGGAGTTGAAAAAAGCCTACGCCCTGGCCACGGGGGCACCCCAGTTCAGCAAGGACAACATCCGGCTGGCCGACGCTGCCAATGCCACGCCGGGCATCGCACCGCCCGTGGCCCTGGTCGATGCCGACACCCTGGCCAGTTACGGCAGCAACAACTGGGTGATTGCCCCGCGCCTTACCAGTACTGGCCGCCCGATCTTGGCCAACGACCCGCACCGCGCGCACGGCGCGCCCAGCCTGCGCTACATGGCCCACCTGAGCGCACCCGGCATGGACGTGATCGGTGCGGGCGAGCCCTTTCTCCCCGGTTTGTCCATCGGGCATAACGGCACGATCGCCTTCGGCCTCACGCGTTTTTACATGGATCAGGAAGACCTGTACGTGTACGAGACCAACCCGCAGAACGCCGATGAGTACAAGTACAAAGGCCGTTGGGAGCCGATGACCGTGGTGAGCGAAAGCATCGCCGTCAAGGGCGAAGCCGTGCCGCGCCAGGTGAAAAACCGGTACACCCGCCACGGACCGGTGCTTGCGGCCGATGTCGGCAAGCAGCGCAGCTACGCGTTGCGCGCTGCCTGGCTGGACCTGGGCATGGCGCCGTATTTCGGCTCGATGGACTACATGCGTGCGCAGAACTGGGACCAGTTCCGTGCCGCCCTGAACCGATGGGGGGCGCCCGGTGAAAACCAGGTTTATGCCGATCGCAGCGGCAATGTCGGCTGGATTCCCGGCGGCCTGACGCCGATTCGCCCGAACTGGGATGGCCTCACGCCCGTGCCGGGCGATGGGCGCTACGAATGGTCGGGCTACCGCAACGGCGATGAACTTCCCTGGGAATTCAACCCGGCGCGCGGCTACGTGGTCACGGCCAACGAAAACAATATTCCGCCGAACCATCCCGCTGCCACCAAAGGCATCGGCTACGAATGGAGCGACTCGGCGCGCTCGCGCCGGCTCAAGCAGATCTTCGAAGGCAAGGTTGCCTCGGGGGGGCGCTTCACGCTGGAGGACTCGCAGCGTATGCAGACCGATATTGTTGCGTCGTCGGCCCAGCGCCTGCTCAAGCTGCTGGCCGGGCTGCGCAGCGACGAGGCGCAGCAGGCTGCGGGGTTGAAGCTGTTGCAGGGCTGGGACGGCAGCATGGACAAGGACAGTGCCGCTGCCGCGCTTTACGAAGTCTGGAGCAGCAAGGCCCTGCGCGCCGCCGTCCTGAAGGCCGCGCTGGGTGACGAACGTGCCCGGCTGGCCGACGGGGGCAGCCCGGAGCGCGTGCTGTTGCTGCTGGAAAAGCCGGACGGCTGGCTCACGCCGCAGCAGCGCTACACGCTGCTGGTGAGCAGCCTCACGCCCGCGCTGGAAGAGCTCAAGGCCAAGCTGGGCGCGGACATGGCGCAATGGAAATGGGGCGCCTTGCACCGGGCCGAGTTCCGCCATCCGCTGGGTGCCGTGGTTGATGCCCAGGCGCGCAAGAAACTGGAGGTGGGCGATTGGCCGCTGTCGGGCTCGGGCTTCACGCCCATGGCTACCAGCTATCGGCCCAGCGACTACAAGCTCACGTCGGGCGCGTCCTTCCGCATGGTGCTGGACGTGGGCAACTGGGACGCTTCGAAAGCCGTTAACACACCCGGCCAATCGGGCAACCCCGACAGCCCGCACTACCGCGACCTCGCACCCCTCTGGGCTGCGGGGCAGTACATGCCGCTGGTCTACAGCCGCGCCGCCGTGGAGCGTGAAACCCTGCAGCGCATCCGGCTCGAACCGGCGCGCTAGGTTTTTCGCCACCAGTCTTCCCGACCGCCAGCACCGCGTCGCGCCCGGCGGCGGCGGGCTAGCCACGCCGCTGCGCGGCGCAGGCCGGCCCACACCAGGGCGATCGCGAGCGGCGCGCCCCAGAAGACCAGGGGGTCGTAAAAGTACTGCGACATTTGATCCAGCATAGTGCGCAATCACGTCAGCCGTCGCCGCCAGAGGCGCGGGCAAAAGGCCCCGACCCGGGCCCGGTAGCGCAGATAGTCTTGCCCGAAAATTCTGACCAGGCGTCGTTCCTCATAGTAGCCGCCGATCAGCATATAGACCGTGTACATGGCCGTGTAAACGATGTTGTTCAGCGAGGGGCCGCTGGTCAGCAGGAACACGAGGCCGCCCGCCAGCATCGGGTGGCGCACCCAGGCATAGACGCCGGTGGTCACCAACCGATGCGAACCGAACAGTTTGACGGGAGCCGGCCCGACGGCCATGCCAGCGAGCGCTCGCAGGCCGCGCCAGGCCTGTTTCAGGCCGAGGAACTCGAGGTAATCGCTCTGGAAGAACGCCGCATACAGCAGGCCGATCGATCCGAGATGGATGACCGTGAGGGTCTGCCAAAGCCATTCGGGATAGACGATCAGCCAGACATCGTTTTCGGCGTGCCTGCCCCACACGAGTGCCGACACGCCGCCATAGAGCGCAGCAAAGCTGAGGGCGCAATAGGCGAGGCGCCAGAAATGATCGACGAAAAACGGGCTGGTCCAGCGGGCCAAGGCGTTCTTCAGCGGCTCGTGCGCACCGATCGAGTGGAAAGCTGCGAACAGGACGAAGACGAGGAGCGCGGCTCCGTAATTTTCGAGCAGCGAAGCCACATCCAGGGGCGCGCAGTGAGGCGCCGGTCAGTTCTTCTTCGGTGCCGCCTGGAAGGCCGCGACGGCCTTGCTCAGATCGTCGTGTTCAGGGCAGCCCTTCGGGCAGAGGCTCTGAAGCTTCGCGAGGTGCTCGCGGGCCTTGTCTGGATTGCCGAGCTCGAGATACAGCTCACCCAGATACTCGTTGGCTCCCCGATGATTCGGGTTGAGCGCCAGCGCCTTCTGGTACGCGGCCAAGGACTGGTCGAAATTCCGCAACTGCCGCTGGCTGAAGCCGAGGTAGTTCCAGGCGTCGGCGTTGCGCGGTTCGGCCTGAGTCACTTTCTCGAGGTGGGTCAAGGCGCGCTGGAAATCGCGGGCCTGGACGGCCTTCACACCGAGTTCGTAGTCGTTGGCCCGCGGGGCTGCCGGTGGTCGGGACGTGCTGGACGAGCCTGCCGCCATCACGGCGGGGGCCAGGACGATGGCAAGGACGGCTGTCCATAAAGACTTGCTGGACATGGGATTCTCCTGCGAAGTTGATCCGGTCGCCGTCACGGGAGACGTCTGCGCAGCCGTAATGGCAACTCGACTCTACGCTTGGGCGTTTGCTCTGTCAAAGCGCAGCAGCCTTAAGCAGCCTTATATTCACCCGTCACTCCCATGATCGCTTGGCCAGGCTCACCAATCCTCTTTCACTGCCAGCACCGCATCCTTGCCCGCGGCTGCGCGCCCGGCCAGCCAGGCGGTGAGCGTGCCCGCCACCACCACGGCGGTGCACAGTGCCAGTAGGCGGACCCAAGGCACGACCCAGTCCATGGTCCAGTGAAAGCTTTGCGGGTTGACCACATGCACCAGCACGGCGGACACCGCCAGGCCTAGCGCCAGCCCGGCCAACGCGCCCATGCCGGTCCAGGCCGCGCCTTCGCCGGCCACCACCGTGAGGATTTGCCTGCGCGTCAGGCCCAGGTGCGCCAGCAGGCCGAACTCCTTGCGGCGCGCCAGCACTTGCGCGCTGAAGCTGGCGGCCACACCAAACAGGCCAATCGCAATCGCCACCGCCTGCAGCCAGTAGGTCACGGCAAAGCTGCGGTCAAAAATCCTGAGCGAGGTGGCGCGTAGCTGGCTCACGGAGGCGATCTCAACCAGCGCGCCCGCCCCCGACTGCTGCTCTGCCAGCTGGCGTATGGCCTGCTGAACCGCGGTGTCGCTGACCGCTCCGTTCAGCCACAGCGCCACGTCGTTGACGCGCGCATCACCGGTGAGGCGCTGAAAGTCGCGCTGGTCCATGGCAATTGCGCCGAACTGGCGGGCGTAGTCGCGCCAAACGCCGGCCACATAAAACGAGGGGGGCGAATTTGCTATCAAATAAGGAGCTGCATGCGCCCGTCCTGATTGGGCTGAGGCACTAAAAAGCTTTGAAAGAGGCGTAAAAACGCTGCCCGGCCGGGCCCCATACAAATCCACCATCGCTTCACTCACGTAAATGCCCACATGCCCGGGCGGCACCGGCAGCGGGCTGCCCACCAGCGGCAGCGTGCTGGCCGGGTCGACCAGGGGGCGCGCAATCAGCGTGACGGCGGGCTTGCCCGCATCCAGGAGCAGCTGCGTGCTGCGCAGCCCGCTGACGCGCGCCACACCGGGCAGGCGGGCCAGCGCCTGCACGAACTCGGGCGGAAAATACGCCGTGTCGCTGGCCGGGCTGCCCAGGGCCGTGCGCACATACAAATCGGCCGGCAGCACCACGTCCAGCCAGTGCGTCATGGAGTCGCGAAAACTCGCCACCATCACGGTCAGCGCCACGGCCAGGCTGAGCGAGGCCACCACGCCACTGACCGCCACCGCCGCGCTTTCGCGCACACGGCGCGCGCGCTCCACGGCCAGCAAGGGCAGCAGCCGGTGCGCGACCCAGGGGCTGAGCCGGTCATACAGCAGGGCAATCAGCCAGGGCAGTGCGGTGATGCCGCCCACCAGCAGCAGGCCGACCGATACATAAGCCGCCAGTGGAATGCCAAAAATGGGTGGAGCCCATGCCAGCAGGGCGCCAGCAGCTATCAAAACGATACTGATCCAGCGCGCCGTACCGGTGCTGCCGGCCAGGCCCAGGCCCTTGAGCGTTTGCGCTGGCGGCAGCTTTTGCGCCGCCCGTGCTGGCCACCAGCCGCCTACGCCGGCGGCCACCACACCGAGCGCGCCATAAATGAGCGCGGCCCAGCCGTTCCATTGCAGCGCAGGTGCCACGCCAGCAAAATAGCCGCCGCCCAGGTCACCGCCCAGCACGCGCAGCGCCAGCGCCGCCAGGGCCGAGCCCAGCGCAATACCGAGCGCGCTGCCCAGCAGGCCCAGCAGCAGCGATTCGGTCAGCACCAGTTGCAGCCGCTCGCGCCCGGTCAGGCCCAGCACGCCGAGCAACGCAAACTGCTGCGCACGTTTCGCCACGCTGAGCGACAGCACCGAAAACACCAAAAACGCGCCAGTGAACAAGGCCACCAGCGCCAGCACCGTGAGGTTGACCCGGTAGGCGCGCGAGAGCTGGCTCACGCGCTGGGCGGCATCGCCGGGCGCGGCCGCGGTGATGTGGGGCGGCAGTTGCAGCGAGGCGATGAAACTGGCCGGGTCGGCGCCGGGTTTGAGGCGCACATCTATGCGCGTCAACTGGCCGGCCTTGCCAAACAAGTCCTGGGCGGCCGCAATGTCCATGACTGCCAGCGCCGCGCCCCCGGCGCTGACGGAGCCCGCCACTTTCACCTCACGCAACTGCAAGCCGCTCTGCAGCCTGAAAGCCGTTTGACTGGATTCCGGCAGGCTCTGCCTGGCCGCAGCGTTCAAAAAAACCGTGCCGGGCGCGAACAGCGAAAAACGGTTTGCGCCCGCTACATCGCTTGTTGGCACCGGCATCAGGGCAGGCGCCAAAGGGGCTGCAGCCAGCGCATCCAGGCCCACGATGCGCAGCGCCTTGCGCTCGCCGGCTGCGGTGACGGCATAGCTGCCCAGCTCCAGCACCGGGCTGGCCAAATCGACCTGGTGGTGGCTGGCCACGCGCTCGAAAATCACCTCGTCAAAACTGCTCTGCACAGCGCGCAACTCCAGATCGGGCTGGCCGCTCGCCGAGCGCACGGCTTGCGAAAATTCACTGAGTGCCGAGGCATTGATCAGTTGCACCGAAAATGCCAGCGCCACGCCCAGCATGACCGCCAGCACGGCGGCCGCATTGCGCCAGGGGTGGTAGCGCAGTTCCTGCCAGGAGAAGGTTTTCAGCAGCCGGATCATGGGGTGGACGCGAGGGACGCTGCGATGGTTACTGTATAAAGCACATCAAGTTGCTTGCAACACAGCTTGGCTTTTAACCGGACCTTGAACATGCTGACCTTGCCCACTTTTGATGATGTGATGGCCGCCGCCCAGCGGCTCAATGGCCATGCCCATCGCACGCCCGTGCTGCGCTCGCGCACGGCGGACGACAGGCTCAAGGCCAGTGTATTCTTTAAGTGCGAGAACTTTCAGCGCATGGGCGCCTTCAAGTTTCGCGGTGCCTTCAATGCGCTGTCCCGTTTCAGCGCCGAGCAGCGCAAGGCCGGCGTCATCACCTTCTCATCGGGCAACCATGCGCAGGCCGTGGCCCTGTCGGCCCGCCTGCTGGGCATTCCCGCCGTGATCCTGATGCCGCTGGACGCGCCGCCCGCCAAGGTGGATGCCACCCGGGGTTATGGCGGCGAGGTCATTCTGTTTGACCGCTTCAAGCAGGACCGCGAGGCCCTGACGCGCGAAATTGCCCAGGCGCGCGGCATGACGCTGATTCCGCCCTATGACCATCCCGACGTGATCGCCGGCCAGGGCACCGCCGCCAAGGAGTTGTTTGAAGAGGTGGGTGAACTCGATTGTCTGTTCGTGTGCCTGGGCGGCGGCGGCCTGCTCAGCGGCTCGGCCCTGTCGGCGCGCGCGTTGTCGCCGGCCTGCAAGGTCTACGGGGTGGAGCCCGAGGCCGGCAACGACGGCCAGCAGTCGTTTCGCAGCGGCGCCATCGTCACCATTCCCACCCCCAAGACCGTTGCCGATGGGGCGCAAACCCAGCATTTGGGCGAGTACACCTTCGGGGTGATCCGGCGCGATGTGGATGACGTGCTGACCGTCAGCGATGCGCAACTGGTGCAGGCCATGCGCTTTTTTGCCGAGCGCATGAAAATGATTGTGGAGCCCACCGGCTGCCTCGGTTTCGCGGCCGCCTGCGAGGCCGGTTTGCCGATCGCGGGCCAACGCGTGGGGGTGATCATCAGCGGCGGCAATGTGGACCTGCGCCGATTTGGCGA
>DASXRN010000147.1:0-2918 GCA_036506595.1 Polaromonas sp. | reverse complement strand
GAAAGCCGCCTGCCTTCGTAAAGCCGGAGAAATTGGGGAGAATTTGGGGTCTGACTCCAATGAATTCACTTGCATCAAATCAAGTGATCGGGGGAGTTGAGGAATCGATGAGCCTCAGCCCCGCATCAGATGCCAGAGCCGCGATGGTGCCAGCGGCATCTGCAGCTCTCTAGCCTGCGTCGCCATGCCGCCTCTAGCCAGCGCGTCGGCCACGGCATTGACCACCGTGGGCCCGGCGCCTATGGTGCCCAGCTCGCCCACGCCTTTGACGCCCAGCGGATTGTTCAGGCAAGGGATGGACTGGTCCATTTCGGTCTTGAAGTCGGGGGCGTTGTCGGCGCGCGGTGCGGCGTAGTCCATCAGGCTGCCGGTGAGGGGTTGACCCGTTTCACGGTCATACACCAGGTGCTCGCACAGCGCCTGACCTATGCCCTGCACGGCGCCGCCGTCGAGCTGGCCGCGCACGATCAGGGGGTTGACGACGCGGCCCACGTCGTTGACGGACGCATAGGCCACCACCGCCACATGACCGGTCTGCGGGTCAATCTCGACTTCGCTGATGTGGCAACCGTTGGGCCAGGTGGGCCCGGCCACGGTGCTGGTCGAGTCCATAAAAATACGCTGGTCGCTCTGGCGTGCCGCCAGCGCAAACAGGTCGATGCTTAAATCGGTGCCCGCCACCTTGAAGCGACCGTCGGCGTACTCGATGTCCCGCTCGGCCGCCTCAAATTCCTTGGCCGCAAGTTGCCTGGCCTTGTCGATGGTGCGCTCGGCGCCAATGCGCACAGCCGAACCGCCGGTGAACAGCGAGCGCGAACCGGCGCTGCCAAAACCATCACCGCGGTCGGTGTCGCCCAGCACCACCCGGACCTTGTTTATCGGCACGCCAAACGCATCGACCACCAGTTGCGCCAGCGTTGTCGCAATGCCCTGCCCCATGGCATTGACGGCTGAGAAGACTTCGATGATGCCAACAGCCAGCACAGCCACGGTCACGCGTTCTTCAAACACGTTGCCGCCAGTCCACTCCAGAAAGGTGGCAATGCCCTGGCCGCGCAACAGACCGCGGCGCGCCGACTCGGCGGCACGCGCCCCAAAGCCCTGCCAGTCGGCCAGGGCCAGGGCCTGGTCCATCACCGACTCGAAGCGGCCGGTGTCGTAGGTCTGGCCCATGGGATTTTTGTAGGGCATTTGCGTGGGCTGGATAAAGTTGCGGCGGCGCAGCTCGACCCGGTCTATGCCGGTCTGGCGGGCGGCTTCGTCCATCAGCCGCTCCATCGTGAAAATGGCTTCTGGGCGGCCCGCGCCGCGGTAGGCGCTGGTGGGCGCGGTGTTGGTCAGCACGGCCTTGAAATGAAAGTCTATGGTCTGGATGTCATACACGCTGGTCTGCACCCAGGGGCCGATCAGCAGCTGGATGGCGACGCCCGCGCCGGTGGCGTAGGCGCCCACATTGGCCAGCGAGGCCAGGCGCAGGGCCAGAATCTTGCCGTGCTCGTCCAGCGCCAGTTCGGCGTGACTTTGCAGGTCGCGGCCGTGGGTGCTGGAAATGAATTCTTCGCTGCGGTCGGCCACCCATTTCACCGGGCGCTGCAGTGCCCTGGCGCAAAAGGCCACGGCGATGTCTTCCGGGTAGGCCCCGGTCTTCATGCCAAAGCCGCCGCCCACATCGCCCACCACCACGCGCACCGCCTCCTTCGCCATGCCCAGCGCGCCGCACACCGAGTCGCGCACGCCGGAAGGCATCTGGGTGCTCATGCGCAGGGTCAGGCGCTGCAAAGCGCTGTCAAAAGCGGCCAGCACCGAACGCGGCTCCAGGCTCAGCGCAGCCACGCGCTGATTGACCAGGTCCAGCATCACCACGTGGCGGGCGCTGGCGAAGGCTGCGGCGGTGGCTTGGGCATTGCCGTAGCGCGTTTCGGCGGCGATGTTGTCGGGTGCTTCGGGGCAGAGCGCCGGGGCGCCAGGGGTTGTCGCGTCGTTCATGTCCACGACCATGGGCAGCTCGTCATAGTCGATGGTGATGGCTTCTGCCGCGTCGCGGGCTTGCTGCAGTGTCGGCGCCACCACGGCGGCCACCGCCTCGCCGACAAAGCGCACGCGCTCGTGGGCCAGCGCGCGCCGCGGCGGCGAGGCGCCGGGCGAGCCATCGGCGCGCGAAAAACCGCTCGAGCCGGGAATCGGCTTGACCCCGGCTGCCACCAGATCGGCCCCGGTGACCACCTGCAGTACGCCCGGCATAGCCAGTGCTGCCGTGGTGTCTATGGACACGATGCGTGCGTGCGGATAGGGAGAGCGCAGAAAAAAGAGCTGGGCCTGGCCCGGCAGCGTCACGTCGTCCGTGAACTGGCCGGCGCCCGCCAGCAGCGCATCGTCTTCCAGGCGGCGAACGGCTTGTCCGCTGCCAAAGCGTGCCGGGTTGCTATGGCCGGGTTGGGTTTCAGTCGTCACAGTGTGCCCCTTGATGGCGGCCTTGCACCCATCCTCTGGCGGTGCGCGGGCCCGAAAATGATCAGAAGCCACTATAAAGGCATCAATGCATCAATGCAGCTCAACCCTTGATGCCCCGGGTTTGGCTTGAGGCCGGCGGCGAGCCGGGCCAGCGCACGCTATTTTTTTGATAGCTGCTTGCGTCCGTTGCATATGGGCTACAGGCATTTTTTTCTTGCAAAACCGTGGTCTCCGGCACCGGCCACCGGCCCGCCCTGCAGCACCACGCAGCGATCGTCGTAACGCAGCGTCAAGTCCAGCTCATGCAGCGCGGCGTCCGTTTGTTGTCCCGCTACTTGAAAGTCCACGATGCGGAGAATTGATAGTGGCAATTTATTTGATAGCAAATTACTATCAATAAAGTTTACCCAAAAGACATATACTATCAACTCACATCCTTTTCAACAAACGCTATAGAAAGCCGACAT
>DASXRN010000146.1:0-7632 GCA_036506595.1 Polaromonas sp. | reverse complement strand
GCGTCGGGCGCCTCGCTTGGCGTGGCACTGGCGCTGGTGTTTTTTGGCGTGTCGCCATTGGCGACGCAGTGGCTGGTGCGCCTGGGGCTGACCGGGGCTGCGTTTGCGGGTGCGGTGGGCGCGGTGCTGCTCACCCTGATGCTGGCCAAAGGCGTGCAGCACACGCTGCGCCTGCTGCTGGCTGGGGTTATTGTGGGCGTGGTGCTGGGCGCCATGAGCTCACTTGCCATGCTGATGATGCCCGAAGTGACGCAGGCGATGCGGGCTTTCGATCTGGGTAGTACCAGCTTCGTAGGCTGGACCGCTTGTGCCTTGATGATCGGCATTTGGCTGGTTTGCATGGTGGTGGCCTGGATGCTCAGCCATGTGCTCGATGGCCTCTCGCTGGGCGAAGCCACGGCCGCCAGCCTCGGCCTGCCTTTGCCGCAAATGCGCGGCGCGCTGGTGGCGGTGCTGGCGCTGGCCACCGGCACGGCGGTGGCGCAAACCGGGCTGATTGCCTTTGTTGGTCTGGCGGCACCGCACCTGGTGCGCTCGGTCGCCAAAACCACGCATGGCCGCTTGATCTTGCTCTCCAGTCTGATGGGTGGCGTTTTGCTGATGGCCGCCGACATGCTGGCGCGCTGGCTGATTGCGCCGCAGGAGTTGCCAGTGGGCGTGCTCACCGCCATGCTGGGCGGCGGCTATCTGCTGTGGCTGATGCACCGCAACATCCGCGCGTCGTCAGGGGCAGGCCTGTGAATAACGCTATCAATTTAATAGCTGTACACGGACAGTCCATAAGGGCTAGCCTTGGAAATGTTCAAGTATTGCATGGCATCGACCTGGCCTTGGCCGTAGGCCGCTGGACCAGCATCGTAGGCCCCAATGGCGCGGGCAAGTCGACATTGCTGAAAGTGCTGGCCGGGCTGCTGCCGCATGCCGGTGGGGTCACGCTGCTGGGCCAGCCGCTCACCAGTTTGCCGGGACGTGTGCGTGCGCAGCAATTGGCCTGGCTGGGGCAAAACGAAGGCACCGGCGACGATTTGACGGTGTACGACGTGGCCATGCTGGGCCGTCTGCCGCACCAGCCCTGGCTGGCACCGCCCAGCGCCGCAGACCACGCCGCCGTCGAGCGCGCTTTGCGTGCCACCCAGGCCTGGGACTGGCGCGCGCGCGCCTTGGGCCAGCTCTCGGGCGGTGAGCGCCAGCGCGTGCTGCTGGCGCGGGCGCTGGCCGTCGAGGCCCAGGTGCTGCTGATGGACGAGCCGCTGGCCAACCTGGATCCGCCGCACCAGACCGACTGGCTCTTGACAGTGCGCCAACTGGTGGCGAGCGGCAAGACCGTCGTCAGCGTGCTGCATGAAATCTCACTCGCGCTGCAGGCCGACGAGCTGGTCGTGATGGCGCAGGGCCGCGTGACGCACCAGGGCGATTGCAGCGATGCCGCCACGCACCGTGCGCTGGAGCAGGTGTTTGACCACCGCATCGGCGTGCACCAACTGGCGGGCCAGTGGGTGGCTTTGCCAAAAATTTAGCGTGTCGCCAGCAAACTTCAAACCCCAACACACCATGCAAACTCTCACTTCTCATCGACAGGCTGATCCCGACACTTCTGCGCCGGGCAAGGTCTGGTTTGTCGGCGCTGGGCCGGGCGACCCGGAACTCATCACCGTCAAGGGCCGCGCGCTGATCGAGCGTGCGGGCGCCATCCTGTTTGCCGGTTCGTTGGTCAGCGAGGCGGCGACACGCTGGGCACCGGCGGGTTGCGTGATTGTTGACAGCAAGGACATGACGCTGGAGCAGATGACGGCCTGGCTGATTGAGCAGGCAGGGCGCTGCGCGACCGTGGTGCGCCTGCAAACCGGCGATCCCGGTTTGTATGGGGCGCTGATCGAGTTGGTGCAACCCCTGGACGCTGCTGGAATCGCCATCGAGGTGGTTCCGGGTGTGTCGTCCGCCATGGCCTCGGCCGCGGCTGCGGTGGAAAGCCTGACGCTGCCTGAGGTGACCCAGACCGTGATCTTCACCCGTATGGAAGGGCGCACGCCCATGCCTGCGGGCGAGTCGCTGGAGGCCTTGGCGGGGCATCACAGCACCTTGTGCATCTTCTTGAGCATCACGCTGATGGGGCGCGTCACGGCGGCCTTGACGGCAGCGGGCTGGTCACAGGATGCACCCATCGTGGTGGTGCACAAAGCCAGTTGGCCGGGGGAAGAGAAGATTGTCCGCGGCACCGTGGCCACCATCCAGGCCTTGTGCCGTGAAGCCAAAATCGTCAGCCAGGCCATGATCATCGCCAGCCCGACGCTGGGCGCCCGCCAGTGGACGACATTGGTCAAATCGAAGCTCTATGACGCGAGTTTCACGCATCGTTTTCGGCGCGCCAGCGTCCCCGCTTCAACCCTTACCTCAGGAACTCCATGACCACAGACACCATTTTGCTGGTGGGCCACGGCTCACGCGAGCCCGCCGGTAACGACGAAATCGAGGCCTTTACCGCGCGCTGGCGCCTGGCCCATCCGCAATGGCGCACCGAGCTGTGTTTCATCGAGTTCGCCGAGATCGGTGTGGACCAGGGGCTGGCGCGCGCCGCACAACACGCGCAACGGGTGATCGTGGTGCCGCTGATTCTCAATGCGGCAGGCCATGTGAAGATGGAGATTCCGGCGCACATCGCGCAGGCCCGTCAGCGCTTTCCCGGTGTGCGCTTTGACTACGCGCCGCACCTGGGCGTGTGTGATCCGCTGCTGGCGGTGTTGCAGCGCCAGCTACGCGATTGCATGCAGGCGCTGGACATGCCCGACCCCGGCGGCACCGGTGTGGTGTTGTTGGGGCGAGGCTCGTCGGACCGCCTGGCCAACGGCGAGATGGCCAAGATGGCGCGATGGCTGCAGGAGGAGAGCCGCCATGAGATGGTCGATCTGGCTTTCACCGGCATCACCACCCCGCGGCTGGAGCGTGTGGTGCAGCGTCAAGCGCTCATCGGCCTGCGTCAGATTGTGGTGCTGCCTTACTACCTGTTCACCGGCACTCTGATTCAGCGCATTGCGCGCCAGGTCGGCCATCTGCGCCAGCAGTACCCCGGCATCCGTTTTGCGCAGGGCAGCTACTTTGGCTTTGAGCCCGAGGTGGCCGATTTGCTGGTCGAGCGGGTGCAGGGCCTGATGTCGGGCACCTTGACTGCCGTGCCAGTCAGCGCCGAGGCGGCGGACTGGGAAGGGCACCACCACGATGAGCCGCACGACCACCCCCATCCCCACGAGGCCCAGGCATGAGCAGCGGCAACACCGTCACCGAGCAACTGACCGCTGCGGGCCGCGCCATCGAGCACGACTCGTTTGCCGTGATCGACCGCGAAGTTGGGCCGCATACCTACACCCCCGATCAGTGGCCCATTGTGCGCCGCATGATTCACGCCAATGCCGACTTCGACTTCAATGGCCTGACTGACTTTCACCCGCGGGCGGTTGAAGCCGGTGTGGCCGCCGTCTTGTCACGCCGTACCCGCGTGGTGGCCGATGTGGAGATGATTTGTGTGGGTTTGTCAGCGCCGCGCCTGGGTCATTTCGGCATGGCCACGCACCAGTTCATCTCGGACGCTGACGTGATTGAAACCGCCAAATCCGAAGGTACCACCCGCGCCGTGCAAGCCATGCGCAAGGCCCACCGCCTGGGCCTGATCAACGGTGCCATCGTCGGCATTGGCAACGCGCCCACAGCGCTGATTGAGCTGGTGCGGCTGATTCATGAAGAAGGTGCGCGCCCGGCCTTGGTCGTGGGCATGCCGGTCGGTTTTGTGTCGGCGGCCGAGTCCAAAGACCTGATGGCGCTGGAGGCCGCCGTGCCCTGGGTGGTGATTCGCGGCCGCAAGGGCGGCTCCACGCTGGTGGTGGCGGCCATTCATGCCCTGCTGGGTTTGGCTGAAGCGCAGGAACTCCTGGAGCCCGCCGCAACATGATGGATAAAAACGCGCCACGCGGCACACGCACCGGTTTTACCACCGGCGCGTGTTCGGCTGCGGCGGCGCGTGCGGCCACGCTGGGACTGGTCACCGGGCAGGTGCCGGGCAGCATTGAATGCCTGCTGCCCAATGGCGACCTGGTCACCTTTGCGGTGCTGGACGGTGCGGTCGACGGCCACACGGCGCATGCGATGGTCATCAAGGACGCGGGCGACGACCCCGACTGCACCGACAAGGCGCACCTCACGGCCGACGTGACCCTGCGCCGCGACCTGCCCGGCCAGGTGCTGCTGACGGGCGGTTTTGGCGTGGGCACGGTCACCATGCCGGGCCTGGGCCTGGCGGTAGGCGGCCCGGCGATCAACCCCGTGCCACGTCGCAACATCACGGCCAACGTGCAGGCTGCGGCGGGTGAACTGTGGGAAGAAACCGGGTTTGAAGTTTGCATTTCGGTGCCGCAAGGCGTGGAGATGGCCAAGAAAACCCTGAATGCCCGGCTCGGCATTCTGGGCGGCATTTCGATTCTGGGCACCACCGGCATCGTCAAGCCGTACTCGACGGCCGCCTACCGCGCCAGCGTGGTGCAGGGCGTGCAGGTGGCGGGCACGCTGGGCCACGGTGTGGTGGTGCTGACCACGGGCGGGCGCACCGAAAAGTTTGTCATGCAGGAAATGCCGCACCTGCCCGAACCGGCGTTTGTGCAGATGGGAGACTTTTTGCGCTACGCCATGGGCGCGGCGGTGAAAGCGGGCTTGAAGCAGGTGGTGATCGGCGGCATGGTCGGCAAGCTCACCAAAATTGCGCAGGGCGAAACCATCACCCATGCCGGGCGCGCTGAGGTCGACACCGGCTTGCTGGCCGACATTGCGGCCAGCCTGGGCGCAGCGTCAGACGTCTGCGATGCCATTCGCCAGAACGAAACCGCGCGTTATGCCGGTGAACGCATGGATGCGCTGGGCCTGGGCACGGCCTTTCACACGGCACTGGCACAGCGTGTGATTCAAACCCTGCGCACGCGTTACCCGGATCAATTTGAACTGAAAGTGCTGGTCTGCGACTTTGACGGTCGCAAGATAGCGGAGGCCTCTTGAATTCTGAAACGACAAACCTGATAACGAAGTGCCAAATCATTGGCGTGCTGGACGACGGCGTCGCTAGCTTGGGCCGCACCGCGCTGGCGCACCTGCAGCAGGCGCAGCTGGTGATTGGCGGCACGCGCACCTTGCAACTGTTTGCCGAACATATTGACCCGGCAGCCCGGCAGTGCGACCTGACGGGTGCACTGTCGCAAATACCCGAATGGATTCGCGCGGCCCAAGCAGCGAACCAGCGCGTGGTGCTGCTGGCCACGGGCGACCCCTTGTGCCACGGCATTGCCGCCTACCTGGCCTCGCGCCTGTGCATTGAAGCGCTTGAGGTGCTGCCCAATGTGTCAACCCTGCAACTGGCCTGCGCCCGGCTGGGCCTGCCATGGCAGGACATGAAGTTTTCATCCGTCCACAGCAAGGATGCGGGCGACTGGGTGGAGGGCTCGGAGCCCGGCCACGGCCTGTATGCGCTGCTGCGCGATATTCGCCAGCACGACCGCCTGGCCATTCTGACCAGCCCCGACAACACGCCCGACCGCATTGCCCGCATGCTGGTGACGGAGGGCCTGGCCTATGATTTTGAGATGGCCGTGGCCGAGCGCCTGTGCCAGCCCGAAGAGCGGGTGGTCAGCGGCATCAGCATTCATGTGGCTGCGCAAATGCCTTTTGCCGACCCCAACGTGGTGCTGCTGTGGCGCACTACCCTGCGCACGCCGCCGGTGTTGCTGGGCCTGCCCGATGCGAGCTACCAGCAGCGCTACCCTGAAAAAGGCCTGATCACCAAAAACGAAGTGCGCGTGGTGTCGCTGGCCCGCATGCAGTTGCGCGCCAACAGTGTGGTGTGGGACATTGGCGCGGGCTCAGGCTCGGTGGGGCTGGAGGCGGCACGTTTGTGTAGCCAGGGCCACGTGTACGCCATTGAAAAAAATGTGGACGACAGCGCCATTGTGCGCAACAACCGCAAGGCGCTGGGCATCAGCAACCACACGCTGGTGCATGCCAAGGCCCCGGAAGGCCTGCAACACTGGCCGGACCCCGATGCCGTGTTTATTGGCGGCTCGGGCGGTGAGCTGGCTGAGTTGATCCGCCTGATCCTGCAGCGCCTGAAGCCTGAGGGCTGGCTGGTGATGAATTTTGTGACACTTGAAAACCTGGCCACCGCAGTAGATACCTTGAAGGCGCTGGGCGTGGCGTGGGACGTGCTGCAACTGCAAGCCTCGCGCAGCAAGCCGATTTTGCACATGAACCGCATGGCCGCCGAGAACCCGGTGTGGCTGGTGTGCGCGCAAAAAATCACCGTCCAAAAAAACACCGAAAACGGAGAAGAGCGATGACTGAACTTCACGTTGCTTTCTCGTCTGTTGCCCCAGGCCGCCTGTTTGGCGTGTCTTTGGGCCCCGGTGACCCCGGCTTGATTACTCGCCGCGCCTGGGCCTTGCTGGAGCGCCCGGATGCGGTCTGGACCTACCCGGTGCGCAGCCTGCGCAAAGAAAGTTATGCGCTCGACATCGCGCTGCGGGCCGGGCTGACGCTGCCCGCACAACACCAGTCGCTGCTGTTCCCCATGACGCACGATGTGGAAAAACTCGCCCGCCACTGGCTCAAGGCCGCCGAGACCGTGAAGGCGCTGCTGGCCACCGGGCAGGACGTGCTGTTTTTGGTCGAAGGCGATGCCTCCACCTACGCCAGCTTTTGCTACCTGGCCCGCGTGCTGCGTGAGCTGGATGCCGACGCAAACATCGACATCGTGCCCGGCGTCACGTCCTTTAACGCTGCCTGCGCCCAGCTGCAGATGCCGCTGTCCGAGCAGGACGACACCATCGCCATCGTGCCCGCCGCTTATGGCATCGCAGCCGTCGAAAAAATGCTGGATGACTTCGACACCCTGGTGCTGATGAAAGTCAAACCGCTGCTCGACGATTTGATTGCGCTGCTGGAGCGCCGGGGCCTGTTGCCGCACAGCCGCTTCATTGAAAAAGCCGGCTCCCCGGTGGAGCGCATCGTGCACAACGTGGCCGAACTCAAAGGCACCAAGGTTAATTATTTGTCGCTGCTGCTGGTCAAAAACCCGGAGCGCGAGCGCGGCGAAATGCTGCGCGGCTGCCGCAAAAAAACAAGCACTGAAATTGAAGAAGAAAACCAGGAATGAACATGAACACTTTGCCAGACACCAGCGCCGCGACACCCTTGGATGTACGCGTCGTTCTGGTCGCCATCACCAAACACGGCGCCCAGCAAACGGCAGAGCTGGCGCGCCAGTTGCCCCAGGTCAGCGTCTGTGTGGCCGACAAGTTCGCGCCGCTTATGGCCGGTTTGCTCAACCCGGTGCGCGCCTACAGCGGTGCTTTTCGCGACGAAATCGCCACGCTGTTTACCGACTTTGACCAGGTTGTTTTTTTCGTTTCGCTGGGTGCCGTGGTGCGCCTGATTGCCCCGCACCTGAAGAGCAAAGACGAAGACCCCGGCGTGCTGGTGGTCGATGACGCCGCGCAGTTTGTGATTCCCGTGCTGTCAGGCCATGTGGGCGGTGCCAACGCCATGGCCGAGCAGGTGGCCGCGCTGCTGGGCGCAACCGCCGTGCTGACCACCGCTTCCGATGTG
>DASXRN010000145.1:0-5213 GCA_036506595.1 Polaromonas sp. | reverse complement strand
GGTTTTGCGCGGCTGTTAGTCGCCGCCTTGGCGGTGCTGAGTTCGGGCCTCGTTGTAGCCCAGCCCAGACGCCTGCGGAAAAGGCCCTCGCCTCAGGACCTTTTCGGATCATCGCGCCATTGCCGCCCGGTGGACCGTTGGACCGCATTCCTTTTGCCGGCCTGTACGCGAACGCAGCCGACGCAATCCCAAGCTGTGCCCCCCAAGTACCGGTGATGCCGGGTTTTATTTGTAGTTTTAGGAAACCATTATGAAATTCACACGTCGTCAAGCATTTGCCCTGGCTGCCTGCATGGGTGCCGCACTATCCACGGGCAGCGCCATGGCACAGGCCTATCCCAGCAAGCCCATCACGCTGGTCGTGGCCTATCCGGCCGGTGGCGACACCGACGCCATGGCGCGCATGTTCGCCGAGAAGCTCCAGGCCCGCCTGGGCCAGCCGGTGATCGTGGACAACAAGCCGGGCGCAAGCGGAATCATCGGCAGTACCCACGTGGCCAAGGCCGCGCCGGACGGCTACACGCTGCTGCTCGCGCCCAGCACGTTCTCCATCGCGCAATTGGTGCTCAAGACGGGCTCGGGCTCAGCCTCGGCCTACGACGTTCTGGGCGGCTTCACGCCCATCGTGCAAACGGCGGTGCAGCCGCTGTTCATTGCGGCCAGCACCTCCGCAGGCGCCAAGGACCTGAAGGAACTGGTGGCGATGTCCAAGGTCAAGACGCTGTCCTATGCCAGCCCCGGCAGCGGTTCACCG
Source organism: Polaromonas sp. (assembly GCA_036506595.1). Lineage (GTDB taxonomy): Bacteria > Pseudomonadota > Gammaproteobacteria > Burkholderiales > Burkholderiaceae_C > Polaromonas. The sequence goes on along the minus strand of DASXRN010000145.1, from coordinate 4,459 downwards.
ATGCACATTCTGGGCGAGATGTTCAACAAGTCTGCGCACGTGAAGATTTCACACGTGCCCTACCGTGGCGTGGCACCGGCGGTCAACGACTTGCTGGGTGGCCACGTGCCTGTGACCTTCATCACGTACGGCCCGGTGGCCCCGCACATTGCCACTGGCAAGGTGGTGGCGCTGGCCGTGGCGGACCCCCAGCGCTCCCCGCTGGCGCCCAATGTGCCGACGCTGGCCGAGCTGGGCTACAAGGACGTGGAAGTCGGCGCCTGGCAGGGACTGTTCGGGCCCAAGGGCTTGCCTGCCGACATCGCCAAGACGCTCAACAGCCATCTCAACGAAATTCTCAAGATGCCCGATGTGGCGGCCAAGATGGCCACTTTTGGCGCGCTCCCGGCCGGCGGCGATCCGTCGCGGCTAGCCAAGGCCAACGCTGGTGACTACGACCGCTTTGGCAAGATCATCAAAGAATTCGGTATCCAGGCCGACTGACCCGATTGACATCAAAGGAGACCCCTGATGCAAACCGACCGCTACCTTGAACCCCACCAGGCACGCAAGCGTGCCCCCACCACCTTTGAAGACCTGCTGGGCGATGCTATCGAGCGCGCCTTCGCGGAAGGCGCGCACACGCTGCCCGAACTGGTGGCCTGCCTCAACCGTACCGGTCCGTCCAGCGAGAACGGCCAGGCATGGACCGAACACAGTTTCCAGGCCCTGATGGCCCGCCTTGGCAACTAAGGAAAAATCATGAACACCATCACTTTCACCCAGGACCCCGTCGACGCGCTGCTGAAGGTCGGTCTCAAAGACCTCTGGTACCCCATCTGCCCGTCCGAATTCGTCGGCGAGCGTCCGGTTTCGTTGCGCCGGCTGGGCAAGAAGATTGCCCTGTGGCGCGATGCGGCCGGCACACTGCATGCGCTGGAAGACCACTGTCCGCACCGCGGTGCGCCGCTGTCGCAGGGTATGGTGCTGGGTGACCGGCTCGCCTGCCCGTACCACGGCGTCGAAGTGCGTTGCGACGGCACCGTGACCAAGGTGCCGGGAAGCCCGGGCTGCAAGCTCGAGGGCACGCGCGCGGCACTGTCTTTCCATGTGCAGGAAGCCTGGGGTGCCATCTTCCTTTACAACAGCGACGTGAACATCGACACCCCGCCGCCCATGACCATGCCGGAAGAGCTGAGCTCGCCGGAGTATTCGCATTTCCTGTGCTATGCCGAGTGGAAGGGCGACTATCGCTATGCGCTCGACAACGTGATGGACCCTATGCACGGCACTTTCCTGCACAAGCAGTCGCACTCCATGGCCGAAGGCGACAGCACGGCCACGTTCCAGATCCGCACGACCGACACGGGCTTTGTGTTTGAAAAGACCGGCCAGCGCGGCGTCAACTTCGACTGGACGGAATGGGGCAGCACCGGTGTGCACTGGATGCGGCTGGAAATTCCCTACCCGAAGACCGGCGGCCCCGGCGGCAATTTTGCGATCATCGCCTGTGCCACCCCGATTGACGGCAGCATGACGGCGGCGTTCTTCTGGCGCTGCCGCAAAGTGTCGTCCTGGCAGCGTGACACCTGGAGGTTTTTGTACCGCAACCGGCTGGAGGCACGCCACTGGGCGGTGCTTGAGCAGGACCGCATCATGCTGGAGCAAATGGAACCCGACGCGAACCAGCGTGAAAACCTGTACCAGCATGACATCGGCGTGGTGCGCCTGCGCCGTCATCTGCGTAACCTTGCCGACGAGCAACTGGAGCCAGCGGCTGCGTCGAAGGTTGGCGATTCGGCTTGATTCACTTATATCCCCTGCGAAGCCATGTCTACTACCCTGAACGCCTTTGTCCACACGTTGCGCTTCGAAGCCGACGATGTGATCAGCGTCGAGCTGCGCCCCGTGCCCGGCACGGAGTTTCCCGTGTTCACCGCGGGAGCGCACATCGACCTGCACCTGCCCAACGGCATGGAGCGCAGCTACTCGCTGTCCAATTCCTGCGACGAGCACAACCGCTATGTGGTGGGCGTTTTGCGCGACCGCGCCAGCCGCGGCGGCTCACGCTGCGTGCATGAGCAACTGCGCGTCGGCATGCGCCTGCCCATCTCCGCGCCGCGCAACAACTTCCCGCTGCACGAAGAGGCCGGGCACACCGTGCTCATCGCCGGCGGCATCGGCGTCACGCCCATCTTGTGCATGGCGCGCCGGCTCAAGGCGATAGGGCGTTCATTCGAAGTGATGTATTTCGCGCGCTCGCGTCAGGGTGCGGCCTTCGTGGCCGAACTTGAGGCGCTGGGCATGCCGCTTTTGCTGCACTTCGACGACGAAAAGGGCGGCCCGCCCGACCTCAAGGCGCTGCTGTCGGCCCGCCCGCACGAAGTGCTGTCGGTCCGGGCGCCCGAAGTACAGACGCATTACTACGCCTGCGGCCCGGCGGTCATGCTCGACGCCTTCGAGAAGATCTGCGAGGAACTTGGGCACGAGAACGCCCACATCGAGCGCTTTTCTGCGGTGGCGGTGGCGGCATCGCCCAATGCGCATGCAACTTACACCGTCGAGCTGCGCCGCAGCGGTCGCACCCTCACCATCACGCCGGGCAAGTCGATTCTGGACACCTTGCTCGCCGCCGGGGTGGCGGTCGATCACAGCTGCTGCGAAGGCGTGTGCGGCTCGTGCGAAACCCGCGTGCTGGCGGGCGAGCCCGACCACCGCGATTCCATCCTCAGTGCCAAGGAACGCGCGGCCAACAAGGTCATGATGGTTTGCGTTTCCGGCTGCAAGAGCGAGTCGCTGACCTTGGACCTCTGAGCCCGGACTTCTGAATTTCCCGCAGGACGGGTAAGGGAGCCGGCCGCATCTTCGGCCGGAGGGTCCCGTCCTACCCACTTCACTCTTTTGAAACAACCAATAACCGGCACATGTGCCGGAGGAGAAACGCATGAAAAAATCCCTGATCGCCATCGCGGCGGTGGCTGCGGCCGGCTGTGCATCGGCCCAGTCTTCAGTCACGCTGTTTGGCGTCGTCGACGTGGGCGTGGCGCACCTGTCGGGCGACGGCGTATCCAAGACCGGCGTGTCCACCGGTGGCGCCAACATCAGTCGCTGGGGCCTTCGCGGCACGGAAGACCTCGGCGGTGGCCTGGCCGCGAGCTTCTGGCTGGAAGCCGGGCTAGATGTCGACACCGGTAGCGGCAAGGGCGCGGGCGGCGGCCTGAGCTTCAACCGCCGCTCCACGGTAAGCCTGTCCGGTTCGATAGGCGAAGTGCGCCTGGGCCGCGACGATGCGGCCACGTTCCTGAACACGCTGGTTTTTGACCCCTTCCTGACCAATGGTGTAGGCGGCACCATGGCCTTCACCATGTTGGGTATCCCGGGCGCGGCGACTGCCGCGGGTGGCGCTCCGATCCAGATCAGCAATGCTGTGAGCTACTTTTTGCCGCAGAACCTGGGCGGTTTCTATGGCCAGGCGCAAGTGGCGCTGGGTGAGCAACTGTCGAATGCCGCCAACAAAAATCAGGGCGATTACCGGGGCCTGCGGCTAGGCTACCGCCAGGGGCCGCTGCACGCCGCGTTGGCAACTGGCAAGCTGAAGGGTGATGTCAGCGATAACGACTTGACCGCCAACAACCTGGGGCTGAGCTACGACTTTGGCGTGGCCAAGCCCATCTTCCTGTGGGCCAGTGAAAAGCGCGGGGCTTTGAAAGTGACGGCCACCCAACTGGGTGTGACAGTGCCAGTGGGCCTGGGTGAGTTGCGTGCTGCGTACAGCCGCTACGACACCGCCAACAGCAACGCCGACTGGAGCAAGTACGCCATCGGCTATGGCCATAACCTGTCCAAGCGGACGCAGGTCTACGGGACCTATGCACACCTGAGCAACAAGGCAGGCGCCCAGAAATCGATCGGCGTGCAGGGCCTGACGGCAACCGGGACGACGCTGGGGGGCCGCTCCAGTGGTTATGAGGTTGGCATCCGCCACTTCTTCTGATCTTCTGACGCGCTACCCAGCACCGCTACAAGAGGCACTACCGTCAAGCTTAGGGCCTTTTCACGCTAAAACGGGAGTGCGAAGGATGAATGCCGGGAGGCAGTGCAAGGCGCGGTGAGCGCCGTGTAGCTGGCTACACCAGCGAGCCGCAACGCCGCAATGCGCCCGGCATTCGTCCTTCCCTTCGGGTTGGTCCCTCATGCGGCGCCTGCTTTGTCGGCCGGCTTGCAAATAGCCCTGCTATTTGCAAGCCGCCCTTCGCGCATCCATCCGCATGAGGAACCAACGCATCTCTCGTTTTAGCGTGAACAGGCCCTAGTAAGTGCCGGGCAGCAGAATGCTTTTGTCGACGGTGTTGATATCGGTCCGGCCGCAAAATGCCATCGTCAGGTCAAGCTCCTTGTGGATGATCTCCAGCGCCTTGGTCACGCCTTGCTCGCCCATGGCGCCCAGCGCATAGAGCATGGCGCGGCCAATGTAGGTGCC
>DASXRN010000144.1:0-15835 GCA_036506595.1 Polaromonas sp. | reverse complement strand
GGACGCGCCGCGCCTGGCACCGCGCAAAAATGTCCGGCTGGTGGTGTATGACGACGGCCAGGACGTCGCGCCCTTGGCCGCGCGCCGTCTGGCCGCGCTGGGTTACACCGATGTGCAGGTGCTGCAAGGCGGCACCGCAGGCTGGCAGGCCGCCGGTTTTCCGCTGTTTGCGGGCGTCAACGTGCCATCCAAGACCTTTGGCGAACTGGCCGAGCAGGTCTATCACACGCCCCGCGTGAGTGCCACCGAGCTGGCGGCCATGATCGCGCGCCAGGAAGACGTCGTGGTGCTGGACGGTCGGCCTTTTGCGGAATTCCAGAAGATGAACATTCCGACGGCGACCAGTTGCCCGAATGGCGAGCTGGCCTACCGAATCGGCCAGCTGGTGCCCAGCGAGCAGACCCGCATTGTGGTCAATTGCGCGGGGCGCACGCGCAGCATCATCGGCGCCCAGACGCTGATCAACCTGGGCCTGCCCAACCCGGTGTACGCGCTGGAAAACGGCACCCAGGGCTGGACCCTGGCCGACCTGGAACTCGAACATGGCGGCACGCGCCGTTATGGCGAACCCGGCGGGCAAGTCGGCATGCGCGCCGCGGCAGAGGCCTTGGCGCAGCGCTTTGGCGTACCTGTCGTCGATGCGCAAACCGTGCGCGGCTGGGCCGATGATGCGCAACGCACACTGTTTTTGTGCGATGTCCGCACCCCGGAAGAATATGCGCGCGGCAGCCTGCCCGGCGCCCAGCACACGCCCGGCGGCCAGCTGATGCAGGCCAACGACCAGTATGTGGGTGTGCGCCAGGCCCGGCTGGTCTTGTTCGATGCGGACGGCATCCGTGCGCGCACGGCGGCCAGCTGGTTGCGCCAGATGGGCCACGATGCCAGTGTGCTGGACCAGGGCCTGGCCAGTGGCCTGGCCTTGCCTGAAGCGCAGCCGGCGCCCTTGCCTGTGTTGCCCGCCACCAGTGCCACCGCCCTGGCTGCCGGGCTGGCAAGCGATGCGGTGGTCGCCATCGACCTGCGCCCCAGCATGCAGTTCCGCCAAAGCCATATTCCCGGTGCGCGCTGGGCCATCCGGCCGCGCCTGGCCGCCACGCTGGCCAGCGAACGCCGCCCGGTGGTGCTGATTGCCGACGAACCCGCCGTGGCGGCCTGCGCTGCCACCGACCTTCAGGAGTTGGGCCTGTCGGCCAGCCTGCTCGAAGGCGGCCTGGCCGCCTGGCGTGCCGCCGGCTTGCCCGTGCTGGCCAGCGAGAACACCCCGGCCGACAGCGATTGCATCGACTTTCTTTTCTTCGTGCACGACCGGCACGACGGCAACAAGGAAGCGGCGCGCCAGTACCTGGCCTGGGAAGTCAACCTGATTGCGCAGCTGGACGCGCTGGAGCTGAAGTCTTTCCGCCTGCCGCCTTCGTCTCACCCGTCCCTCTCATCCCGCTAATCCCATCCCCGTCATCCACTTTTCATTCAGGAGCCCGCCATGTTGACCAAGCTGAAATTCACTGCTGCCTCGCTCTGCTGGGCCCTGTTCGCCGTGCACGGCGGCGCTCTGGCACAGCCCATGTCCCAGGTCGGTGGCTTTCCCAATCAGGCGATCAAGTTTGTGTCGCCTTTTCCGGCCGGTGGCGGCAATGACGCCACGACGCGTTTTGTAACGAGCCGCCTGTCCGACATCACGGGCCAAAGCGCGGTGGTCGACAACCGGGGCGGTGCCGGCGGCAACATCGGCGCCAAGACGGTGGCCGATGCCAAGCCCGACGGCTATACCGTGCTGACGGGCCAGGTCTCGCTGATGGCGGTCAACCCCACGCTGTATGCGGCGCCGGGTTTTGACCCGCTGAAAAATTTCGTACCCATCACCCAGATCAATGCGGCGCCCCTGGTCCTGGTGGTGGCCAGCAACTCACCGTACAAAACCATTGCCGACCTGGCCACGCAAACCAAGAGCCAGCCCGGCCGCGTCACCTATGCCACGCCCGGCAACGGCACGCTCTCGCACTTGGTCGGCGTGGTGCTGGAAAAGGACAGCGGCCTGGGCATGACCCATGTGCCCTACAAGGGTGCCGCCCCGGCCATCACCGACCTGCTCGGCGGCCAGGTGGATGTACTCATCACCTCGACCGCTTCGGTGTCCAGCTTCATCCAGAACGGCAAGATGCGCGCGCTCGCCGTCACCAGCCCGCGCCGCATTGGCGTGTTTGCGAAAGTCCCGACACTCGAAGAGCTGGGCTACCGCAACTCGACCTTTGAAGACTGGTATGGCTTTTTTGCGCCCGCCGGCACGCCACCGGAACGCGTGGCCTACCTGCACGACAGCATTGTGCGGGCGCTCAAATCGCCGGAAGTCAGCAAGCTGATCACCGATGGCGGCAGCGAAGTGGTCGGCAACACCTCGGCCGCCTTCGCCGCCCAGCTCAAGGATGACATCGCCCGCTGGTCACGCGTGGTCAAGCTCTCGGGTGCCAGACTCGACTGATGTGTCATGCACCAAGGCGCTCCTGACATGAATAAAAAATCGCCGCTGACCCGGCTGGTCCACGCCGGCAAACACCCAGCCTTCGACGGCGGCCAGCCGGTCAACCCACCCGTGGTGCGTGCCAGCACCGTGCTGTTTGACAGTGTGGCGCAGCAGCGCGCGCTGCGCGCCAGGCGCGATGGCGAGCGGCTGTTCACCTACGGCGCCCGCGGCAACCCGACCAATTACGCGCTCGAAGATGCGGTGAGCGAACTCGAAGGCGCGCACCGGACGCGGCTTTTCCCCACTGGCCTGGCCGCCATCGCGATGACGCTGCTGTCTTACCTCAAGCCCGGCGACCACATGCTGATGTCGGACAGCGTGTATGAGCCGGCGCGCAAGCTGGTGGATTCTTTTCTCACCCCCTACAACATCCGCTGCACTTTTTTTGCGGCCGACGGCAGCGACGTGGAGGAAAAAATCGAGGCCAACACGCGCATGATTTATGCCGAGTGCCCGGGCTCGCTGGTCTACGAAATGTGCGATCTGCCGCAGCTGGCCCGCCTTGCACGCGCACGGGGCCTGCTGCTGGTGGCCGACAACACCTGGGGCTCCGGCTGCCAATACCGGCCGCTGGCGTTGGGCGCCGACGTGTCCATCATGGCCGCCACCAAATACCTGTCGGGCCATTCCGACGTGATGATGGGCACCGTCGCCACCACGAAAAATGCCTGGCACGCACTGGCCGAGCGCAGTGACGCCTTTGGCATGACAGTCAGCCCTGACGATGCCTATCTGGTGCTGCGCGGTGTGCGCAGCCTGGCCGCACGCCTGGCCATGCACGAAAGCCACGCCCTGCAGGTGGCGCAGTGGCTGCAATCCCGCAGCGAAGTGGCCACCGTGTTCTGCCCGGCTTTGCCCAGTCACCCAGGCCATGCGCTCTGGCAGCGTGACTGCACAGGCACCAACGGCCTGATCTCCTTCGAGTTGAACAAGGACTTCGACGACGTTGCGGCGGAACGCCTGATTGACGGCCTGACGCTGTTTGGCATTGGCGCCTCGTGGGGCGGTTATGAAAGCCTGGTTACGCTGGCGGACATGCGCCGCGCCCGCAGCGTGGCCGACTGGTCGGGCCGCGGCCAGGTGATCCGGCTGCACATCGGTCTCGAAGACCCGGCCGATTTGCTGCGCGACCTGCAGCAGGGATTCGCTGCGCTGGCCGCTTGAGCCTGCCACCGCCACCCCTCCAATTCGCTATCGTTTTAATAGCTGTCTACACCCGTACAACAAGGGCCATGGCTATAAAACGCTTCAGGCCAGCAAGCAGGCCGCCTCACTTTGCGCGTTCAAGCGGCGAAGCTCCGGTACCTCCTGCGCGCAGCGTGCAATGGCTAACGGGCAGCGGGTTCTGAACACGCAACCCGAGGGCGGATCGATGGGCGAAGGCAGGTCGCCGTGCAGCAACTGGATCACCTTCTTTCGCTCCAGCGCCGGGTCGGGAATCGGAATGGCTGACAGCAGCGCCTGGGTGTAGGGATGGCGCGGCGTGGCGTACAGCGCCTTCTTCTGGGCCACCTCCATTTCATGCCCGAGGTACATCACCAAAATACGGTCACTGATGTGTTTGACAACGGCCAGGTCATGGGCGATGAAAATCAGCGCCAGGCCCATGGACTTTTGCAGCTCCTTGAGCAGATTGATGATCTGCGCCTGAATCGAGACATCGAGCGCCGACACCGGCTCATCGCAGATGATGAGCTTGGGCTCCAGGATCAATGCCCGGGCAATGCCTATGCGCTGGCACTGGCCGCCCGAAAACTCGTGCGGGTAGCGGTTGATTTGCTGTGCCGTCAGACCGACGCGACTCATCATCGCCTTGACGCGCTTCATCACCTCGGCCTCGGGCATGCCGGCGTGGTGCGTGCGCAGGGGTTCGGCAATGATTTGCGCGATGGTCATGCGCGGGTCCAGCGAGGCCAGCGGGTCCTGAAAAATCATCTGGATGTCTTTTCGGACAGCCAGCCAGGCCTGGCTCGATGCCCCGGTCATTTCCTGGCCCATCCAGACGATGCTGCCGGCGGTGGCGGGGATCAGGTTCAGCACGGCGCGCGCCAGGGTCGACTTGCCGCAACCCGACTCGCCCACCACACCCAGTGTTTCTCCCGCATAAATGTCGAAAGAAACGCCATCGACGGCCTTCAGGGTGCGGGCCGGTGACCAGGGCCAGGCGCTGCCCGCTTTGACCTTGAAATGCACTTTTAAATCGCGCACCGACAGAATCGGCTGGGCCGCCTCACGCATGGCTCACTCCCTTGGCCGCGAGTTCGGACACGGCCTGAATGGATTTGTGGCAGGCCCTGCGCACGGCCGGGTTGTTCTCGGCCGCCAGCAATGCGGGCAGCACCTCGCGGCACTCGGCGTTGGCCAGGGTGCAACGCTCGCTGAATGGGCAACCCTTGGGAAGCCGCGCCATGTTGGGCGGCGCACCGGGAATCGCAACCAGGGTTTCATCCTCCGCATCCAGACGCGGTATGGCGCCTAGCAGGCCCACGGTATAGGGGTGGGTCGCGTTGTAAAAAATGCTGTTGGCGTCGCCCTGCTCCATCACGCGCCCGCCGTACAGCACCATCACCTCGTCGCACAGGCCGGCCACCACGCCCAGGTCATGCGTGATCATGACAATCGCGGTGCCAAAGTCGCGCTGCAGATCGCGCAACAGGGCAATGATCTGGGCCTGCACCGTCACGTCCAGCGCCGTCGTGGGTTCGTCGGCAATCAGTACCTCGGGCTCGCACAGCAAGGCCATGGCAATCATCACGCGCTGGCGCATGCCCCCGGAAAACTCATGCGGGTACATCGCGATGCGGCGGGCGGCCTCGGGTATCTTGACGGCATCGAGCAGTGCTACCGACCGGGCGCGCGCGGACTTGCGGTCCAGGCCCTTGTGAAACTGCAGCACCTCGGTCATCTGCCGCTCCACCGTCAGGTAGGGATTGAGCGAGGTCATCGGGTCCTGAAAAATCATGGCCACGCGATTACCGCGAATTTTGTTCAGCTCGGCCGGCTTCATGGCCAGCAGATCCTGGCCCTGGTACAAGGCCTGGCCAGTGGCTTTGCCGTTGTTGGCGAGCAAGCCCATCATGGCCAGCACGCTCTGGCTTTTGCCGGAGCCGCTTTCGCCCACGATGCCCAGGGTCTGGCCCCGCTCCAGTGCAAAGTTGATGCCGTTGACGGCATAAATCAGCCCGTCCCGGGTTTGAAACTGGACCCCGAGGTTTTTGACTTCAATCAGGCTCATGGTGTGTTTCCGCCTCAACGGTCTTTGGGATCGAGCGCATCGCGCAGGCCGTCCCCGATGTAGTTAAAGCAGTACAGCGTCAGTGACAGCAGGCCGGCCGGGAACAGCAGCATCCACGCCGACACTTCCATGACGGACGCGCCATCGTGGATCAGCACGCCCCAGCTCGTCATCGGCTCCTGAATCCCCAGCCCCAGAAAGGACAGCACGGACTCGGTCAGAATCACGGCCGGCACGGTGACCGTGGTGTAAATCACCACAATGCCCAAAAGATTCGGGACGATGTGCTGGAAGATGATGCGGCGCGTCGGCACGCCCAGGGCGCGGGCCGCTTCGATGAATTCCTTGGAGCGCAGTGACAGGGTCTGGCCGCGCACCACACGGGCCATGTCCATCCAGGAGAACACCGTGATGATGATCACCACCAGGTAGAAGGCCCGGCCCAGAATGGTCACCATCAAGATGGCGATCAGCAAATAGGGCACGGCGTACATCATGTCCACGACGCGCATCATGAAGGCGTCCACCTTGCCGCCCATGAAACCCGCCGTCGCCCCCCAGACTATGCCCAGGGTGACGGACGACAAGGTGGCCAGAAAGCCCACCATGAGGGAGACGCGGCCACCGACCAGGCAGCGCACCAGCAAATCGCGGCCAGACTCGTCGGTGCCAAAAAAATGCCAGTTCTTGAGCATGGGCGGCCTGCTCATCGCATCCCAGTCGGCGGCGTCAAAGGCGTGCGGCAGCAGCCATGGCCCGGCAATGCAGGTCAGCGTGATGAGGACCAGCAGGCACAGGCTGAGCACCGCCGCCCTGTTGCGCAAAAAACGCGCGCGCGCATCGGACCAGGGGCTGCGCCCCGAGATGTCGGCCACCTCCAGCGTACCCAGGGCCGCGACCAGCGCATCCGGTTTGTTCTTGAATAACATGTGACGTCCTTCAGTACCGGATCTTCGGATCAAGCAGGGCGTAAGCCAGATCGACCAGCAGGTTGAAGGTCACGGCAATCACGGTCACCAGCACCACCAGGCCCAGCACCAGGGTGTAGTCGCGATTGGCGGCGCCGTTCACGATCAGTTTTCCCAGGCCCGGCAGCGAGAACACCGACTCGGTCACGATGGCCGAGGTGATCGATGAAATCGCCAGGGGGCCAATGACAGACACCACCGGCAGCAGCGCAGGTTTTAACGCGTGGCGCAGGATGATGGTGCGCATGGGCAGGCCCTTGGCACGTGCCGTTCGGATAAAGTTGCTGTGCAGCACTTCAATCAGGCTGCCGCGCATGACGCGCCCTATGGTGGCGACGTTGATGAAAACCAGCAGCAGCATGGGCAAGACCATGAAACGCGGCGAGAAATCGTTCCAGCCCCCGGCCGGCGCGACCCTGAGCCAGACAGCAAAAACCAGAATCAGCACGGGGCCAATCACAAACGAGGGAAAGGCATGGCCGGCATTGCCGAGCAGCATCACCAGGTAATCGACCACACTGTTCTGGCGCAAGGCGGCTATGGTGCCGAGCAGCACCCCGACAAACAAGGCGATGACAATCGCGCCCCCGCCTATCACCGCGGACACCGGCAGCGCCTTGGCCACCAGCTCGTTGACCGACCAGTCGGCATAGCGAAATGAGGCGCCCAGGTCGCCGTGCAGCAGGCTGTTGAGGTAGTGCAGGTATTGCTGCCACAGCGGCAAGTCCAGGTGGTACTTGGCCTGCAGATTGGCCAGCACCGCCGCGGACACCTTGCGTTCGTCGTCAAACGGCCCGCCCGGCGTGCCGTGGAGCAGGAGATAGCAGACGGTGACGACGGCCAGCAAGGTCGGAATCGTCGCCAGGATGCGCCTGAGGGTGTAAGACCACATGAAGAATATCTCCGGTCAAATCAGTGTGAGTGCGTGAGCCGAGCACAGCTTAGCCCTGAACGACCCCTGGGGCGTCAGAGAATGTCAGAAAAAGCAGATCGAAGTGAGCAGACGTCATGGTGACGCCTGCCCTGTCTTTCTGTCTTTCTGTCTTTCTGTCTTTCTGTCTTTCCGTCTTACTGTCTTTGGCTCAGCCCGGACATCAATGCTTGATGATGTACAGGTCCTTGGCGCGGTAGCGGTCCAGGGCGTTGGTCGTCGAATAACCGCCCACATAGGGCTTGACCAATCGCGGCACGGTGTACTGCAGCAAGGGGATCATGGGGTAGTCGTCCATGATCATCTTCGCCGCCTGGGTCAGCAGGGCTTTGCGCTTGGCGGGGTCCAGCGACTGGTTGCCTTCATCGATCAGCGCGGAGGCCTTGCGGTTGCAGCTGTTGTGGTAGTTTTGGTCCGAATCGCATTGCACCAGCGTCAAAAAGGTGGTCGCATCGTTGTAGTCGGCGACCCAGCCGTTGCGGGCCATCTGATAGTCCTTGTCCGTGCGTTTCTTGATCAGCACTTTGAACTCCATCGCTTCGAGTTCAACGTCCAGGCCCAGCTTGGTTTTCCACTCGGAGGCCGCAAAAATGGCCATTTTCTTGTGGTAGTCGCTGGTGTTGTAGGAAAACTTGATCTTGGTGCCGGGTGCAACGCCAGCCGCCGCCATCAGCTTCTTGGCCTCCGCCACCCGTTTGTCCATGGGCCACTTGGCCCAGTCATAGGCGGTGACATCCGCACCCGCCGTGCCCTTGACGATCACGCCATAGGCCGGCGTCTGGCCATCGGCCGTCACACGCTGCGCCAGAATGTCGCGGTCAATCGCCATGGACAGCGCCTGGCGCACACGGATGTCCTTGAGGACCGGGTCCGCATTGTTCAGGGAGTAATAGCGCAAGCCCAACATGTCCGTATTGCGGATTTCCTTGGGGTACTGCGCCTTGTACTTGTCGAAGGTACCGGGAGGGAGCTGGTACACCCAGTCGTTCTCGCCCGACTCGTAGAGCTTGACATCGGCGTTGCCGTCTTCGACCGAGAGGTAGGTCATTTTGTTCAGCTGGACATTTTTCGCATCCCAGTAGGTGGGGCTCTTGACCAGTGTGATCTTGCTGTTGACCTGCCAGTCTTTCAGGGTGAAAGCGCCATTGCCCACCATGTTGGCCGGCTTGGTCCAGTCTTTGCCAAACTTTTCGATGGTCGCTTTGTGCAGCGGGGCCAGTTGGGGGTTGGAAACGACTTCAGGCAGAAATCCAACGGGAAAAGGCGTTTTGATTTCCAGGGTGTAGGGGTCCACGGCCTTGACGCCCAGCTCGGTGCCGGGCTTCTTGCCCTCAATGATCTCCTTGGCATTGAGTAGGAAGATGCCGTAGGTGGCGGCGTATTTCGAGGCGGTCGCCGGATCGACGAAACGGCGCATGCTGTAGACAAAGTCTTCGGCGGTCACCGCATCACCGTTGGACCATTTGGCGTTCTTGCGCAGCTTGAAGACCCAGGTGTGGGCATCGGTCTGCTTCCAGCTCTCGGCGACCCCGGGCACAATCTTGCCGTTCGCATCGGCCGCGGTCAGCCCCTCAAACATGTCACGGATGATGTTGTTGGCCGGCACGCCCGACGCCAGCGCGGCGTCCAGGGTTTCGGGCTCGGAACCATTGTTGCGAACCAGCTCCTGGGTTTCATGCAACTTCACGCCCGCGGGCACCGTGGCCGCAGCAGCCAGGCCCGCGCAAGCCAGCAACACGGCACCAGCCAGCGTCTTCATCGTCCAATTTGAGTTCATGCTTGTTGCACTCCTGAATAAAAATTGGCGGGCTTTTGGCCCGCCATGGTTTACGGAACGGTTTGTCTCCAATTGGGAGAGTCCACGTTTGCCTGTCATTCGGCAGCGAATATACCGCCGCCCCAAGCGCCATTCCGTAGGGAGTAACCCTTCAACAAATGCCTTCACTCGCCAGGCAAAGGGCATGGATACATTTGGCGCAAATCCTGACAACTGCACACCCGGCGACTGGCCGCCTGGCGCTGCCTTGGCCTGGCAGGATCGCCATTTTGCTACATTTTTGATAGCATCTTGCACATACCCACTGTGGGCTTGAAGTAAAAATCACCTTCAGAAACGGCGGTAAAGGCGTAAGGACGGCAAGCCGGACATAATGCCTAGCCATCCGGTGCTCGCCATCAACCATCAACCCGACCGGAACGCCCATGACCCAGCAGATCGCCTTCCTGCGCGCCATCAATGTAGGCGGCCACCAGGTGAGCATGGAGGCGCTACGGGCACATTTTGAAGCGCTGGGCCTGGCGAATGTCGAGACCTTTATCGCCAGTGGCAATGTGATCTTTAACGCACCCGCCAAAAAGCTGCCGACGCTGGCGCCGGCGATTGAAAAGCATCTTCACACCGCGCTGGGTTACGAGGTGCGCACCTTCATCCGCAGCATGCCCGAGGTGGCGGCCATCGCCGGGTACCAGCCCTTCCCGGCGTCACAGCTGGAGGCGGCTAGCGCGCTCAATGTGGCTTTCCTGGCGGAGCCCTTGAGTGCCGAGGCGCAAAAGACCTTGATGAGCCTGAAGACCGACATTGACGACTTTCATATGCAGGGCCGGGAGGTCTACTGGCTTTGCCGCAAAAAACAGAGCGAGTCAACGTTTTCCAACACGCTGTTTGAGAGAAAGCTGAAGGTGCAGACGACCTTCCGGGGTATCAAAACCCTCAAAAGGCTGGCGGCCAAATATGCCGTCTAACGCCTGCCCCGAATCGCTTGGGAAGTGAACCGCTAGCCGTGCGCCACCGGGCGGGGCGGGCTGTTAATGACAAAATAGGCCTCCAGCCCACGTAACATATGCGCAATCAGCTATTCTTTTGATAGCGAGCAATTCCTCATTGAGACCGACAGGCACGGCCTCAAAAACGCAGCCGGCCCGCCGCACAACGCGCTCAGGGCGCGGCAGTCGGGGCTACAGGCTCTTTCCAGCCGCCACCCAGCGTTTTGTACAGCGTGACCTGGCTTTGCAGCTGGGCCAGCCGGGTTTGCACCACTGCCTGCTGCGCTGAAAACAGCGAGCGCTGCGCATCGAGCAAATCGAGGTAGCTGGCAATGCCACTCTGGTAACGCAGGTCGGACAGCTTGAAGCGGGCAGCCTCGGCATTGGCTTGCGCCTGGCTGGCGCGCAACTGGTCGACCAGCGTGGCCCGTGTGGCCAACGCATCGGCCACCTCGCGGAAAGCGGTCTGGATGGCTTTTTCGTACTGCGCGATCGCGATATCGCGTCCGGCCTTGGCTGAATCCAGCCCAGCCTGGTTGCGCCCGGCATCAAAAATTGGCAGCACCAGTTGCGGTGCCAGCGTCCAGCCCCAGGAGCCGTTTTTCAGCAGGCCTGAAAGATGGCTGCTGGCACTGCCGGCGCCCACCGTCAGTGAAATCTTCGGAAAGAACGCCGCACGCGCCGCCCCGATATTGGCGTTGGAGGCCAACAGCAACTGCTCGGCCTGGCGAATGTCGGGCCGGTTGGTCAGCAGCTCAGACGGCAAACCGGCCGGCACATCGGCCATGGGTTGGGCCTGCGCCAGCGCTGCGGCCTGGCCGCCGACACTGGCCATGGGCAATTCATCTGCCAGCGGCTGGCCGACCAGCAGGATCAGTGCATTGACATCGAGTGCGCGCTGGCGTAGCTGCTGGGCATAGGCCACGCGCGCCGCCTCAAGCAGCGATTCGGCCTGGCGGTAGTCCAGCTCGGACACCACCCCATTGTCAAAACGCAGCTTGCTCAGCTTCATGGACTCTTCGCGGGTCGCGAGCGTCTGGCGCGTGATGTCCAGCAACTCGTCGTCCGCCAGAATGCTCAGGTAGCCATTGGCCACGGCGGCAATCAGGCTGATCTGCGCGGTCTTGCGCCCCTCTTCGGTCGCCAGGTACTGGCTCAGCGCCGCTTCTTTCAGGCTGCTGACGCGGCCAAAAAAGTCCAGTTCATAGGCCGTCACCGCCAAACCCAGGTTGTACACATTGGTGAGGCCGCCGTTGCCGGTGGGCGTGCGTGAGCCGGAAAAGACCCCGTTCACAGTCGGAAACTGGTCGGCGCGCTTGATTTGGTACTGCGCGCGGGTCTGCTCGATGTTGAGCACCGCCACGCGCAGGTCGCGGTTGTTGGCCAGTGCCAACTCGATCAGGCGCCTGAGTTTGGCATCGGCAAAAAAGTCCTGCCAGGCCAGGCTGGAGGCCGGTGTGGCGGTGGTCGCTGCGCTTGCAGTGGCCGAGGTGCTGTAAGCCGAATAATCGGGATAGCTGGCCGCAACCGGTGCGGCCGGACGCTCGTAGGTGGGAATCATGGAACAACCGGCCAGCAGCGCCGCAGCGCTCACGGCCAGCAGTTGCAGGAGTCGGGTCTTACTCATGGGCCTTGCCTTCACTTCTTTCATGTCCTTCGTCCCCGCTGATTCCGGCCGCCTTGGCATGCTCGGAATATATTTTCTTCTGCCGCTCGCTGCCTTTGAAAATGCCGCGCACCACCACAAAGAAAATCGGTACAAAAATCACCGCCAGCGCCGTGCCGGTGATCATGCCGCCGATCACGCCGGTACCAATGGCCCGCTGGCTGGCGGAGCCGGCACCGGTGGCAAGGGCCAGCGGCAACACGCCCAGCATGAAGGCCATCGAGGTCATGAGGATGGGCCGAAAGCGCAGATGCGCAGCGGCCAGGGCCGACTCGATCACGCCCTTGCCCTGCGCCTGCAGGTCTTTGGCAAACTCGATGATCAGAATCGCGTTCTTGGCCGACAAACCGATGATGGTGATCAGGCCCACCTGGAAGTACACGTCATTGGCGTAGCTGCGCAGCAGGGTCGCCAGCAACACGCCCAGCACACCCAGCGGCACCACCAGAATCACGGACAGCGGAATGGACCAGCTTTCATACAGGGCGGCAAGACACAAAAACACCGCCAGGATGGAAAAGGCGTAAAGAATGATGGCCTGCGAGCCGGCGAGTTTTTCTTCCCGCGACTGCCCGGTCCACTCGTAGCCAAAGCCCTGCGGCAACTGGGCCGCCAGCTTTTCCATCTCAGCCATGGCGGCACCGGTGCTGTAGCCAGCCGCCGCGCTACCGCTGATACGAATCGCGGGGTAGCCGTTGTAGCGAATGGTCTGCATCGCGCCCTTGACCCAGCGCGTGCTGGCAAAGGCCGAAAGCGGCACCGACTGCCCCTTGCTGTTGCTGGCGTTCAGCTTGACCAGGTCATCGGGCTGCATGCGGGCGGGCGCATCGGCCTGCACCACCACACGCTGCAAGCGTCCCTGGTTCGGGAAGTCATTGACGTAGCTGGAACCCAGCCCGGTTGACAGTGTCGCATTGATGGCGGTAAAGCCGACCCCCAGGGCGTTGGCCTTGTCACGGTCAATGTCAATCTGCAGCTGCGGCGCGTCTTCAAGGCCGTCCGGCCGCACCTGCGTCAGCACCGGGCTTTTGGATGCCATGCCCAGCAACTGGTTGCGGGCGGCCAGCATGGCCTCACGGCCTGCGCCAGAGCGGTCCTGCAGCCGGAAGGTAAAACCACTGGCCGAGCCAAGTTCGGGAATCGGCGGCGGGCTCAAGGGGAAGATAGACGCATCGCGAATACCCGACAACGCCCCAAAGGCCCGACCGGCCAAGGCCTGCGCCGACTGCCCGGCCTCTTTGCGTTCGGCCCAGTCCTTCAGCGTCACAAAAGCCAGCGCCGCATTTTGACCCTGGCCCGAGAAGCTGAAGCCCAGCACACCGACCATGCTTTGCACTTCGGGCTGCTTGAGCATGAAGCCCTCCACCTGCTCGATCACGGAACGGGTGCGCTCCAGCGTCGCGCCTGGCGGCAACTGCACATTCACCAGCATGGTGCCCTGGTCTTCTGCGGGCAGGAAGGACGTCGGCAGGCGCGTGTAAACAAGCGCCACCACGCCAATGATGGCCACATAAATAATCAGGTAACGCCCGGCACGCCGCAGCAAACGCGCGACCAGCCCTTCGTAGTTCTTGGCCGTGCGCGAGAAGCCACGATTGAACCAGCCAAAAAAGCCGGTCTTCGCGTGGTGATGGCCCGCCTCAACCGGCTTGAGCAGGGCGGCGCACAGCGCTGGCGTGAGCGACAGCGCCAGAAAAGCCGAGAAAGCAATCGAAGACACCATCACGGCAGAAAACTGGCGGTAAATATTGCCGATTGAGCCCGAGAAAAACGCCAGCGGCACAAACACCGAGATCAGCACCACCGTCACGCCGATGATGGCACCGGAAATCTGGCCCATGGCCTTGCGCGTCGCCTCAAGCGGCGGCAAGCCTTCTTCGCTCATGATGCGTTCAACGTTTTCCACGACCACGATCGCGTCGTCGACCACGATACCAATCACCAGCACCATGCCGAACATGGTCAGCACGTTGATGGAAAAACCCAGCGCCAGCAGTGTGGCAAAGGCCCCCAGCAAGGCAATCGGCACCACGATGGTGGGGATGATGGTGTAGCGGATGTTTTGCAAAAACAGGAACATCACCAGGAACACCAGCACCACGGCCTCAACAAGCGTTTCGGCCACCTGGCGTATCGAGATGTTCACAAAGCGCGAGCTGTCATAGGGAATGGCATAGCTCACGCCCTGCGGGAAGTAAGGCTTGAGCTCATCCATCTTGGCGCGCACGGCCTTGGCGGCGGCCAGGGCATTGGCACCCGGCGCAAGCTGCACACCTATGCCGGTTGCCGCCTTGCCGTTGAGACGGGCAGATGTTGCGTAGGCCTGGGCACCCAGCTCAATTCGCGCCACGTCTTTCAGGCGCACGGTGGAGCCGTCGGTGTTGGCACGCAACACCACATTGCCGAACTGCTCAACGCCGGAGAGCTGGCCATTGACAACGACCGTAGCGGCGATGCCCTGGCCCGCCACGTTGGGCAAATCACCAATCGTGCCGGACGCGATTTGGGCGTTTTGCGAGGCGATACCGCTTGTCACATCGGCTGACGACAGGGCAAAACCGGCAAGTTTGGCCGGGTCAATCCAGATCCGCATGGCACGCTCGGTGCCAAACAACTGGGCCTGGCCAATACCGGGCAGGCGCTGGATTTCGGGAATCACGTTGCGCGACGCATAGTCCCCCAGTGCCACCGGATCAACACCCGGGTTCTCTGAGGAAAGCATGATGAACAGCAGGAAGTTGGCGTTCGATTTGTCCACGCGAACGCCCTGCTGCGTGACCGCCTGCGGCAAGCGCGGCGCCGCACGCGACAGCCGGTTCTGCACATCGACCTGTGCCAGCTCGGGGTTGGTGCCGGGCTGAAAACTCAGGGTGATGTTGCCAGTGCCGTTGGCCTGCGCCACCGACTCCATGTAGAGCAAGCCCGGCGAGCCGTTCATTTCGCGCTCGATCACGCTCAGCACACTGTCTTCGAGTGTTTTGGCGGAAGCACCGGGGTAGGTGGTGGCAACAACAATGGCAGGCGGCGCGACGGGCGGGTACTGGGAAATCGGCAGTTGCGTGATCGCCACACTGCCAACGACCAGAATGAACAGGGCAATCACCCAGGCAAAGATCGGCCGATCAATAAAAAACTTGGCCATGTGCTGAGCTCCTTACTTCGCAGCCGCTGATGCAGCGGGCGCTGCAGCGCTTGCAGGCGCGGAAGCCGCCGTTGCCGGCGCGGAAGCCGTTCCTGCGGGCTGGGCACCTGCCGGCTGCCAGGGCACAGCCTTGACGGGCGCATTGCCCTGCAGCTTCTGGAAGCCATCCACCATGACCTGCTCGCCGGTTTTCAGCCCCTCCAGCACCACCCATTGAGTGCCCTGGGCAGAACCGATTTTGACGGGGCGCGGCGCGACTTTACCGTCAGCACCCACCACCATGACGGTATCGCCTTGCGCCGTGCGCGTCACCGCCTGCTGGGGCAAGGTGATGGCATTGGTCGCCTGCGCCTGCTCCAGGCGCACCCGCACATACAGACCGGGCAGCAGCTGCCCGCCCGGATTGGGAACTTCAGCCCGCAAGGTGACCTGGCCCGTGGTGGCATCGACGGTCAGGTCTGAAAACAGCAAGCGCCCGGGGCGGGCGTATTCCGTGCCATCTTCCAGCACAATGCGCACACTGGCCGCATCGCCGCCATTGGCGCGTTTGAACTGGCCGCTCTCCATCGCGGCACGCAGCTTCATCACTTCCGATGCGGACTGCGTGAAGTT
>DASXRN010000143.1:0-4612 GCA_036506595.1 Polaromonas sp. | reverse complement strand
CGCACGCCGGCCAGGCCCTTCTTCGCATGGCTGGCGCGGCGCGACTCCAGCCAGAACAAAAAACCGGTGGCGATCAGCACGCAGCCCGACAGGCCGGCCAGAAAGTACAGCCAGCGCAGCGTCCAGTGGTCAAACTGAATGCGGTGCAGGCCCGAGATGAAGCGCTGCACCGCCATCACGGGCTGGGCCCCGAAGCGGTGCAAGACGGCGCCGCTGGCGGCGTCGAAATAGACCTGGTCCAGGTTCATGGTCACGCTGTCGGCATAGCCGCGGCGAATCTCGACATAGCTGTTGGCGTCACCGGGGTGCCACACGCGCACGAAGTTGGCCTTGCCACCTTGCCAGCTTTGCTCGGCGGTGGCGACCATCGCGTCCAGCGAGCCGAGCGTGCCGGGCGCATGGGCCTTGGCCCTGCGGTACTGGCCCAGGCCCTCGGCGCTGAACGCCTGTTGCGGCTCCCTGGCCCCGGGGTAAGCCGCGTGGTAGCTGCTGGGCCAGTAAATGCTGAAGAAAATGATCAGGCCCGACAGCGCGATGGTGAAGTGCAAGGGCATCGCCAGCACGCCGCTGAGATGGTGCAGGTCCAGGCTGGCGCGCTGCAGCTGCTTCTTCGGACGAAACAGGAAGAAGTCGGCAAAAATTTTGCGGTGAATGATCACGCCGGACACCAGCATCAGCAGCATCGTCATGCCGGCCAGCCCCACCAGCCAGTGGCCCAGGTCTTTCCATTTGAGGTGCAGGCTGTAGTGAAACGGGAAGATGAAGCCGGTGCCGCCCAGGGTTTCGGTGTGCTCCAGCACCTGCCCGCTGGAGGGGTCGAGATCGCGCCTTTCGGTGCCGCCGTCCCTGGTGCGCCAGCGCAGCTCTACTGCCGGCGTCCTGTCGCTGGGCAGGCGCACGAACCATTGCGCGCTGCCCTGGGTCAGAGCCAGCACGTTGTCGGTCAAGGCGCCGTCGAGCCTGACGGGACCTGCCCTGGCGGTCGCGCTCAGGCGCGTGCCAGGCATCATCCAGCGGTCGATTTCGCGGTCGAACACGGAGAGCGAGCCCATCCAGAAGATCGCGAACAGCAGGCTGCCGATCACCAGCCCTGCCCAGCTGTGCAGCCATTCCATGGATTTGCGAAATGTGGGCTCCATTGCAACTCCTCAGGCTTGAGAGATCAACCAGCGCAGTAAGCCATAGGCCAGGGCCGTGCCGCCCGCCAGCAGGCCCCAGAGCCGCAGCAGGCCGCGCACGCCGAAGGCCCAGACCAGCACCACCAGGTACAGCACAAAGCCCGCCATGGCGGCAGCGACCACCGCCTCGCTGCGCGGCAAGTCCATGAGCTTGGGCAGCGCGACCGAGAGCAGGGCAGCGCAGGCCGCGCAGAAGGCGTAGCCGCCGCCGACCGCGCCCAGTACGCGCAGCGCCATGCGCGCCGCGCGTCGCCACGCCGTCTGGGCCTGTGCCGGCGTGGTGCGCGGCAGGGGGGGAGCGGTGGGCGTCATGCTCAGTTCATCTTGTTCGGCGTGGCGGCCGGCGGCGCGGGCAGCGCCGGCAGGCCTTCGCCCTGCACCAGCGTGAGCGAGGTCACAAAGCTGGCTACGTCATACTTGTCGTCACCGCGCGTGCCTGCGGTGTTGTCGTTGTGGCGCACCTCCAGCACATAGGTGCCGCGCCAGCGCAGGCTCACGGTCAGTTTGCCCTGCTCGTCGGTGCTGAGGTTCTGGCCCCAGCCCGCGGCGGTCATCACCTCCACCTTGGTCCTGGGTAGCGGCTGGCCCTTGTAGAAGAGCTGAAGCTCCACACTGTCCTGGCTGAACTTGCCGGTGGGCACCAGATCCAGTGTGAGCCTCGGGTCTTGCTTGCCGAAGTCAGTGGCCAGGCGCGCGCCCGGCGTCCACAGCGTGCGGGTGGTTTTGTCGCCTTCCTTGCGTTCTCGGATGGCGTGGCGCAGTTCGGTGGCGATCAAGGATTCGCCTTTGTCGGCCGCAGCGGACAGGGCAAAGCCGTTGGCGGTCTTGTCGACGCCCAGGGGTTGGGCTTTGGCGCCGGTCAGTCGCTGCGCGCTGGGCTGCACAAAGCGGTCCAGCAGGCCGGGCGAGGCTTCGCGCAGGTTGTCGCCGAATTCGCCGAAGTAGAGTTTGGCGCCGGCGCTGTCCTGCTCGATCCAGACGTGGTGCGCTTGCGCCTGGCCGGCGAGCAGCAGGGCGGCGGCGAGCAGGGAGGTTGCGAATTTTTTCATGGGTAGTCCAGAGGTCATCGATGGGCCCCTCAGAACTTCGCCCGCAGCGTCACCTGCAGTTCACGCGGCGCTCCCGGCACGATCAGGTTGTCGTTGCTGCCGTGGCTGGAGATGTAGTGCTTCTTGTCGGTGACGTTCTTCAGATTGACGCCGATTTCATAGCGCCCGGTCTTGTAGATGCCGGCCAGGTCCGCCGTCAGGTAGGAGGGCAGGGTCACGAGGTTGGTCAGCGAGGCGAAGCGTTCGCCCACATAGTTCAGGCCGCCACCCAGGCTGAAACCGTTGCCCAGGTCCTTCATGGCCCAGACAAAGCCCGAGTGCTTGGGCGTCAGCGCGGCCACCTTGCCCAGCAAGGGGACTGTCACGACTGGCAACTGCTGAGAGGTGGCCGTGGCCACCGACTCGACCATGCGGCCCGCCAGGTAGGCGTAACCCGCGCTGATGTCCCAGCGGCCCGGCAGCTTGCCATTGGCCGTGAGCTCCAGGCCGTTGGTGCGCTGCTTGCCCACGTTGATCTGTACCCGCGGGTTGTTCGGGTCGGTGTTCTTGATGTTGGAACGTTCCAGGTTGAACAGCGCGGCCGTCACGCTCAGGGCTCCGTCCAGGAAGTCAAGCTTGGTGCCAATCTCGCGGTTTTGCGTGATCTCGGGTTCGTTGGCCGTGTTGTTGGCGGCCAGCGCAAACTGTTCGGCCGAGGGCTGGAACGAGCGGCTGTAGGACACGTAGTACGACTGGGTGTCGCTGGGCTGCCACACCAGGCCGGCGCGCGGACTGACGTTGCTGTCGGTGCGCGACAGGGCGGGCAGCGTGCGATCGAACGAGGTGTCCTGCTTGAACACGTCGTAGCGCGCGCCGACCAAGGCCTTCCACTGCGGTGCCAGGGTGATCTGGTCTTGCGCGTACAGCGCCACCGTGTCCTGTCGGGTGTGGCTGGGAATGGCGCTGGCGGCTGCAAAGGCCGATGCGGGGATCGCGGGCGGGACGACCCCGCCCGGGTTGAAGATGCTCACCCGGCCCGCGGCTCCAGCTGCAGTCGACACGGACTCGGCGCGCCGGTTTTGCGAACCCAGTTCCATGCCCACCAGCCATTCCTGCTTGAGGCCGCCCCACGCGGTTTTGTAGTTCAGGTCGGTCTGGTTGAACCAGCCGCTTTCGTCGCGCAGGATGAAGCCGCGGGTGCGGCCCACGGTCAGCGCCACGGGGTCGGTGGTGCCGCTGGGCAGGGTGTTGAAGCGGTCCAGTTTGTAGGTGTAGTAGCGGGTGATGTTGCGCAGGCTCAGGGCATCGCTGAAGCGGTGCTTGAGCGTGGCGGTCACAGCCTCGACCTGGCTGGTTGTGGTGTCGTCACGCGCCGCGATGCCCGAGCCATAGTAGGTGCTGGCGGGCACATTGACCGGGCGGCCATTGAGCGCCGGAATGCCGAAGTCGGTCACGCGCTGGTCGCGCGCATTCGTGTACTGCAGCAGCAGGTCGGTTTGCGCGGCAAGCTTCAAGGCCAGTGAAGGCGCAATGTTGTGCCGCTTGGTGAATTGCTGGTCGCGGTAGCTGCCGGAATCTTCCACGGCCGCGTTCAGGCGAAATGCCATGGTGTCGCCCACCGGCGTGTTCAGGTCGGCCTCTGCCCGCTTGAAGCCGAAGCTGCCCAGGCCCAGCGTGACCTCGCCAAAGGTGTCGCCAAACTGCGGCTTCTTGGTCACGCGGTTGATCAGGCCGCCCGAGGAGCCACGGCCATACAGCACGGCGGCAGGGCCTTTGAGCACCTCAACGCGCTCGATGTTGGACAGGTCGCGAAAGTAGAGCGCGTCGTCGCGCACGCCGTCGACGAACTGGTCGCTAATGGCCGAGAAGCCGCGAATGACCACCTGGTCGCGCTGGCCGTCGCCGGAGCTGAATGCCACGCCCGGCACATTGCGCAGCGCATCCTGCATGGAGCGGGCGCCCTGGTCGCGCATCAATTGCTCGGGCACCACGTTGACCGATTGCGGGATGTCGCGCAGTGGCGCGCTGCTCTTGGTGGCGGTGCTGCTGCTGGACGGGGAGTAGCCCTGGTCGGCGTCGGCGCGGACGGTGACGGCGGGCAGGGTTTGCGCCCCGGCCAGTTGCGCGGCGCACAGCGCCAGCGGCGTGAGGGCAAAAGTTGCTACAAATTCAGTAGCTGATAGCGCATGTTTGGCGCGGGCTGTGGAGTGTTTTGATTTGAAAAAGCGGGATGGGACAGACATGGTGGCGCACAGGCGTAAGCAGGTTGCTGGCTGGCTTGTACTCCACGAGTCGGTCGCTGGCGAAAGCGTGCATTGTAATTCGGTAATGAGAATTGTTACCGTTTGCGGCGCAAAAAAACCAACCGAAACTGGTTTTTTTTGGGGAGGAAGTAAACGATCAGCC
>DASXRN010000142.1:0-5188 GCA_036506595.1 Polaromonas sp. | reverse complement strand
GCCGACGGCAGGCAGCTCCTGATCCCGAGCCACCATGGCCTGGCCGTCTTCGAGAACGGACGCTGGTCCAAGGCCGCCGGGCCGGCGCACGACTACATGGGCTTCTCGGCCACCCGCGACGCGTTGTACAGCAGCGGGCATCCGGCACCGGGTTCCGGACTGACCAACCCCTTCGGCCTGATCAAGAGCCGCGACGGCGGCCGGAACTGGCAGCAGCTCGGATTCACGGGTGAATCGGACTTCCATACGCTGGCGACCAGCTATGAGACGAACGCCGTGTACGTGCTCAACCACCAGGCAAACACGCGCATGAGCCAGGCCGGCATCTACTACACGCTGACTGATGGCATGAAATGGACACGCGCCGCGGCCAAGGGACTGGGCGGCGAGCCCAACAGCCTGGCCGTGCACCCCACGGACGCCGGCGTCGTTGCCGCGGGCACGGACGACGGGCTGTATCTGTCCCGGAACTCGGCCGAGAGCTTCGAGCGACTGGCTGGTGGCAAGCGGGTACTCGCCCAAAGCTTCGACCTGGACGGGCTGCATCTGTGGTTCAGCACCTATGCAGGCAAGGCGGCGCTGGCGCGGATCGCCTTGAAGGCCGATTCCACGGCCGAGGAGGTGCCGATCCCGGCGCTTGCGGAAGACGCCGTGGCGTACATCGCGCAGAACCCTGCCCGGCGGGCCGAGATCGCCATCGCCACCTTCAAGCGAAGCGTGTTTCTCAGCAAGGACCAGGGGCGAACCTGGACGCAGATCGCGAAGGAGGGATCGACCCATGAGTGAAGCACAGAATGGCCGCGCACTCAAGATCGTTGTGGGCGTGCTCGCGGTCATTGGTGGCATTGCGATCCTGGGTGCCATCGGCATGGCGGTGATGCACTTCGCAATGATGGGTCGCTGGCGCTCCTGACGGGTCCCATTCCCAACACCCAAACCAGATTGGAGATCCATCGCATGAACCCGCAAAGACGCCACGTCCTGATCCGCTCCGCCGCCGCTGCGGCCGCGGCCGCGCTCGGCCTGCCGGGGTTGAGCGTAAGGGCCGGCGGCGAGGAGGACGCCGCTGCCGGCATCGATGTCCACATCGAACTGCACGCGGTCCAGGATAGGATCGCCATCCGCCCGGGTGCGCAGACGCGGGTGTGGCGCTACCAGGGCAAGCTGCTGCGCGGCGATGCGAGCGCGCTCGACACGTGGGCCGGCAACTACCTGGGGCCCATCATCCGCGTGCGCCGGGGTCAGCGCGTGCGCATTGACCTGATCAACGAGCTGCCGGAGTTGACCATCATTCATTGGCACGGGCTGCATGTGCCGGAAGCGATGGATGGCCATCCGCGCTACGCGATCGCGCCGGGCGAGCGCTATGTCTACGACTTCACGGTCGTGAACCGGGCCGGCAGCTACTGGTTCCACCCGCACCCCCATGGCCGCACGGGCAAGCAAATCCACTTCGGCCTGGCGGGCCTGTTCCTGGTCAGCGACGACGAGGAGGCCGCTCTCGACCTGCCCACCGGTCCGCATGACCTTCCGCTGGTCATCCAGGACCGCAGCTTCGACGACAACAACCAATTCGTCTACTTGTCGGAGAGCGCGGCCGGTGCGGCATCGCAGAACCCTGAACGAGGCGGGATGATGGGGGGAATGATGGATGGAATGATGGGTGGAGACGGCCGCCGCAGTGCCATGGGCGGCATGGGCCAGATGATGGCCCGCATGATGGGCGTGCTCGGAGACCAGATCCTCGTCAACGGCAGGCCCGGCGCGAGCCTGGAGGTCGAGCGCCGCCCCTATCGCCTGCGCTTGCTCAATGCCTCGAACGCACGCATGTACAAGCTGGCGTGGCATGACCGGTCACCGCTGACGGTGATCGCGACCGATGGCGGCTTGCTGGCGGCATCGCTGCAACGCGACTACGTCATGCTTGGGCCCGCCGAGCGCATAGACCTGTGGGTGGATTTCGGCCGCTGGACTGCGGGCACCGAACTGACGCTGCAAAGCCTCGCTTTCGACTACGGCATGGCCATGGGCGGGATGATGGGGGGAATGATGGATGGAACAGCGCTGCCCGATGGCGCGCCGTTCCCGGTGCTCAAGCTGCGGCTCGAGGGTGG
The DNA here is from genome assembly GCA_036506595.1 of Polaromonas sp. Taxonomy (GTDB): domain Bacteria; phylum Pseudomonadota; class Gammaproteobacteria; order Burkholderiales; family Burkholderiaceae_C; genus Polaromonas. The sequence goes on along the minus strand of DASXRN010000142.1, from coordinate 3,074 downwards.
CACGAGAGGCCGCGTCCCACCGCCACAACGCCTGTCCCAGCTGCAGCGCCCCGAACCGCAGGTTGCCGTCAACTTCAACCGCCCCAAGGTGTTCAACCTCACCATGGGCATGATGGTCTGGGGCATCAATGGCCAAAGTTTCGACATGCTCGGTGCGAGCCCGCTTGAAACCGTCAGGCTGGGCACCCACGAGGTCTGGGAGTTCCGCAACGATGCCGCGACCGGGATGATGGGCATGAAGATGCCTCACCCGATGCACGTGCATGGCTTGCAATTCCGCGTTATCGGGCGCTCCGTTGCCGATGAGTTCTCGCGGCAGCACGGCACAGTGAAGGCCGGCTTCGTCGACGAAGGCTGGAAAGACACGGTGCTCGTGATGCCGGGGGAGCGCGTGCGCATCCTGCTCGGTTTTGCCGACTATCCGGGTCTGTTCCTCTACCACTGCCACATGCTGGAGCACGAGGACTCCGGCTTGATGCGCAACTACCTCGTTAAGGCGTAGACCATGATGAAGCGCCTGCTGATGCTCATCGCGGCGGCGACCGTGGCAGCGGCGGCCCGCGGCGACGACGCCGCGGTGCGCGCCACGTTGCAGCGCGCCTTCCCGCAAAGCCCGATCCAGGGCATCTCGAAGACACCGGTTCCGGGCGTGCTCGAGGCCGCGATCGAAGGCCTGGTCTTCTACATCACGGCGGACGGCCGGTACATCCTCGGCGGCCCGCTGCTCGACGCCAAAGCGAACCGCAACCTCACCGAAGTCCGGCTCGAACAGATCAATGCGATTCCCTTCAACAGTCTTCCCCTCGATTGGGCGATCAAACGAGTCAAGGGCACCGGTGCGCGCCGGATCGCCATTTTCGAGGATCCCGACTGTCCCTACTGCAAGACGCTGGAGCAGACGCTCGAGGACATCGACAACTTGACGGTGTATGTCTTCCTGTATCCCATCGATCAGATCCACCTCGACGCCACGGCCAGGTCCAAGGCGGTCTGGTGCGCGAAAGACCTGGTCAAGGCGTGGGACGATGCCATGCGCACCGGCACCGTGCCCGCCGGTGCGGCGGATTGCGACAACCCGATCGCGAAGATCGCCGACTTCGCGAAGCGGCACCGTATCACCGGCACCCCGACGACGATTCTCGCGGACGGGCGCCGATTGGTCGGCGCTGTCCCTCGCGCCGAGTTGGAAGCGCAAATTCAGAAAGCGGTGAAACGATGACCTCACCATCGTCGCATTGCACCTCGGCTCGCGTCGCGCGCTGCCTTCTTGGACTGCTGCTTGCCGCATCCGCTGCGGCATATGCCCAATCCGGCGCGCCCGCGCCCGCTGTGTCGCCGCAGCCCGGATTCTCGGCCGCAGCGTCGGGGCCGATCGACTCGATCCGGAAGTGGTTGAATGTTCCCAGCTCGGAGCCCGAGTTGCTGCCACCGGACCAGGCGTTCCAGATTGCGGTGCGGGCGAGCGATGCGAACAGGCTGGTCGCCGAATTGACGCCAGCGCCCAACTACTATCTCTACCGCGACCGTATCAGCTTCAGCGTTGTTCAACCACCGACGGTCACCATCGCCAAGGTGACGCTGCCCAAGGGTGAGCCCAAGGCCGATCCCACGTTCGGGACGGTTGAAGTGTTCCGCCGCCCGATCGAGGCCATCATCGACTTGAAGCGATCGGATGGGCAAGAAAACCAGATCCAGTTGCGCACCACATACCAAGGCTGCAATGAACCGCTGGGCGTTTGCTACCCGCCGATCGAGAAGACGCTCACCGTGGCGCTACCCGGCATGGCCTCGCCCGCTGAACCTTCGCCGGCGCCTGTGGCCGATGCATCGGCCTTGCCGACCGGCGGTCTGTCGGACGACGGGTATATTCGCCAGCTGTTCATGCGCGGCAGTGTTTGGGCGCTGGTCGCAGCCTTCTTCGGCTTCGGTCTGCTGCTGGCGTTCACGCCCTGCATGTTGCCGATGATCCCCATCCTGTCCGGCATCATCGCCGGACAGGGAAAGCACATGACGCGGCGCCACGCCCTCGGCCTGTCGTCGGTCTACGTGCTGGGGATGGCGATCACCTACGCGCTGGCCGGCGTGGCGGCGGGACTCGCGGGCACGCTGCTGTCCGCGTACCTGCAAAAGCCCTGGGTGCTGGGCGGCTTCGCCGCGATCTTCGTGCTGCTGGCGCTGTCGATGTTCGGCCTGTACGAACTGCAGTTGCCCACGTCCCTGCAAAGCCGACTGGCCAGTGCGGGCAGCCGGCTCAAGGGAGGCAGGGTGGCCGGCGTGTTTCTGATGGGGGTGCTGTCGGCGGTGATCGTCGGACCCTGCGTCGCCGCCCCGCTGGCGGGCGCGTTGTTGTACATCAGTCAGACGCGCGACGTCGCTCTGGGCGGTGTGGCCTTGTTCTCACTGGCCATCGGCATGGGTGTTCCGCTGCTCGTGGTCGGCGCCACGGCCGGCACTCTGCTGCCGAAGGCCGGCGCTTGGATGGAGTCTGTCAAACGGCTCTTCGGCGTGGTGATGCTGGCGGTGGCGATTTATCTTGTCTCACCTGTGATTCCGGTCGTCGTGCAACAACTGCTGTGGGCGGCATTGCTGGTCGTGTCGGCCATCTACTTGCACGCCCTCGACCCGTTGCCGACGGACGCGCCGGGCCATAGGCGACTGTTCAAGGGCGTCGGCATGCTCGCACTGGTGACAGGCGTCGCGCTGCTTGTCGGCGCTCTGGCGGGGCACCGGGACGTCCTGCAGCCGCTGGCCGGTTTCCGTGGCACCGCCAACATTGAGCGGCGGGAACTCACGTTCCAGCCCGTGAACAGCCTGGCCGAACTGGAGACCCGATTGCTGGCGGCGCGTGGACGCCCCGTCATGCTGGACTTCTGGGCCGAGTGGTGCGTGTCGTGCAAGGAAATGGATCGCTTGACCTTCGGCGATCCGAGGGTTCAGAGCCGTTTGAAGGAGGTTGTCCTGCTGCGCGCCGACGTTACCGCCAACACCCAGGAGCATCGCGCGCTGCTGCAGCGGTTCTCGTTGTTCGGACCGCCGGGCATCGTGTTCTTCGACAAGCAGGGGCGGGAGTTGCC
>DASXRN010000141.1:0-1732 GCA_036506595.1 Polaromonas sp. | reverse complement strand
CGGCGATGGCCTGCATGGCCTGGGGCGCCGCAGCGGCGTTGTAGGCCAGCGCATGGGGCAACACAATGGTGTGGGTCTCGGCATGCGGCAAATTAAAACTGCCGCCCAGGGTGTGGCACAGCTTGTGGTGCAGGGCCATTCCGACATTGCCCAGCACCGTGCCGCAAAGCCAGGCGCCGTACAAGGCATCACTTCTGGCTTCGATGTCATTCGCTACGTTTTTTATAGCTGGTAGCGCTCGTCCCATGGCGGCTATACCCTCTTTTGCCATCAAATCCATGATGGGATTGCCGTCGGTGGCGTACAGGCCTTCGGCCGCATGGGCAATCGCGTTGATGCCGCTGACGATACTCATGCCGACCGGCAGGCCGAGCGTCAGTTCGGGGTCGTAGATGACGCTGCGCGGCAGCACGCGCGCATCTTTGCCGGTTTTCTTCAACCCGTCTTCGGTGATGCCGTAGATCGGCGTCATCTCCGAACCCGCGTAAGTGGTGGGAATGGCCAGAATCGGCAGCCCGGAATCGAGTGCGATCGCTTTGCCCAGCCCGGTGGTGGAGCCTCCACCAATCGCCACCGCGCAGTCGGCTCCGAGCTGGCGTGCCAGCGCGCGGGCCTCGCGCGCGGTTTCTATCGGCACATGCATCACCGCCCGGTCGAACACGCTGGCGGCACGCGGCCCCAGCAGATCGGCAATCATTTCGGCCGAGGCGCGCTGCTCCGGCGTGGACAGCACCAGTGCCTTGTGCGCACCCAGCGCCTCGATCTCGCGGCCCAGGTGCTGCAGGCTGCCGGCACCGAACACGACGCGGCCCGCTTGTCCGTTGTAGACAAAACTTTTCATCCCCTCACTCCATTTCGGTAGACAAACCGGCACTGCGTTCGACCGTCTTGATGATCGCCGCGTAGTCCTCGTGCCCCTCGCCCTGGGCCAGCGCCGCATGCATCAGCTGGTGCGTCAGCGCGGTCTGCGGCAGCGGCGCATGCACGGCCGCGCCGGCGCCCAGAATCAAGTCCAGGTCCTTGATCATCTGCCCGACCGTGAAGGTGGGCGTGAAATCACGCTCGCTGAGCTGCACCGCCTTGGCCTGGAGGATGGGCGAGGCGACGGCGCTGGCACCCAGCACCTGCCACATGTCGTGCCAGTCCAGCCCGCCCTTGCGGCCCAAGGTCAAGCCCTCGGCCAGCATGGCACTGGTTTGCGCAATCATCAGGTTCACCACCAGCTTCATCAGGCGCGCCTGCTCGGCCTCGCCAAGGTAAAACTGGTTCGGCCCCAGGGTCTTGAGCAGCGGCAGCACGGTGTCATAAGCCGCGCGTGGCCCCGACGCCATGACCGTGAGCTGCGCCGCCTCGGCCATCTTGTTGTTGCCCGAGACCGTGGTGCGCAAATACAGCACCCCGGCGGCCGCAAGCACCTGGGCGGCCTCGGCCGAAACCTGCTGCGACACGGTGCTGGTATCGACATACGTTGCACCACGCCGTGCGGCGCGGGCCACCTGGGCGACCACGCTGCGCAAGGCGGCGTCGTTGGGCAGCGAGGAGAACACCACGTCGGCGTGCCCCATCGCGGCTTGCGCGTCCTGCACCAGCGGCAAGCCCTGCTGGCGCGCGAGTTGCAAGCGCTCCTCGCTCGGGTCGCTGACCGTCACCGCATGACCAGCCGCCTTCAGGTGCAAGGCCATGGGCAAGCCCATCTTGCCAACACCAACGAAATGAATCACTGACATCACTG
>DASXRN010000140.1:0-3462 GCA_036506595.1 Polaromonas sp. | reverse complement strand
TCGTGGCGGGTGTTATCAGCTATTAATTTGCTAGCAGCTGCTTCCAGTGCCTCAGCACCGCGCGCCACGATGAGCACGTTCACGCCTTCGTGCACCAGCGCCTGCGCGCAGCCAAAGCCCAAACCTTTGCTGGCACCGCAGACCAGTGCCCATTTACCGGCAATACCTAAATCCATAAAAGCTCCTTGAAGAAAAAGTTATTGCGAAAGCGTGATGGCTATAACTTGCCAGCCCGCGTAAACACAAAAATCCCGGCAATCACCAGCACTGTACCGGCCGCCACCCAGGCGGTAAACGGTTCGCCCAGAATCACCACGCCCATGAGGATGGTGGACATGGGACCGACCATGCCGGTCTGCGCGGCCAGGCTGGCGCCAATGCGCTCGATCGCCATCATCACCATCAGCACCGGCACGGCGGTGCACAACGTGGCGTTCAGCAGCGACAGCCAGACCACCTCGGGGGCCACCGCAGCGGCGCTCAGGGGCCTGAGCAGCACAAACTGCAGCAGGCAGAGTACGCAAGCCACTGTGCTGGCCAAGCCGACGAGGCGCAGGGAGCCCAGGCGTTTGACCATTTCGCCGCTGTACACCAGGTAAATCGCATAGCTCACCGCGCTCAGGAACACCAGCAGCGCGCCCCAGGCTGCGCCCTGGCCCAGCAGATTGATTTCATGACCAAACACCAGCACCACCCCACCGTAGCTGATGGCCATGCCGACGATTTGCCGGGTGCTGACGCGCCGCTGGTACAGCAGCAGGCCCAGCAGCATGACCAGCGTGGGGTTGAGGTACAGAATCAGCCGCTCCAGCGAGGCGCTGATGTAGGCCAGCCCGGCAAAATCCAGAAAACTGGCCAGGTAATAGCCGGTAAAACCGAGCCAGAGCACGCCCAGCCAGTCTTTGCGCGTGAGCGCTGCCTTGCCACGGCTGGACCACCAGGCCATCAGCGCAAAAATCGGCAGTGCAAACAGCATGCGGTACATGATCAGCGTGACCGCATCCACCCCGTAACGGTAAGCCAGCTTGACGATGATCGCCTTGCCGCTGAAGGCAATCGCTCCGAAGGTCGCCAGCAGCAGGCCAGGCGCTATGCTTTTGGTAGCTGATTGCGCCCGTTCTGCCTGGGCTACAGGCATATTTTGCTCTAAAGTATGGCTCAAGATGTGATTTTAAAAACCCACGGCCTGGCCGTCGCGCCGGGCGTCGCTGGCCGCCACATAGCCTTCGGTTTTGGGGCTACCGGCGCGCCAGATGAACTGGCCGGCGCCAAAGTCCTGGTAGGAGTCGTTGATGACCTCCATGCGGTGACCGCGCTCGGCCAGGCCCAGCACGGTGGCCGGGTTCATCGAGGCTTCGACGTTGATCTCGAAGCCCGCGTTGTAGCGCCAGCGCGGCGCATCACACGCGGCCTGCGGGCTTTGCTTGTAGTCGAGCATGCGCACCAGCGTCTGCATATGGCCCTGCGGCTGCATATTGCCACCCATCACGCCAAAGCTCATCACCGGCTGGCCATCTTTGCTCAGGAAAGCCGGAATGATGGTGTGGAAGGGGCGCTTGCCCGGTGCCACCTGGTTGGCCCCGGCGGCCAGGCTAAAGCCACAGCCCCGGTTTTGCAGGCTGATGCCGAATTCAGGTTCGACGCAACCCGAGCCAAAACCCATGTAGTTGCTCTGGATGAAGCTCACCATCATGCCGTCTTCATCGGCTGCCGTGAGGTAAATCGTGCCGCCCCTGACCGGGTTGCCCGCGCCAAAGTCCTGTGCTTTTTTCATGTCGATGAGTTTGGCACGGGAAGCGAGGTAGGCGTCGTCTAGCATTTGCGCGGGCGTCACCTCCATCGACGATGGCTCGGCCACGTATTTGTAGACATCGGCAAACGCCAGCTTCATGGCCTCGATCTGCAAATGCTGCGAATCCACGCCATCGACCGGCAGAGCCGCCACGTCAAACTTGTCCAGAATGCCCAGCGCCATCAGCGCCGCAATGCCTTGACCATTGGGCGGGATCTCGTGCAGGGTGTAGCCGCGGTAGTTTTTGGCGATGGGCTTGACCCATTCGGGCTGGTAGGCCTCAAAGTCTTTGACGGTGATGCTGCCGCCGTTTTGCGCAGAGAATTTTTCTATTGATCGGGCAATCGCACCGCCGTAGTAAGCCGCGCCTTTGCTGTCCGCGATGGCCCGCAGGGCTTTGGCCGCGGCCTTGAACTGGAACAGCTCGCCCACTTGCGGTGCCCGGCCCCAAGGCAGGAAAGACTGGGCAAAACCGGGCTGCGCATGCAGCTCAGCCGTGGCGGCCGCCCACTTTTGCCGCACCACCGGCGGCAGCAGATAGCCACGCTCGGCAATTTCAATGGCCGGTTCCATCAGGTCGGCGAACGGCAGCTTGCCAAAGCGCTCACTCAGGGCAACCCAGCCGCCCACGGCGCCGGGCACGCTCACCGAGTCCATGCCGCGTTTGGGCGGATTGCTGGCGCCGTCACCATACTTTCGCTTGAAGTAATCGGGCGTCCAGGCCTGCGGCGCCTGCCCGGATGCGTTGAGGCCGTGCAGCTCCTTGCCGTCCCACAAAATGCAGAAGGCATCGCTGCCCAGGCCATTGCTGACCGGCTCAACAATCGCCATCGCAGCGGCGGCCGCTATCGCCGCATCCACCGCATTGCCGCCCTTGAGCAGCATGCGCAAACCAGCCTGCGCGCCCAGCGGGTGGGAGGTGGACACCACATTGCGTGCGAACAGCGGAAGGCGGGTGGAGGTGTAGGGGTTGCTGAAGTTGAAGTTAAGACTCATGGGGGGACCTGTCGAAAAAAAACGAAAGAAAATACCGAAGTTCAAGGGAATTTCTGCAATTTTCCCTGCTGTCATTTCCGCCTTCGCGGGAATGACAGAGTGGTGACACACCCTAATCACTCCGCAGTGATTTTCCGCTCTGTGATGATTTTTTTCCATTTGGCCGTATCGGCTTGCACCATCGCGGCAAAGGCCTGCGGTGTGCCGCCGGTGGGTTCGGCGCCCAGCCTGGCGAAGCGGTCTTTCACATCAGCGTCGGCCAATGCCGAATTCACCGCCTGGCTGACCTTGCCCGCCAGATCGGCGGAGAGCCCTTTGGGACCGTACACGCCAAACCAGGTGACCGACTCGAAGCCCGGCAGGGTTTCGGCCACCGCCGGCAGATCAGGCGCCAGCGCCGTGCGCTGCAGGCTGGTCACGGCCAGCGCGCGCAATTTGCCATCCTTGACATGCGGCATGCCGGTCACAAACGAATCAAACAGCACGTCGACCTTGCCGCTGATCAGGTCCGGCATGGCCAGTGCGGTGCCGCGGTAGGGGATGTGAAGAATAAAGCTGTCGGACTGGGCCTTGAAGTATTCGGTCGTCAAATGAACGATGGTGCCATTGCCGCTGGACGCGTAGTTCAGGCGTCCCGGGTTCTTGCGCGCATGGTCTATGAATTCGCGCATGGT
>DASXRN010000139.1:0-13637 GCA_036506595.1 Polaromonas sp. | reverse complement strand
CAGGCCGGCCTGCAGGCATTCGGCGGCGGCTACGGCAGAGGCCGATGCAGCGGGGGTCTCAAGCTGCCGGGCTTCGCTGGCGGTCAGCAGGCGCATGGCTTCCGGCCGGATTTGCTGCGTCAGGCGCTGGGGCTCGGACTGGATAACCGGGGCATAACCGTAGTCGGCCAGCAGGCCTTGCGTCCAGGCAAAGTAACCGGCGTTGGCCAGCAGCAGCACGAGCACCAGCAGCCTCAGCATGAAGCGGCGTCTTTCGGTGGGTTCGGCTTGGAAACAGGCCGCACGCTGACTTCGGAGCTGGTGATTTCTTTCATGCCAGCCGCAGTATGCACCAGCAGCGCGCCGTTTTCGCCCACGCCGTGCGCCGTGCCTTCTTCGCCATTTTTGCCGTCCGACAGCTGCACGGGCAGGCCCGCGAGCACGTCGCGTGCGGCAAAACGCGCCTGAAACGGCGCAAAGCCGAATTGTTCGAAAGCCTGCACCGCCTGCACCAGCGGCGGCAGGATGCGCAGCAGTGCCTGGCCCGCGTCCATGTCAGGCAGCAGGTCTTGCAGGCAGCCGGGCGGGATGGCGGCCATGGCCGATGAGGGGGTGGACGGCGCTGCAAGCTGAACCGGCCGGATGTTGATGCCGACGCCGATCACCACATAGCGAATGCCGTCCCAGCTGGCGGTTTCCACCAGAATGCCGGCGAGCTTGCGGTTTCCTTGTGGGCCGGTGAGCCAGAGGTCGTTGGGCCATTTCAGGCCGATGCGGGTGTCGCCGGGGCTGCCGGGGTCCAGGCTTTCGGCCAGGCTGATGCCGACGGCCAGCGACAGGCCAGACCAGTCGGCGGGCTGCAAAGGCAGGCCCAGGGAGAAGGTGAGGCTGTCGCCGCGCCGGCTTTGCCAGCTGCGGCCCAGCCGGCCGCGCCCGGCGGTTTGCTGCTCGGCCACCAGCAGCACGGGCTCGGGCCGGGGTGCCACGTCGGCGGAGCCTCGGAAGCGCCGCATCAGCTCGCTGTTGGTCGAATCTATCTCGGGCAGCACTTCGACCGTAAAACCCGGCAAGGCGGGCGCCAGGGCCTCCCAGAGGGCCTCGGCAGGCCAGCGGATGGGGGATGTGAGGGGCGAGGTCACTGTGCGTGGGTCGACAAGCTGCGACTGGTGCTCAGTCCTTCTTTTTCTTCTTGCTGGACTTGGCCTTGTCTTTCTTGTCGGCTTTTTGGGTGTCTTTGTCTTTGGGCGCGAGCAGCGTGCCGCGGCAGTTTTTGGCGCCGCACCAGCAGGGGTACTCGGCCTTGAGCTTTTTCGTGTACTTGGCGTCAATGATCAGGCCGTAGTCATAAAACAGCTCTTCCCCGGCCTTGATGTTGCGCAGCGCCTTGATGAAGACACGGCCCTCATCTTCGTCGGCTTCGCAGTTGGGCTTGCAGCTGTGGTTGATCCAGCGCGAGGAGTTGCCGCCGTACTTGGCATCAATCACATGCTTTTCATCAATGTGAAAGTAAAACGTGTGGTTGGGGTCTGTGGGGTCGTGCGGGTGGCGGCGCAGCGCTTCTTTCCAGGTCACGACTTCGCCGACGTATTCGATCAGCGTTTCGCCCTCGGCCAGGTCCTGCACGGCAAATACGCCCTTGCCGTGCACGCCGGAGCGGCGGGTTTGAATCCGGCGGCCGTCGCTGGTGGGCGTTCTGGGCGCCAGGGGCGCGGGCTGGGCAACAGGTGCAGTAACGGGTGCAGTGGCCTGGATTTTTGACACGGCGTATTTTTTTGGTATGGTTAATTCATGCATGTGCGCGCACCTGCGTGCGTAGGCGTGCGCACGCACATGCGCGTGAAGCCGCTATTGTAGTGATGCGCCTGATTCGATGAATGCGCCCAATGGGCTTAAAGGAGCCAAGCCATGTTCAACCGCCGCCGCGTGATGCAGTCCGCTGCCCGGTCATTTGCCGCGCTGGCCGCTTTCGCCACGTCGGGCGTGGCCTTGCCCGCGTGGGCCAAGGCGGCACAAAGCCCCTTGCCCAAGCTGGGCAGCGTGCTGCCGCTGCCGGCCGTGACGCTGCTGGATGGCCGCGTCTGGACACCCGCAGAAGTACAGGGCAAGACGCTTGTGGTGTACTGGTGGGCCAGCTGGTGCCCTTTTTGTGCGGTGCAGTCGCCCCATATAGAGGCCTTGTGGCGGGCGCAACAGGCCCATGGGCTGGAAGTGCTGGCGCTGTCAATTGACAAGCAGGCGACCGCCGCGGCCAGCTATATGAAGGCCAAGGGCTACAGCTTTCCGGCGGCGATGCTGACGCCGGAAGTCGTGAAAATGCTGCCGAAACCGGCCGGACTGCCGGTGCTGGTGGTGCTGAAAGTCAATGGGCGTGAAGGCAAGCTTGTATTTGCCGAAGCCGGGGAAATGTTTCCCGAAGATGTAGAAGGTTTGAAGAAGTATTTATGAAAACTCTGGTGATTGCAGAAAAACCCTCGGTCGCACATGACATTGTGCGTGCCATCACGCCGACTGCGGGCAAGTTTGAAAAGCACGACGAGTACTTCGAAAGCGACGAGTGGCTGGTCACCTCGGCCGTCGGCCACCTGGTGGAAATCCAGGCGCCCGAGGAGTTTGACGTCAAGCGCGGCAAGTGGAGTTTTGCCAACCTGCCGGTGATTCCGCCCTACTTCGAGGTCAAGCCCATCGACAAGACCAAGACGCGGCTCAATGCCATCGTCAAGCTGGCCAAGCGCAAGGACGTGGGCGTCATCGTCAATGCCTGCGACGCCGGGCGTGAGGGCGAGCTGATCTTCCGTTTGATCCAGCAGTACGCCAACAGCAAACACCCGGTCAAACGCCTGTGGCTGCAGTCCATGACGCCGGCAGCCATTCGCGAAGGCTTTGACAGCCTGCGCACCGAACAGCAGATGCAGGGCCTGGCCGATGCGGCCCGCTCCCGCTCCGAGGCCGACTGGATGGTGGGCATCAACGGCACCCGCGCCATGACCGCCTTCAATTCACGCGACGGCGGTTTCTTTTTAACCACCGTGGGCCGCGTGCAGACGCCGACGCTGTCGGTGGTGGTGGAGCGTGAAGAAAAAATCCGCAAGTTCGTCAGCCGCGATTACTGGGAAATCCACGCCACGTTTCTGGCCGAGGCCGGTGAATACAACGCCAAATGGTTTGACCCGGCGTGGAAGAAAGCCGCCGCCAATGCCGACAATGCCGAGCCCGATGCCGAGCTGAAAGCCGACCGCGTCTGGTCCGAGCGCGAGGCCCTGGCCATTGCCGAGGCGGTGCGCGGCAAGACCGCCACGGTTACCGAGGAAAGCAAGCCCACCACCCAGGCCGCCGGCCAGTTGTTTGACTTGACGTCCCTGCAGCGCGAGGCCAATGGCAAGTTTGGTTTTTCGGCCAAGACCACGCTGTCGATTGCGCAAAGCCTGTACGAGCGGCACAAGGCGCTGACCTACCCGCGTACCGATTCGCGCGCCCTGCCGGAAGACTACCTGCCGGTGGTCAAGCAGACCTTTGAAATGCTGGCGGGCAGCAGCATGAAGCACCTGGCACCGCACGCGGCCACGGCGCTCAAGGGCGGTTACATCAAGCCCAACAAACGCATTTTTGACAATGCCAAGGTCAGCGATCACTTCGCCATCATTCCCACGTTGCAGGCGCCGCATGGCTTGAGCGAGGCCGAGCAAAAGCTCTATGACCTGGTGGTGCGCCGCTTCATGGCGGTGTTTTTCCCGAGCGCCGAGTACCTGGTCACCACGCGCATTTCACAATCGGTCGGCCACAGCTTCAAGACCGAGGGCAAGGTGCTGGTCAAGCCAGGCTGGTTGGCCATCTACGGCAAGGAAGCGGCGGACGAAGTGGCCGATGCCAAGGACGGCGACAAGGGGCAAAGCCTGGTGCCGGTCAAACCCGGCGAGAAGGTACGCGCCGAGGTGGTCGAGGCCAAGGGCCTGAAAACCCGGCCGCCTGCGCGCTACAGCGAGGCCACGCTACTGGGCGCCATGGAAGGCGCGGGCAAAACCATTGACGACGACGAACTGCGTGAAGCCATGCAGGAAAAAGGCCTGGGCACACCGGCCACGCGCGCGGCCACCATCGAGGGCCTGCTTGCCGAGAAATACATGCTGCGCGAAGGCCGCGAGCTGATTCCCACGGCCAAGGCCTTCCAGCTCATGACCTTGCTGCGCGGGCTGGATGTGGAAGAACTCTCCAAGGCCGAGCTGACCGGCGAGTGGGAGCACAAGCTGGCGCAAATGGAGCACGGCAAGCTGAGCCGCGCAACCTTCATGGCCGAAATCGCCGCCATGACCGAGCGCCTGGTGGCCAAGGCCAAGGGCTACGACAAGGACACCATTCCCGGCGACTACGCCACGCTGCAAACGCCCTGCCCCAACTGCGGCGGCGTGATGAAGGAAAACTACCGGCGCTACAGCTGCACCGGCAAGCAGGGTGATGATGCCGACAGCGGCTGCGGCTTTTCCTTTGGCAAGACACCGGCTGGCCGCACCTTTGAACTCGCCGAGGTCGAGCAGTTTTTGCGCCACAAGAAAATCGGCCCGCTGGACGGTTTCCGCTCCAAGGCGGGCTGGCCGTTCACGGCCGAGATAGTCATCAGGTACGACGAAGATAGCAAAAACTACAAGCTCGAGTTTGATTTTGGCGATGACAAGAACGCCGAGACCGGTGAGATTGTCGATTTCAGTGCGCAGCAATCGCTGGGCGCCTGCCCCAAGTGCGCGAGCGGCGTGTATGAGCTGGGCAAAAACTATGTCTGTGAAAAATCGGTGCCGACCGACGCGCAGCCCAAGCCCAGCTGCGACTTCAAGACCGGCCAGGTGATCCTGCAGCAGCCGATTGAGCGCGAGCAGATGACCAAGCTGCTGGAAACCGGCAAGACCGACCTGCTCGACAAGTTTGTCTCCATGCGCACGCGCCGCCCCTTCAAGGCCATGCTGGCTTGGGACAAGGAAGCCGACAAGGTGAACTTCGAGTTTGCGCCGTCGAAGTTCCCGCCGCGCAAACCGGCAGCGGCCAAAACGGGCACGGCCAAGACGCCGTTTGGCAAAACCGTGGCCGCCAAAGCCGCACCGGCTGCAAAAAAGGTAGCGGCCAAAAAAGCCCCGGCAGCAAAAACCGCCAAGCCCAAGGCTCCACGCAAAACCACGCCAGGCACCGGCCTGAAACCCAGCGACGCACTGGCCGCGGTGATTGGCGCCGAGCCGGTGGCGCGCACCCAGGTGATCAAGAAGCTCTGGGACTACATCAAGGCCGAGGGCCTGCAGGATGCCGCCAACAAGCGCGCCATCAACGCCGATGCCAAGCTGCTGCCGGTGTTTGGCAAGCCGCAGGTGACGATGTTCGAGTTGGCCGGTATCGTGGGCAAACACCTGGGCTGAGCGGGCGACCCCAAACTGTTCACGGACAAGTTCGTGATCGCCTGCATCTCAAGGCCCTGGAACATGGCCTTGAGATGCAGGTGTGCGTTGCTGCAGGCAGTTACGGCGTCTTTGGGTTAGCTGCCACACCGCAACAACGGCCTTTCTCGCCGCACGCCTGAACCGGCGGACAGGCCATCGTTCCATAAGAGCAGAAGACACAACAGTCACCGGCCTTGGGCCTTAGCAGCTGATGGCAGCTTTCGCACTCGTAAAACCACTGACAGGCATCAACAGGCATGCGCTCCGTTTTGGCGTGCCCGCAATAGGGGCAGGTCAGCGTCGAATCCAAGACCACCCAACTCATTTCAGGCCCGCCGCGAGCGTGGACGGATAGCCCGCATTCCGTGTGGCTTGAGTCAGGGCTTCGACATTGGTCTTGGCGTCGTCAAAGGTGACTTTTGCCTGACGCTTGTCGAAGTTGACTTCTGCCGCGCTGACGCCCGGAACACCGGTCAGCGCCTTTTTGACGGTGATGGGGCAAACCGGGCAGTCCATGGATGGCACAGAAAGCGTGATGGTCTTTGGCGCGGCGAACGCTGGAATCGTCAGGACGGCCAGCATCGCCGCAGGCAGTAATTTATTCATGACGCTTCCCTTTCAGTTTCAGTAAAAGAGCGGTGCAAGGTAAGGAAAAGCCAGGGCCACCAGCACCAAAACGGCGACCAGGCCAAACAGCAGTTTGTAAGCCCGGTTAACTTCTGGCTCGGCACAAACCTCACCCGGGCTGCAGGCCGTTACGGGCCGCCATAGCTGCCGCCAAGCGAAAAACAAGGCTGCGAGCGCCACCGCAATGAAGAAGGGGCGATACGGTTCAAGCGCCCTGAGGTTTCCTATCCATGCCCCAGAAACGCCCAGCGCGATCAGCAGCAGCGGCCCAAGGCAACAAGCCGAGGCAAGCATGGCCGCCACGCCACCGGCGAACAGCGCCCCACGACCACCTTTGGGCGCTTTGGATGCGAAGGATAGCTCTCTGCCGGAGGAATTTTTTAACATGAGATAAGCTTACTTCTGTACTTTGGTACGGAGTCAAGCGCGATGAACAGTTCTTCAAACCATCTCACTATTGGGGCGCTGGCGGCTGAGGCGGGCGTCAACGTTGAAACCATCCGCTTTTACCAGCGTAAAAATCTGCTGCTTGAGCCGGAACGGCCTTACGGCAGCATTCGCCGCTACGGCACCGAAGATTTGTCCAGGGTGCGCTTCATCAAGGCGGCCAAGCGACTCGGCTTCACGCTCGACGAGATCGCTCAGCTATTGCAACTGGAGGACGGGACGCACTGCGCACAGGCCAGAGCTATTGCGGAACACAAACTCGCCGATGTTCGCCAGAGGCTGCTGGATTTGCAGCGCATGGAATCCGTGCTGGCCGATCTGGTGATGCGCTGCAGCGCCGGCCGGGGCAGAGTTAGCTGTCCGCTGATTTCGTCCTTGCAAGAGCCCCTTTGATGGCGGGCCGGTGGGGGCATGCGTCGCTGCTTGTGATCAATGAGTGTGGAATTTTGCAAGCGAATGCATGCTATCGTTTTAATAGCTGACTGCGCCCGTATTTATTGGGCCGGAATGCTATTTGATGCTTGAAAAGGCCTTTGCAAGCCAATGCAGGCCGATTTACCGCAAATTCAGCGCCGGCCAGCCCCGCTGGGCCGCGATGGCCGCCAGCTTGGCGTCGGCGTTCACGGTCACCGGTTGGTTCACGGCTTCGAGCAACGCCAGGTCATTGATGGAGTCGCTGTAGGCCGTGCTTTTGCAGTCCTTGAAGCGCAGCCCGCGCGCCGTGAGCCATTCGTGCAGGCGCGCCACCTTGCCTTCGCGCATGTTCAGCGTGCCGGTGGTGCGGCCCGTGAAGCGGCCATCCCGCAGCTCGGGCTCGGTGGCAATCAGGTGCTCAATGTCAAAGTAAATCGCGGTCAGCTCGGTCAGGAAACGGTTGGTGGCCGTGGTCATCACCACCAGGTCACCGGCCTCAAGGTGCTTGTCGACCAGTGCGATGGCCGCAGGCGTGATGCGCGGCGCTATCCAGTCGGCCATGAACTCCTGGCGAAAAGGCTCCCACTCCTGCGCCGTGCGCCCGGCCAGCGTGCCGACATAGAAGTCGGCGAACTCCTGCGGCCCGACCGTGCCGGCCTGGTAGCGGGTCTCGATGTCGGCATTGCGTGCTGCAAAGTGCTTTGCGTCGAGCACGCCTTTGCCGATCAGGAAGTCACACCACAGCACATCGCTGTCACCGTTGAGCAGCGTGTGGTCGAGGTCAAACAGGGTTAAACGCATGGCGGATTCACCTTTGGCGCAGATGCCAGGCCTTGGGTCGCGTGAAGGTCTGGATACCGTAGGTGGACAAGGTCAGTCCCAGGCCCGAATCGCCGTAGCCGCTCCAGGGCAGGCGCGGGCTGACGCGGTCGCAGCAGTTCCAGTAGACGCTGCCGGCGTTTACCTGTGCCAGCAGCGCCTTGGCGCGCGCCTCATCGGGTGTGAAAACGCCGGCGGTCAGGCCGTAGCGGGTGTCGTTCATCAGGCGCACGGCTTCGGCATCGCTAGCCACTTTTTGAATGCCGATGATGGGGCCGAAGCTTTCCTCGCGCATCAGTTCCATGGCGTGGTTGACGTTGGCAAACACCGTGGGCGCGTACCCGTTGCCGGGGCCTGCCAAGCGGTGGCCGCCCAGCAGCAGCGTGGCTCCCCTGGCCTGGGCATCGGCCACTTGTGCATCCAGCACATCCAACTGCGGCGCCCGCGTGATTGCGCCTATGTAGGTGCTGTCAAGCATCGGGTCGCCGACCTCGAAGGTCTTGACGGTGGCCACGAAGGCGGCCACGAAAGCATCGTAAATTTTCTCGTGGACATAGATGCGCTCGACCGAGCAGCAGCTTTGCCCGGTGTTGTACATCGCGCCGTCGGCCAGCGACTCGGCGGCGGTTTGGGGATCGGCATCGTCGCACACATAGGTCGGGTCCTTGCCGCCTAGTTCGAGTTGCAGCTTGACCAGGCGCTGGCCCATGGCTTGCGCAAGCTTCGCGCCCGTGGCATACGAGCCGGTAAAAAACAGGCCATCAATTCTTTGCTCGAGCAAGGCCGCGCCGACCGCAGCGCCGCCAATCAGCGGCACAAACACGTCCTGAGGCACGCCCGCCGCGTGCAGCAGGCGTGCGATGGCCAAGCCTGTCATCGATGCGTATTCGGACGGTTTGTAGAGCACGGCATTGCCGGTCAGCAGCGCCGGGATGAAGACATTGCCACCGACAAACCACGGGTAGTTCCAGGCCGAAATATTGGCCACTACGCCCAGCGGTATGTGTTCGATCTGCTCGGTCATGCCGCCATCGTTGAAGACCGTCTGCGTTGCCGTGCTGCCGTCTACTTCCGCCAGGAAAAAATCAATGCGCCCCAGCAGGCCATTGAGTTCATTGCGCGACATCTTGATGGGCTTGCCGGTCTCGCGCGTCATGGTGATAGCCAACGGCTCCAGCTCTGCCACGATGGCGGCGCGAAAACGCGTGATGCAGGCCTTGCGCTCTGCCAGCGGGACCTTGGCCCAGCTTGCCTGCGCGGCGCGCGCTTGCAGGCTTTTGGCGGCGACCGATGCCGCATCGTCGGCAGGAACTTCGGTGATCAGCTCACCGGTGGCGGGGTTGTGGATGGCGAGCTGGTTCATGCTTTACTCTGGTTTTTTGCGGTGCTGACGGCGGCCAGGAAGTCATTGAGCACGGCCCCATCGTCAATGGTGTCAGAGCCGGTTTTGTGAAACTCGGGATGCCACTGCAGCGCGGCGATATAGCTTTTGGCCTTGTCCTTGCGGCGTATGGCTTCGATGAGGCCGTCGTTCACGCTGTAGGCCTCGGCTTCAAACTCGGGCGAGAGGTCCTTGATCGCCTGGTGGTGAATGCTGTTGACGCGGACCCGCTCCACGCCGGGATACAGGTCGGAGAGCCTGGTGCCCGGCACGATGTCCACGCTGTGAAAGTTCTGGTCATACACCGCGGCATCGCGGTGTATGAACGATGCCGGCAGCTGCGTCTGGATGTCCTGGTACAGCGTTCCGCCGTAGGCCACATTGAGCAATTGCAGGCCGCGGCAGATGCCAAAAATCGGCTTGCCCACGGCCTCGAAAGCGGTGACCAGGCCTTTGTCGTATTCGTCACGCACGCGGTCGCCCGACCATTTTTCTTCCATCGGCGTCTCGCCGTAGCTGCCGGGCCAGACGTCGGCACCGCCATGCAGCACCAGGCCGTCCAGCCACTCGGCGTAATGTTCATAGGCCACATCGCCGCGCTGGGTGCTGCCGGTCGGGCAGGGCACCATGACGACCATGGCGCCGGAGGACATGATCCAGTGCGCAATCGACTGCTCAACGTACTGCAGGGTTTTGCCGGTGAAAAAGGAACGGGTTGGGTCGGCGTGCGAAAAGCAGGCCGACAGACCTATCTTGAGTCGACTGGCGGCTTTGCTCATAGTGCTGCCTCAAACAATTTCTGGAAGTCCTCCGCTTTGCAAGGCCGCGGATTGGTCTGGTGGCAGATGTCGGCCGTGGCAATCTCGACCAGGCGCGGCAGGTGCTCGGGCTTCACGCCATGTGCCGACAGCGAGCCGCTGATGCCGATGCTGGCCTTGAGTTGCTTGAGCCAGCCGACAAGGTTTTGGCCACCACCCGCCACGCCGCAGACATGGGCCAGCTCGTCAAACTTGGCCGGCACCGCTTCGTAGTTCCAGGCCAGCACGGTGTCAATCATCAGTGCATTGGCCAAACCATGGTGCAGGTCGCAGACGGCGCCCAGGGCGTGCGCGCACGAATGCACGGCGCCCAGGTCTTTCTGGAAAGCTATCGCGCCCATCATCGAGGCCATCATCATGTCGCTGCGTGCCTTGAGGTTGCCGGGCTCTTTCACGGCGGTCAGCAGGGCGGCCGCGGCGATGCGCGTGCCCTCCAGCGCAATGCCGTCGCACAGCGGGTGGTAGGCCGGCGAGAGGTAGCTCTCGATGTTGTGCGTCAGTGCGTCCATGCCGGTGGCGGCCGTCACATGCGGCGGCAGGCCCAAGGTGAGTTCGGGGTCGGCAAACACGACCCTGGCCAGAATTTTGGGACTGAACACCACGCGTTTCAAGTGGGTGTCGTTTTCGCTGACCACACTGGAGCGGCCGACTTCAGAGCCGGTACCCGAGGTGGTGGGAAGCGCCACAAAGTAGGGCAACTCATGGACAATGGGACGCACCTGCGGGTGGTCCCAGACGTATTCGAGGATGTCGCCTTCGTGCGTGGCGGCGATGCCGACCACTTTGGCTACATCGAGCGCCGCGCCACCGCCAAAGCCGATCACGCAGTCGGCTTGGTGGGCCTTGTAGGCGGCTGCGCCCTCCATCACCTGGCTGCAGGTCGGGTTGCCGAAAACGCCCGAGAACACCGCCACCTCCAGTCCCATCAGATGGGTCTTGAATTCGGCCAGCACCGGCAGCGCAGCCAGCGCCTTGTCGGTGACGATCAGCGGGCGCTTGCAGCCGGCTTCAAGCAGCTGTGCCGCCACTAGTTTGCGGGCGCCAGTTCCGAATTTGATGGCCGTGGGAAAGGAAAAGCTGGTGATGCTCATGGTGTTTTAAGTTGAAGGTACATATGCGTTTTGCCGAAACTGATGCCATTGACCCGTATTGCGTCGGGCTCCGTGCCGAAGGCTCTAAAGCCGGCTCTTTCGTAGAGTGCGAAGGCTTGCCGGTTGCTGTCGGTCACCGTGAGGACGACGAGTTCCAGGCCCGAGGCGCGGGCGTCCTGCAGCACGGTGTCGACGAGGGCGCGGGCTATGCCACGCCCGGTGAATTCGGGTGCGACATACATGCCGACCAGTGTGCCCTTGTGACGGTTTTTCAGGCGCGTCTCATGGTTCAGGCCCACCATGCCGGCCATCTCGCCGTCCACAAAAGCGCCCCAGAGTTTTTCGTTGGACGTTGCCGCCAGCCGCTTTTCAGCCTCAGCCAGCGCTTGCAGGCTGACTTCTTCAAAGCTCGACGTGAAGGCGTCGGCATGCTCACGCAAACCGCGCAGGCGAAAGGCCCGGTAGACCGGTGCATCAGAGACTTCAAGTCGTCGAATTTCCATACCTAGATGATCTCGAAGTAGCGTTTCAGTTCCCAGTCGGTCACGCCGTCCAGCCACTGCCGCCATTCCCAGTCGCGCGTGGCGGCGAAGTGGTCGACAAAGGTATCGCCCAGCCAGTCGCGGGCTATGGTGGACTGCTGGAAGATGCGTGTGGTTTCGATCAGGGTGCGCGGTGCGCGCGCGATGTTTTCGGCCCCCTGGTTGGTGCCTGTGATGGGTGGGGTCGTGAGCTTGAGGCCTTTTTCCACGCCGTCCAGGCCCGCCGCAATCACGGCCGCCATCGCCAGGTAGGGGTTCACGTCGGCGCCCGGGCAGCGCGTTTCCAGCCGCGTGGCCTTGGGGCTGCCGGCAATCACGCGAAAGCTGGCGGTGCGGTTGTCCATGCCCCAGGTCGGTTTGACGGGCGCCCAGAAGCCGTCTACCAGCCGTTTGTAGCTGTTGATGGTGGGCCAGATCATGGGGCCAAACTCCATCATGCAGGCGACCTGGCCGGCCAGGTAGCTTTCAAACAGCTTGCTCATCTTGCGCGGGCTTTTCGCGTCGTAGAACAGGTTGTTTTTACCGTCGGAAAGACTTTGGTGAATGTGGCCGCTGCAGCCCGGCAACTGCTGGTTGGGCTTGGCCATGAAGCTGGGCATGATGCCGAAGCGCGCGCCTATTTCCTTGACGCCGGTCTTGAACAAAATGGCCCGGTCGGCCTGCTCCAGCGCTTCGCCGAAAGCGATGGCGACTTCATAAACGCCGGGGCCGGTCTCGGTGTGCAGGCCTTCGATGGGGATGCCAAAGGCCAGCATCTCATCCATGATGGCCTTGAAGAACTCGCGGTTCTGGTTCATGCGCAGCAGCGAGTAGCCGAACATGCCCGGCGTCAGCTGCTGGGGCCCCACGCCTTTTTTGGCGGCCCAGCTGTGTGGTGTTTCCAGGAAGTTGAACCACTCGAACTCCATGCCGGTCATGACCTTGAAGCCCATCTTCTCGGCGCGTTTGAGCACGCGCTTGAGCGTTTGGCGCGGGCAGACGGCATGGGGTGTGCCATCTGCGTTGACAAATTCGCCGAGGAAAAACGGCACGCCCTCATCCCAGGGCACATGGCGGAAGGTAGCCAGGTCCAGCCGCGCCAGCGCATCGGGAAAGCCGTGCTGCCATCCCGTCACAGTGGTGTTGTCGTAGCAGCTGTCGGTCATGTCCCAGCCCAGCACCACATCGCAAAAACCAAAGCCGCCGGCCGGGTAGGGCTCGGCGGCACCCAGGAATTTGTCTTTGTGCAGGACCTTGCCGCGCAGCACGCCGTCGATGTCGCTGACGGCCACCTTGACCTTGGCCGCCCCCGATTTTTTGACCGCCTCCAGTGCGGGGTGGGTTTTGCCGGGTGCTTTGCTGGCCATGCGGGACTCCTTGCTATTGCTTTGATTGCTCAGTGCGCGGGTGCGGCGGACGTAATGCCCATGTCTTGCAGCGCCAGCGCTATCGCGTGAACGGCTTGCGCCATCTCGTTCGGGCCAATCGCCCCGATACAGCCTACCCTAAAAGTTTCCACCTGTGTGAGCTTGCCCGGGTATAGGACAAAGCCACGTTCGCGTGCGGCTGCATAAAACTTCTTAAACGCATAGCGGCTGTCGGCCGGCGCGTGAAAGGTCACGATGATGGGCGCCTGAATGGCAGGGTCCAGAAAGGGTTTGAAGCCCAGCCTGGCCATGCCCTGAATCAGGGTGTTGTAGTTGCGGGTGTAGCGCGCCAGGCGCGCGGGCTGCCCGCCTTCTTCTTCAAACTGCGCAATCGCCTCGGCCAGCGCCACCACGACATGCGTGGGCGGGGTGAAGCGCCACTGCGTGGTTTTTTCCATGTAGACATGCTGGTCGTACAGGTCCATGGCCAGCGACTGGCTGCGGCCCGCGCAGCTGTCCAGAATCGCCTTGCGGATAAAGACAAAGCCCATGCCGGGCACACCCTCCAGGCATTTGCCGCTGGCGGCTACCAGGGCGTCAAAGTGGACTCTGCGCGCGTCGATTTCCAGCGCGCCAAACGAACTCATGGCATCCACAATCAGGCCCTTGCCATGGGCGGCGCAGACATCGGCGACTTCCTGCAGCGGATTGAGCACGCCGGCACCGGTCTCGCAGTGAATCAGTATCACATGGGTGATG
>DASXRN010000138.1:0-2556 GCA_036506595.1 Polaromonas sp. | reverse complement strand
ATCCATCAGCGCCAAGGGCTGGGAAGCGGTGGTCAACACCAACCTGACCGGTGGTTTTTTGATGATGCGCGAATGCTATCTGCAGTCCATGCAGCAGCACGGCGGCAGCATTGTGAACATCGTCGCGGACATGTGGGGTTCCATGCCCAGCATGGGCCACAGCGGTGCGGCGCGCGCCGGCATGGTGAGCCTGACCGAAACCGCCGCTGCCGAGTGGGCGCACAGTGGCGTGCGGGTCAATGCCGTGGCACCCGGCTATATCGCCTCCAGCGGCATGGACCACTACCCGCCCGAGGCCGGGCCCATGCTGCGCGAGATGCGCAACACGGTGCCGCTGGGGCGCTTTGGCACCGAGAGCGAAACCTCGGCGGCAATTGTGTTTTTGCTCAGCGCGGCGGCCAACTTCATCAGCGGTAGCACCCTGCGGATCGATGGCGCGCGGCCGCAGGTGCGCATGGGCTGGCCCATGCAAAGGCCTGACGCCGAGGCCCTGCAGCGCGATGCCATCAAGCCGTTTGACGGCTTTCACCTGGCGGCCACGCCCAAGGTGTTTCAGTCGTGACCGTGTTCCAGTCCGCGTGGAATCCCGAAGGTGCAGTGGCACGCCAGCGCCGCGCGGCCATGCTGGCGCGCTTGGCGGCGCTGCGCGCGCTGGAAGACCGCGCGGCTGCCGCATCGGCCAAGTCGCGGCCGGTGTTTGAGAAACGCGGCCAACTGCTGCCGCGCGAGCGCGTGGCCTTGTTGTTGGACCCCGGCACGCCTTACCTGCCGATCTGTTCACTGGCCGGTTATTTGCAGGACAAGAAAGACGCAGAGCAGTCCGTTCCGGGCGGTGGCGTGGTGGCCGGCATTGGTTTTGTGAGCGGCGCGCGCTGCATGGTGGTGGCGAGCGACTCGGGCATTGAAGCCGGTGCGATTCAGCCCATGGGCCTGGACAAAATCCTGCGCGTGCAGGAGATGGCGCTGCAGAACAAGCTGCCCTTTGTTCACCTGGTTGAAAGCGCGGGCGCTAACCTCATGTGCTACCGCGTCGAAGGCTTTGTGCAGGGCGGCGCGCTGTTCCGCAACCTGGCGCGGCTCTCGGCGGCGGGTATTCCCGTCATCACCGTGCAGCACGGCTCGGGCACGGCGGGTGGTGCTTACATGCCGGGGCTGAGTGACGTGGTCATCATGGTGCGCGGCCGCTCGCGCGCCTTTCTCGCCGGCCCGCCCTTGCTGATGGCGGCTACGGGTGAGGTGGCGACCGAAGAAGAGCTGGGCGGCGCGCAGATGCATGCCAGCGTGTCCGGGCTGGGCGAGCAGCTGGCCGAAGACGACCGCCAAGCGCTGGGCCTGGCGCGCCAGGTGGTGGCCCGAACTTCTTGGTCAAATCGGCCTCTGGCCCAGGTGGTACAGGCGCAAGCAGCTATTAATTCAGTAGCGTATGGGTTGCGCTGCGAGCCGCTGTACCCGGCAGAAGACCTGCTCGGCCTGGTGCCCGACGACCTGCGCCAGCCGCTCGACATGCATGAGGTGATGGCGCGGCTGGTGGACGGCTCCGACTTTTTGCCCTTCAAGGCGCTCTACGGCGCGGCCACCGTCTGCGTGCAGGCCAGGGTTGACGGCCATGCCGTCGGCATCATCAGCAACAACGGGCCGATCGACGTGGCCGGTGCCAACAAGGCCACACACTTCATCCAGCTGATGTGCCAGCTCGGCCACCCGATCATTTACCTGCAGAACACCACCGGCTACATGGTCGGCAAAGACAGCGAGCAGGCCGGCATGATCAAGCACGGCTCCAAGATGATTCAGGCGGTCAGCAACGCCACGGTGCCGCAAATCACCCTCCAGTGCGGCGCCTCGTTTGGCGCGGGCAACTACGGCATGTGTGGCCGCGGCTATGCGCCGCGTTTTCTCTTCAGCTGGCCCAGCGCCAAAACCGCCGTCATGGGTGGCGAGCAGGCGGCACGCACCATGCAGATTGTCAGCGAGGCCGCGCTGGCGCGCAAAGGCCTCACGCCCGACGCGGCGCAGTCCAGGGCGCAGTTCGACAAGACCGTCGCCCTGTTTGAAGCGCAGGCCGATGTGTTCTACACCAGCGGTCTGGTGCTGGACGACGGCGTGATCGACCCGCGCGACACGCGGGCCGTGCTGGCGCAATGCCTGGCGATGTCCGCCGAGGCGGATGCGCGGCAGCTCAGACCCATGCAGTTTGGCGTGGCACGGATGTAAGCGAGCGAGATACCAAGGAGACAAGAAATGCAGTACACCCACGAACACCTTGAAATCCAGAAAACCCTGAAGCGTTTTATAGATGCCGAAATCAACCCGCATGTCGACGAATGGGAGGCGGCGGAGATTTTCCCCGCGCACGAGGTCTTCAAAAAACTCGGCAACCTGGGCCTGCTGGGCCTGACCAAGCCCGAGGAATATGGCGGCGCGGGTCTGGACTACTCCTACGGCGTGGCCATGGCCGAAGCGCTGGGCCACATCGACTGCGGCGGCGTGCCCATGGCCATTGGCGTGCAGACCGACATGTGCACGCCCGCGCTGGCCCGCTTTGGCAGCGACGAG
>DASXRN010000137.1:0-2967 GCA_036506595.1 Polaromonas sp. | reverse complement strand
GATGCTGCCCAGCTCGGTGTAGGCCACCACCACATCCTTGCCCCAGACATCGGTGAAGGCGGTGCCGGCGTCGTTGGAGTAAATCGCGTCACCGGTCACCACGCGCTGTACACCGAACAGGCTGGCGAGCAGCTCGGGCGTGGCCACGTCACGGCCGGTGTACTTGATGCGGTCCACGATCTTGGGGTGCTGCCGCAGCTTGGCCATCACGGACGCGCCCATGACGACGGTGTTGGGACGCTTGCCGGTGGCAGCGCGCACGGCGTCCTTGGCGGTCTCGATGTTGGCGATCGGGTCGCTGGTGGCGCCGAAGTCGGACCATTGTGCGGTGCCCGAGAGCGTGGTCTTGTTGGCGGCCGCATAGCTGCCAGCCGTGCGGGCGATGTCGGCAGCCTGCTTTTCCAGGCGCAGTGCCATGATGGCGCTGACCTCGCCGATGGCGCGGGCACCCATGTCAATGCCGGGTCCGTTGCTGGCCTCTTGCTGCACCTCGACGGGCACCAGGCCTTCGAGACTGTAGTCCACCAGCGCGTAAGGCGCGCCAGCAAAGCCAAACTTGACGCGCTTGGTGTTCTCGCCGGGCGCGCGTTGCGTGGCGTACAACATGAAACCTTCTTTGCCGAAGGTGATGACGTTGCCGCCGCGCAGGTTGACCGGCACGGTAGGGAACAGCATCTGCGCAATCATTTCGCTGTTTTGGTAGCCCTGCGCGATGGTGCTGAGCACCGGGTCAATGACACGGGCCTGGGCGGGGGTGATTTGGGGCATGTGGGTACTCCTGGAGTTGGGTTGTGTTGGGGGCGGATCAGTTGGGGATCAGCAGCACTTCGATCAGGTCGCCGTCGGCCGCGGCGGCAGTGAGCGCACGGCCCACGGCAATGCCTGCCGACTTGGTGACCACCTTGCCGGCGGCTGCGACTTCCACCGCAGCCCCCACGGAAATGGCGGCGCTGGCGATGGCGATGGCGGTGCCGCCTGCGGTCACCGGCATACGCTCGCCCGATGCGGCGGCGGTGTTGGCAAAGCCAACGGCATTGCCTGCAGCAGTCGCTACGGCACCGGCGGCGGTGACGGCCTGGTTTTGCGTGATGGCGGCGGCGGCGACGATGCCCAGGGTCAGGGTTGCGATGTGAGATGCGGCCATGATTTAGGCTCCTTGTTGAATGTGTTTGACGGCGGCGATGTAGCTGGTGCCGGGGTTGGCGGCGGCATAGGCCTTGGCCTGGGTGTCGATGTCGGCCTTGCTCAGCGGCTGCTTGGGCGGCGCATCTACGGCGGCCGCGGGCGAAAGCGCCAACGGGCTGGGCGCATCAGAGGCCAGGGCTTGCGCCTGGGCGATGCGGCTCTGTTTTTCGGCGGCATTGACGGCCATGGCGGCATCGCCAGGGCCAGACTTGCCATCGAATTTCAGGGTGTTGATCAGGGCTTCGTGGCCGGGGATGAGCTGGCCTTCCACGGCCTGGATGCGCGCGCGCTCGGCGGCTGCACCCTCGGCCATGACGGACGCCAGCAGATCGGGCGCGTCGGCCGCGAGCTGTTCACGGGTAATGGTCATGGTTTCTCCAGAGGTTGAAAGTGCTTGGCGTGCGGCACCGGCACGGCGGGAAGTGGAACCGCCGCTGCGGTCCTGGTTGAGCTGCGCGACCAATGACTCGAGGGTGGAAACACCGTCCACCAGCCCCGCGTCAATGGCTTGCTGCCCGATGAAGACGCGGCCATCGGCCATGTCTTTCAAAACTTTGTCTTCGCCCACGCCGCGCTGCTGAGCCACGGCCGAGACGAACAGCGAGTAGGTGTAGTCCACCTGGTCCTGAATGGTCTGGCGGCCAGCATCGGTGAGCGGCGCATAGGAACTGGCAATGCGCTTGTACTGGCCGGCATAAATCTCGGTGGTCTTGACGCCGCGCTGCTCTTCGGCGCGCGAGACGTCGGTGTGCGTGGCCACCACACCGATGCTGCCGACGGTGGTGGTCGCATCCACGATGTAGGCGGCCTGGGCGGCCGAGCCAATCCAGTAGGCCGCGCTGGCCATGGTGCCGCTGGCGAGCGTAACGATGGGCTTGGTTGCCAGGCCTGCGCGCACGGCATTGGCCAGCGTTTGCGTTCCATCCACCGTGCCGCCAGGGCTGTCGATGGACAGGATGATGCTGTGCACCGCAGGATCGGCCAGCGCGTCGCGCAAGTCGCGGGCCACCAGCTCGGTGGACACGCCGCCGCTGATCTGGCTGAACAGGTTGGCACGCTTGGCGATCACACCCTCGATGGGCAGCACGGCCACGCCGTCCATGATTTCGTAGGCCTTGGGTTCGTTGGCCAGTGGCCGGCCCAGTCGTTGCTCGACGCCCGCAATGTCAATCTTTTCGCCGCGCAGGTGCGTGGCGTAGATGGCTTGAATCTCCAGCAGCTTGGCTGGCTCTATGGCCCAGGGCGCGGTGATGACGTCGAGGAGTTTCATGTGGCTTGACTTTAGGAACTAAAGGCTTTCTCAAATAGGGCAACTTGAGAAGACTTCTAAACTTTGTCGCTCGGCACCGGCACGTCGTCGGCGCCCACGTCTGCTGCTGCAGGCGTCTGCACGGCCGGAGTGCCCGCCGGTGGGAAGTAAATTCCATCGGCTTTTTCGGCGTTGATCTCCTTGACGCGCTGGCGGTGTTTGGCCTCCCAGTCGACGCCGTCGTGAAGGATGCTTTCGGCCTGCTTGGTGCTGATGCCCAGATCGACGCGTTTTTGTGCCGCATCGACTTCTTTCGCCGGGTCAATCGAGCCGGGGCCGTCACCGGTCCAGATGGCGGCACACCAGGCGGCACGCACCACGTCGCTGGCGAAGAAACCGGGGGCGTTGATGCGGCCCTCGGCCACTTCGTCGGCCAGCCACAGCTCCAGCACGGGCTGGCACAGCATCTTGGCAAGCAGGTCACGCCGGCTGCGAAATGCTTTCCACGCCATCAGCAGGGCCGCACGGGCGGC